>JANMBI010000257.1:0-22254 GCA_031360325.1 Frigoribacterium sp. | reverse complement strand
GCTTTCCCCATTGAGGACTGCTTGCAGCGCTTCGGCGGCGTTCAGGTTCGCAATCAGTTGTCCCGCATCCTGATCACCCGGCTCGATGATCGTTGACCAGATCGCTCTCGCGAGGCTGTCGCGGCTGACCGCGTGGTGCTGTTCGTGCAACTGGTCGCAGGTGGTCATCTCGTTCATGTTCTTCTCTCCTCAGATCGACTGTTTTGTTTGCCTTCCGGCAGAAGATATCGTTGTGAGCGGACGAACCGAAGTACAGGGGCGTGTAATACCGGACCGCAGGGAGGATATGCCGCGAAAGCCGGGAACGGAGGGGCGGCAGCGAGCTACGGTCGTCCGGACGGAAAGGTCAAACAAACTTGGGTTGGCGCAGCGCCGCCGACGGCGGCTCCGATTCAACAAAAGAGCTCACTGGATGACGAGCGGATTCCCCTTCAAGCCCACGTCCACGTGCAAATGAGTGCAGTAGTCGTCCACCTGAGTCCACCGCGTGGTGGCGACGCTGTCCCCAGCGCGGGCGCGGCAATCGCGCTGCCCGACATGTGCGCCGCTGGGCATGACCGGGTCGAGGAGCGCGATCAAGCGGAGCGACAGGCCATCGGATCCGGTCAGGTGTTGGCCGTTGAGGGACACGAAGTCGACCGCACGCCCTCCCCCATCGATGTAATGCAGCGACTTAGTGCCGAGGCCGGCGATTTGCCCGGTGCAGGCGCGGTTGATGTCACTGACCGTCACCCGGTCGAAGTGCTGCACGGCCAACAGCAGAACCTGAAGGATGCGGATGTCGATGCCGCAGTTGGGAACGCTTCGACCTTGCGCGATCCAGCGGATCTCCTTGATGTGATCGGGCACCGATCCGCTCAGGCGACCGGTGTCTGCGGCCTGCACCAGCTGTTGGGCGATGGCTTGCTCGTCGCCACCGATGGTGCAAGCTCCCCCGCCTGCGCTGCTGATCACCGCGCCGACGACTTGCGCAGCTTTCGAGTAGAAGGGCGTGTAGAAGTTGGGGTCGGCGTTTCGCTGGATGGCGTGGGCGGCCGCGGTGGGCGGCATGGTCTCCCAACCGGGAAGGGTCAGCAGGCGCTGGAAGAAGAGGCTGGCCGCCTTGCCGGGATCCATCCTGGTGGCCAGTGGACCCCACCAGTGTTGCTGCTGAAATAGTCCGACGCTGTCGGTCGGCGTTCCATCCGGGTTGGTCACCCCGTGAAGGTTGTCGCCGTAGGTCAGGTTCCGCAGGCCGGATTCGCCGATCGCGGTCATCACTCCGATGATGTCGCCCTGGGTGCTGACGCCGAGAGCGGTGCCCGCGTTGACGATCGCGACGGCATTCGCAAGCTGGTCGCCGGAGTACCCAGCGACCACCCCTAGGGTCGAGGTTGCGCCCGTAGGGATGGCGCTGGTTCCGCAGTGACCGCTCGCCGTTCCGGTCGAAAGGGCGACTGCGCCCGCGGTCGAGACCAGGAGGGCGACCGTGCCGAGAACGATCTGTCTCAGGAGGCCCATTGTCGTGTCGCCTTCGTCAGACGACGGTCCCGACCGCGAGGCCTTCGTCGGTGTTGGTCAGGCGGGTCTCCCAGGCGGAGCGGATGTGCTGGACGTGGGTTTCGGGGTGCGACCCGTATTTGAAGATGTAGTGCCCGTCCCGCAGGGTTTCGATCGTCTTCGCCGTTTCGGGAGCGAGCCCGAAGGTCTCCTGACACCAGGCGGCATCCTCGGGTCGGGATTGCCGGTAGACGACGATCGTCTGCGCTTCCTGGATGATGGCCATCCCGGCGGAGTCCTTCGGAATGTCGGTGCCCTTGTGAATGACGAACACGTTGGAGATCCCCAGGCCGCGGGCGAGCTTCTGGTTCGCCTTGATCAGGTGGGCGGAGGGTCCGCCGATCATGTGCCAGCCCTCCTCCCACACAACGGTGGTGGCGTGGGTGCGGTCGGAGCGGAGGCGTCCGAGCATCCACATGTTGCCGATCGCCATCACTACCGGCACGGCCGGACCGTCGTCCGGGAGCTGAGAGATGTCGAAGGAGGTGAGCTTGCCGCTGAGATCCACGCTCCGGGAGGTCTCCCCGTCGAGCAGGCCGGAGTATTCGTCGAGCAGACCATTGAGCGTCCACTTCACCGACAGGCCGGCCTTGTGCAGGTCGTCTCGCGCTGTCGCCGACAGCGCCCGATATTCGGGGTCGTCGACCACGTTGCCGAGATTAGGCAACACATCAGTCAGCACGGGAACGCGGCCATCGGCACGCTCCACCGTCATGCGCAGGGCGGCGCGGAGCGCTTCCTCCTCCCACCCGTTCAGCGACTGGTCGCCGCGGGCGAGCCGAGTGACGATGTTCAGCAGCCGCGCCTGACCCTGAAGTCCGGTGCCGTGGGCGATGACCGGGTCGAGGATGTTCAGGGTGGTTCCGCTGGCGTCGGCGGCGAACTTGATCGGCTCGAACCCGTAGTGGCGCACCACGTCGGAGTACTCGCCTTCTCCGGCCTGGTCCTTCTTGTCGAAGACCACGGCACGCCTGCCGGCGAGTAGCAGTGGGCGGATCACGTAGTTGCACTTCACGTGCGAGCTCTTCCCCGCCCCCACATCCCCCATTGCAATCACGTTCGGGCTGGAGACCTCGCGCGGGGTGGCGTTGTAGGCGGTCACCGGGTCGTGGGAGATCGTCGTGCGGGACAGGACGTCCCGCCCATTCACGACCCCTCGCGTGCCGGTGGGCGGTCCAATCAGCGCGGTGTTCAGGATCTCAGCCTGCCGAGTGGTTGTCGGCGCCCCGTCCAGCATCGGTGCATAGTGTCCGCGGCGGGCCGCTCGCTGGTTCGTCCGCAGCACGGTTCCGGGCCGGGACCACGGCACAATCTCGGCCGGTGACACGCTCTCTTCGGTGGCCAGAGTGTCGATGGGCGGGGCGAAGTTGCGCAGGATCGGGAGGTCCCACATCTTGGAGCGGGTGCCGTGTATTTGGGTACTCATGAGATGGCCTCCTTCTCGCCGGCGCCAGCCAGTCGGCGGTACGCGCGAGCACCGAACGTGGTGCGACTGGGCGCAAGCCCGCGGCCGATCGGCCAGGTTGTGCCGGACGCGGCGGATTGGTAGGAATCCATCCAGTCCAGCCGCTCGATCCCTAATCCGGTTGAACACGTTTCCTCCAGCTGGCGGGACGCCCGCGCGAGTTCTTCCCGGCCGCGTACCGAGATGGTGACGTAGCCGACCCAGGAGGCGCCGTGGTGTTGGGATCCTGAAACGAGATCTTCACGGCGGCGCCTGGCTGCGGTCATGTGCACGTCGGTGTCGTCGATGTCGACCTGGCCGGCCTCGATCCGGGATAGCGCCTCGGCGGCATCACGCACCAGGTCCTGCCGAGCGGCGGCCTTCGCCTCACCGGCGGGAATGAGATCGATGTGAAAGGACACGGTGCGCACGAACTGGATGTCGGACCCGACCAGGAGGTCGAGGAGCCACAGTTGCGTGCGAGGTGCGGTCGCCATGGCCCCGGCGCGGATCGCGGCTGTGCGATGCCACCACTCGACCGGCGCCCCCGAAACGGGGTCTGCATCAGCGACGATGTGCGCTGAAAACTCGTCTCGCGCGGGAAGCCCGAAGCGCGCAGGATCAATGTCGGCAACGTAGTCAATCGGGCGGGACGGGTTCTGCTGGTGCATGATCACCGCCGCCGTCTGCCGGGACGTCAAAACCTCGACCTGCCCGAGCTTCGCGTCACGAAGCCCGCGAAGCGCGGATTCAATCTCCTCCTTCATGAGTCGTCGCCATCCATCCCGACTCGGCCCGTGCTTACTGGCCGCGGCCCGGAACGTGGGGGTGAGAGGCCATTTGATCGTGATCAGGTGACGTTGCACCATGGCGTCTTCGCCGGTGAGGCGGAGGACCTCCTCGTAGGAGGCGATCGCGTCCGCGGGAGCGGCTGGATCGAGGCTGTTCAGTACCCAAAACTCCTGCAACGCGGTATCGGACGGCAGCACCCGGGTGCTGACCTGCACCCCGTCTGCCAGTGCGGACGGCACTGCCCGGGAGGCTAGAAATGCGCCCCACGCATCCGCGGCGCGAGCCATCACCGACGGCGACTCGATCCCTCGCAGCTGCCCGGCGACCGAGAAGGTGACCGAGAGGTAGGGGCGCTCCCCAGCGGGAGTATGCCATCCGATGCCCGGTTCGCCGCGCCCGAATTGCAGCCAGCCCATGCCGTCCGCGCCATCCGGCATGGCTCTCATCGAGAGGATGTCGCGCCGAGCCTTTTCGGCAACCGACCGGGCCTGCGCCCCCTTCGAACGTGTGACGTCGACGAGCGCCTGCTGGGCCTGGTCCCACGCCCCCACCTCGTACGTGCGGAAGCGATCCGACCCCGTCTTCTGTCGGGCTGCCCACCGGCGCCGTTTGCGTCGCCGGTCAACGATCGACCCGCGATGGGTGTGGGCCGTCACCAGAAAGGTGATACCCGCACCGACCAGAGCGATGAGCAGGCCGGGCCATCCGATCAGCGGTGTGAGGATCATGCCGGCGACGACGAAGAGGGTCAGGAAGACGATTCGGGTGCGAGAGTGGGTGCCGCCGAAGAACGACCGATGGCCGCTCTCGCCGCCGAGATAGCGGACGACGACGGGGGTTTGTGTCTCGGTCATGTTGTGCTGCTCTTTCCGATCGGGCCGTCATCCATCGCTGCGGTCGAATGCTCGCCGGCCTTCTGTACCAACTGCGCTCCCTTGGCCGTCGCGGAGATACTGGCCGCGATGACCAAGGTGGGGATGCCGATTGCGGCGCCGACACCCGTGGCGGATTCAGCTGCGCCGGCCGCGGCTAACCCAGTGCCGACCGCGGCCGCTCCTTCTGCCGTCGCTCCGGCTGTAGCTACGCTCGCGGCGCCAGTCGACATCCCGACACCGGCCGATGATCCGGCAGCTGGTGCCGTCGACGTCGCCCGAGTTGCAGCGGCCTGAGACAGACTCGAAGTGCCGGACGGGTTCGCAGCTGTCTCCGTTGAAGGCGAACCAGTTCTTGATTCCGGAGTTGGAGCGCCCTCGCCTCCGCGATTCTGTCCATATCGGCGCGCAGCGTCATTCATGTTTCGAGCGCCGATTGGTGCCGCGGCCAGCCCTGGGCCGCTGCTGCCACCGGATCCCATCGGCAGGATCGGGGCGAACTTCATTAGCAGCAACGGCGACAGCGCGGCGATGAACAACGCAATGATTGCGACCAGCAGACTGACCATGGATCTCAGACCGAAGTTGTTTCCGAACGCGCCCACCTGTGCGGCCATCATCGAATAGGCCAATCCGAGCAGCAGAAACAGCAAGGGGTGAGCGGCGAGAATCCCGAACCAAAGCCCTCCGATGCGCAATCCGAATCGTCGCTTCGTCGGATCGATGATCCACACCAGTCCAAGCGGGAACAGGACACCGGCAAAGTACAGGGTGACCAGCTGGACAAGCAGGATGAGCATGACCAGGAAGAGGCCCACGATCATGCACAACATCAGGAACACAGCGATAGGCACTCCGCCGGTAATTCCGGTCGGGTCGGCGCCGGTAATCATCTTCTGGAAGTTGGCAATCACGGAGGCGATCGACCCGGTTACACCGAACGAAACGAAAACATTGGTGAGCGAGTGGAAGAAGTTGATCAGGACGATTCCGACGGCCGGACCGAACATCGCTCCGACGAGGAACGTTCCGAAATACAGTCCGACTGACTCGATCAGATCGCGACCGGCTTGCGCGCCGCGCGCCGTGCGCAGCACCTGCGGGATCAGTAACGCCACCGCCACGAAAATGGCGGTGGCGAAGGAGATCTTGTAGGCATTCACAAACCACTCCGCCGTCAGGTCGGGAAGCGTCGCCGATGTCAGCGCGGGCAGGATGTCTTTGCTCATTCCTGCGGCGGCGTCGCGGAGCGCTTTGAAGGTATTGCCCCACGGGTCGGACCAGTAGGCGATGGCGCCGCTTGCGCCGTTCACAAGGTCCCCGAGGCCGCCGATCGGATTCCATCCGTCGGCAGGCAGTGACTGCGGCAGCATGCTCAGCATCCCTTCGTGAACGCGGTGCCGACCGCGTAGAGGTTCTCAGTCGTCCGCTGGCCGACCGCGTCGGCGATCCTCCATTTGCCGTCCTGCCAGACGAGCGTGACGGTAATTGACGAGCGAAGGGTGGTGCTCAGCTCGCCGTTGATGACGAAGCCGGTTCCTATCGACGTGACGGCCCTGTCGGCCGACGAGGACTCGAGCTGCCACACACCGGGAATCGTGGACATGTAGTAGTTCGTGCCTTGCGGCACAACTCCCCCCGATAGGTCCGGAGCGGCCGAAAGATACTTGGGCAGGTCGCTGGTGAAGGATTTGCGGGCGAGCACATCTCTCGAAATGACATCGGCATCCGCCGCGGACGGGTAGGGGAACCGTTGGATCCACCGTGTGAAGGCTGCGGCAACCTCCACCGCTCCATTGGAGGAGTGAGGTGCGAGCCGTTGGGCTGCGAGGACCGTCGCTGCAGTCCGCTCGGCGCCACCCAGGCATCCCGTCGGCTCTCTGTCCGCCGTGGCGTTCGGGCTGGCTGAATGAGTGCCGGCAGGGGTCGCGGTGGGGGCGCTCCTTCCGCTCGGCGATGTCCCGAATATGAAGGCAGCGGTAGTCAGTGCCGCGATGACGACGATCGCGGCAATGATCCACGGCCATTTGCGGCGTGGGGCGACGCTGGTGACGGTCACGGCTGCGAGCTATCCGAAGAGCGCGAGGACTCCGCCGACGATCACGGCCAGCGCGGCGAGCACACCGAGGGAGACTCCGGACCACATCGCCTGGGTCCGCGCGACTTTGTAGTCGTTGGGGTTACCGCCGCTCGAGGCGGAGGCCATTTGAGTGACGGCCATGATGAGAAACACCACGCAGAGGATGATGGCGATGGCCCACGCGCCGGTGATGACTTTCTGCCAGAGCTGGGTGAATTCGACTCCGAAGATGCTGAAGTTGGGAATGAGTCCGTTCAGTGGATTGTCGATGAGCGGGACGCCCATGATGACCATGTCAATTGTCCTTTCGTCGGTTAGAGAACTGCTGCCTGCAATGCACGGATGGCTCCGGCGGCCGCAGCTGTAAGCGAGCTGCGGGTCAGAGCGCTGAGGTTGCCGAGGCTGAGTTGGCCACGTTCGGCAATGTGGGCGTCGAACGGAATGGTGAATACCTGCTCGACGCCGCTGCCGGCGATGATGCGGTCCACCCGGGCGACGACTTGAGGGTTTTCCGGTCGCCCATCGGAGAGCCGGAGGATGATCGCGCGCCGAGCCAGGTCAGCTTGGTGGCCACCGGCCGTTTTGAGCTCCTCAAGGAGAGCGAGTGCCTCCAGGGCTGCATCCCCCGCGTTGTACAGCGGCAGGACGAGTGCATCGGCAGTGTCGACGGCGCCGGTGAACGCAGCGGAGGACGGCTGGTTGCCGCTATCCATCACCCGGATGCCGTAGAACCGGTCGATGACACCAGCGACGGCCCTCACGTCGGAGTCGGAGAGGCGCGGCCGTCGACTTACAGTGCCGATCACAGAGGCATAGGAGGTTTGCGGCGCTGTGTATCCGGCAAGCTGTCCTGCTGTACTAATGGTGTCGACGTCGCGGACGAGCTCTCCAAGCCCGAGGCTTGGGTTCCCTTCCGCTCGGTAGGCGAGCGCCCCGGCATCGTCCGATACTTCGACGACGCAAACGGATCCTCCTCGGACCGTCGCGAGCACTCCCCCAAGCAAGAGCGCGGTCGGCGTCTTTCCGACGCCGCCTTTCGGGTTGGCAATGAGGATGCTTGCGGCGCGAACCCACGTCGCCTGACGGATGATCTCCTCGTGGCGCGCTCGCTCCTCGCGTTGGTCGAGCTCGGCCTGCTCGGCCGGCCCCGGCGAAACGCGGATCCCGAGGCGGGACATCGCCCCACGGAAGCCCCGAGTGGCAACCGGGGCAGCCTTCGCTACTCCGACTTTCCCAAGATCGGCCAAGGAGTCGTCAAGGATGGACTCTGCGGGTTCCCCATCTTCGACTTGTCGCACCTCCAGAAGTACCGCCCGCGGAGAATCCGCTACCGCCTCCGCGTCTTCGATGTAGTGAGCCGCGAGAGAAGCACCGGCGAAAGCCGTGGGCACAACTCGTTCCTCAAGTACCGGCGAGCTGGTGTTCGGGTATGCGTCGTTCATGGGTGATCGTCCTTCCCGATCGGATTAGTACTTCAGGTGCGCTCCTGCCGGCGGGTGTCCAGGCCAGCGGCTGACGGACACGAAGCAAGAGGTCGACTTGAGGACCGAGAGAAGAGCGCTGCAAACGCGAGTGCCGGGAAGAGAAAGGATGCCTTGGGAAATGTCCATCACTCCCTCGCTCAACAGGTCCGTCTAGTTGCGATCGAGAGTACGACTCGGGGCCGTCATTTTCTGCATTGACGCGCGAACTTGCCGCGTGTTTTGCGAACATTTTCCGCTCCACGTCTCAATCGATGCTCGTGGATCTCGATCAATTTCCGGCAGGCGGTTTGATTCTTTGGCGAGCCGTGGCGGTGTTCTGTGACGTTTTCTTGGCGGCGTCGCTCGCTACGGCCTGTCCCTCAAACTGCTTTGGGAGTGGACCCATTGGGCGGGATCGGCGGTAGATCGTTGCTCGGGACATTTTCAGGCCGCACGCGACCTGTGCAGCCGACTCTCGGCCTTCCATGAGCCGGAGTGCATGGCGGATTAAACTGCGTCGAGTGCGCGATCGAAAATGAGGCCGTGCGGCTCGAGCGCCAGAGTAGCCGTGGTCGACGTAGAAGTCATCGCGCCGGACGCCCGCGGCGATGTCTGCCCCAACTCCAACTCCCCGCGGCCGAGTTGATGGCTGACCGAACTGCCCTTTGAGCCTTCAGGCGCCAGCGGCCGGCCAAAGTCAGGGGTCGTGCAGAACCCTGAGAAGTGAGGCCACCGCGATCATGACGAGCGGCGCTGCCAAGTTCCGGATGCGGTGCGCTCCGATGAGGTTCTATTGTGGAACGACTTGGAGCTTTCTGAAAAAAATTCGAAGGGCTGGATATTGTCCAATGCAGGCGAAAATATGTCAGGCCCAGCCGCAGATGCGCCTCTCCCTGTCGGAGCTACGACACCCGCGCAGGCGTCATCGCCCCAATCGGAACGACTAGGCGACAGCGAACCCCGAACCCCGCTGGAGACGTCACCGCCAGAACCACCCTTCCTTAAGCTGCGACCCCTCACCACAGCGAGAATCGCCCAAGCGTTTGATGCCATCGGGTATGAGCTCGAGGAATCGGAGACTCCGACTGTGCGAACGCCTCAATTCGAGATGCGAGGGTCGGTGATCGGGACCGGGACCGGGACCGGGACGCCGGCGCTTTATCTGCGCTTCTTTATCCGGCGAAACCATCCCCTTGGGGGTTATGGTGCGCTGCTCTCAACCGCCAACGAAATCAACATGACGCGTGTCGCGGTTAAGGCTCACGTCAAAGTGGAGTCCACCACGGTGCCACTTGCCGCCGCACAGGGCGGCGACTCGGGTGCCATTCCCTCATTTACATCTGCAAGTTCCGAGAACCTTAACCCCACCCAGAGCTCGAGCAGCGGTCAGGCAGTTCCGTTTTGCGTCATGATCGTCGAGTGCGAGGTGCCCGTCGGAACCGGGCTTGCTGACGTGCAACTGTACGACATTGTCGTCCACGCTGCCCGCGTCGTGGAGAACGTGACCGCGACCTATGCCCATCTCAGGTCTGCACCAGATGTCCCCAAGCCGCAGCCAGAATCACTACCCAGCGGGTTCTGATCGTGCGGGTTTTCGCGTGGTTTCAGTCTTTGCTGTCGAGCTTCTTCGCTGCCCTTATCGGTGGAGGCTGGAACAGCCTCAGCCAGCTGATCGCCGCCTATGAACGACTGAGCGATGCGGAGCTCCTGGCGGAGTATGAGCGCGAGGCGCTCCGGCTCGATGGCGAACCGGAGGTGCGAATATTGCGCGCACTTCAGCGTTATCGGCATACACCCGAGGCTGCGATCATGGCGATCTCGGTCGTCGCTTTCAACAGGTGCCCCGCCGACCTCCCGGCGGGCTCGGCGGCATACCCTGAACAGATCCAAGCCGCACAATGCCTCGTCGACCAGGTGAACGTGCAGATGGAGACAGGAGAGGGGAAGACCTACGCGATCGCCCTCGCACTACCCACGCTCGTCGCTCGTCACGGTCAGGCCTGGGTCATGACAGTCAATAATTATCTGGCCGAGAGGGATGCCGAACGTGTTCGGTCGTACCTCGATTTCCTCGGAATCGAGGTACGAACCGGCTTGCCGCCGGCCGGCTTCCGCGGGGTCGCATACCAGCAATTCAGCAGCGCGGCATTCGGATACCTTTATGCGACCTATGGCAACCCTACGACTCCCCTCGATGACTATCCGCGCTGGGCAGGCGTGGTGCTCGACGAGATCGACTCTATCCTCATCGATAGTGACGAGGACTTCGCGCTATCCGAGCTTGTGGAAGTTGGAGAGGCCGCGTGGCCCGAGGTCTTCGGAGCCGTTGCATCGTGGAGCGAGGACACGCAGTTCACATTTGATCGCGTCCACGACAATATCTCCTTGACCCCATCGGGCTGGAGGCACGTGCAACAACTCGCGCGCGATCTCGGGCAACCCGCCCAGCGGATCCATCAGATGGCAGAAGCAGCGACCTGGGCTGAATTCGCCAAGGAAGGGCGGGACTACGTTCGGGACGGCGAGGTGCTCCTGCGCGTCAACCAGGTCACGGGTGCGCTGTTGAGGCAGGACTCTTCAATCCAGATGAACGCCGTCAGATTCAAACTGACAGGTAAGCCGGCCTGGGTCGACAGGACCTTCGCAATGGTCTCTCGACTGGATCTCCTTGGAAAACACCCTCATGTTGTCGGACTCTCAGGAACTGCCGCGGCGGATTTGCTCTATTACCAGATCGTGCTCGGAACGTGGACGATCGCAATAACTCCCCGCTTCGTTCGCAGCCGGGAAAAGCCGCCGACGCGATTCTTCGGGTCGCGTAGTTCCTCTCTCGATGCGATCACTGCTGAGATCGGGGATCGCCCCAACACGCCGACGGTGGTCATCGCCTGGTCAGTGAATGAAGCTCATGCGACGGCCCACCACATCCTTGAAAAGCGTCCTGACGCCACGGTGAATATCGTCACGGTATTCGATTCGGAGACCAGTAATGCCGTGATCGCCCAAGCGGGCATACCCGGCGCGATCACGGTTTTGTCGTCGGGTGGCTGCCGCGGGATCGATATCCGCTCCACTCATTCACCTCATCTGGTGATCCTCGGGCATGGTCAAGAGCCCCGCTTGGATCGTCAGGTGCTGGGGAGAGTCGGTCGTCATGGGGAGCCGTTCTCGGCCGAGTTCATCGAGGATCCCGATACTCCTCTGGTTCGCTCGACTCCCGTCGTTCAACGAAATTTGCAACTCATGGGTCGATTTACCGACGGCGAGTTGGACTTGCCCCGGCAGCTCGGTTGGCAATTCAGGCGGCTGCAATCGCAATGGTGGCGCAGCACGACGGCCCGCCGCAGCGTTTCTGGGACACTCGCGGTAAGCGCCCGCCAAGCGGAGGAACTCTTCAGCGCCTGTTTTGCGTCATTGAGGACGGCAGTCCGTGAGGGCGATGTCGAGAGGTATGTCCGAACCCTCGATACTTTGCCAGCGCAGCGCGAGGCGGTGCTTGCGGCCATCGAGCGTCGCAAGCAGAATGACTCCGGTTCCATTGCGCTAGCGGAAACCGTTCGATCGATGTCGGCGACGTACGGCCTGCGAGCACATCTGCAATTCGAAGTGGACGAGGCCGCTAGCGATGCGGGATTGATTGCCGATATTGACAAGTGGGCGAAATCGCTGAGCGAAAGCAAGACCACCGGACCGGATGCGGCAATGATACGGTGTCAGCTGCAATCGATGACCAATCTCCAATTTCGAGTACCGAGCTCGCCGGAAACCCAGACGGTGACAAGCGCGTCGTACGCCGTTCTCAAGACCGCTGGCGCGGCTTACCTCGAGGAGGTGGCACGGGAACGGGACCGGCTGTGGGTGAACTACTCCGGCGCTACCTTCTACCGCAAATGCGCCGTCCTGTTTCTGACTCATGCGACGCGAATCACCGATAGTGTCGCCCAGCGCACATTGGAAGCGCTGCACTGGATCGATCGTCCATTAAAGATCTCTCATCTTTTTCCCAAACTCGCGTATTACAACTCGGGGACGGGTGAACGAGAGAAGACGCGCGAGGCGACGACGGCCACCAAGCAGAGAAACTCTTCAGCGACTATCGATGACGAGCTCCTCAATAAAATCATTATTACGATCTCGCACGATCTTGGTCCGGGAGTGTTTGGCGGAGGGCCGAGCGAACGAGAGATCACGCTCAATTTGCACGCACTCGCCGCAACTCTAACCCGGCGACTTCCCTACATGACCTCTGCGCAGGTTGAGCACGAGCTTAGGTTGGAGCTTCAGCGTCAGATCGCGACTGGGTATCGAGGACGCGACTGCAAGGTGTTCTACAGGGCCGCGGCCCGCCTCGTAAATGAGCTGGAAGCGAATGGAGTCGGCGCGGTACGAGTTCGAGAAGGCGCTCCCACGCTCTTAACCAGGGTCCAAACTCGAATGCGCTTGGCTCGCACGATCTCGCCCCTCTATCTTCTCTCCCTGGCCATCTTCTTCTCGTTGGCGATTGCAGGCGTGTTCTTCCCGACACAGCAGGCTCCTGAGTGGTTGGAGTCGATCGGCAACGTCCTCGGATTCGGGTGGATCGGCGCTGGTTCATTTGCCTCAATAACGTTGGGATCGCTCGTCTTCGCAGGGCTCTTGGCGGACGCGACCGGAGTCATCGACGAGGAGGTGTTTCTCGTCCAGTGGGCTCCCGTGGTAGCTGCGGTCGCAACTGGGTGGGTCACTTTCACAACTCTCGGGCCCGGCTACGCCCTTCTCCTGGGACTTGTCACCCTGATCTGGACCCGAACAATACTGGTCCTACGAAGATTCACAGTTCAAGGCAGCGCCATGGACCCGCTCCACCTCCTCGCTGCGCTGTCCGTCATAGGTTTCCTCGTCTTCCGGCATTACCCAGGCGTCGACGACCAAGCCCTTTACTTCCTCCCCTGGGTTGTCATCGGCATCATTCTTTGCTCGGGAGCCTTCTCGATCCCGGTCGGGCGCTCTGAGCGCTCGGCCGATGGAGATCCCACGCCTTACCGCCAGGTACTGTCGTCGATGCGATTGGCCCTTGATCCAACGCTGGGAGCCGGCTTCGTCGCGTTCGTCGTGACCGTGCTGCTGTTGCCGTGGCTCCACGAAGCCGGTGGCGTGATCTTCGCGAGTGTTCAAATCGGAATCTACGCAGGCGTCCTCTTGTTCCGAACCCGCAACGGCAATGTGCAGAAAATCCTTGCGCGCCGGGAGTACGCACAGGTCGGTAGCGAGGATGAAGTCCGCCTTCAACTGAACCGCAGCATGT
Organism: Frigoribacterium sp.; assembly: GCA_031360325.1. Classification (GTDB taxonomy): domain Bacteria; phylum Actinomycetota; class Actinomycetes; order Actinomycetales; family Microbacteriaceae; genus Lacisediminihabitans. Next base: position 8,780 of record JANMBI010000257.1, on the reverse strand, counting down.
GGCTGACTCTTCTTTGGCTCACTCCTGTCGGAGCAGGCTCAGTCGTGCTCGCGGCAGTAACCCAGCAGTCGCCGGGCACGATCTTGCTTGCCGAGGTAGGCGGCTTCATTCTGCTCATCGGCTGGCGGGAAATGTCGGGAATCGCGGGTGGAGGGCAGGCCGATCGATCATCTAATGATGACCAGCTTCGGAGAGAACAGCGCGCGTATGTGTGGAAACAGTTCAAAGTCTTGATCAAACGACCGGCCGGCAAGATCGGCGCGCTCGTGATCGTTATCACTGTCATCTGGAACTTACTGAACTTCTTCCTGAACCTGTATAGCCTGCCGGAACTGCTCAGGGGGATATGGAAGTGGCTCACCGGTACAGCATGACCCCCTACACTTTTCACTCCAGGCAATGGCGGGTTCGTGGACCATAGTTCAGCGTATGGAGACATTTGCCCCCCTCCGATTGCCAAAGCAAACTCGTGCTTACGTGTTCCCGTCGCGTGGATTCCTTGTGCGCCCCTGTTAGAGGGAGATGCTTCGGCCCAGCGCTCGGTTAGGCTCACCGCATGAGTGATGACGCTTCATCCGCTGCTATTCCTGCCGGTTGGTACGACGACGGGACAGGACGTCAACGCTGGTGGGATGGAACCGCGTGGACGGATCCATACGCGGCAACCGTCGATCCTGCCTCTCAGATAGCCGAACACCATTTTGACGAGATGCGAGCCGACGAACCTGACGCATCGAGCGCCGAACTGGAACACGAGGATCACCCCGCCAGCGGCAATGACGAAGGATCCAACGTCGGCGACTCGGGAAGCCTCGAAATTCATAATCGCGGCGAACGAATCGCGCTCAACCGCGATTCGTTGACGTTCACGTTCGAGGGAGCCTCGATACAACGAGTCAAGAAGGCGGTGTCACCTCGAAGGATCCCGCTGATTGACGTTGAGTCAATCGACTACGTTGCACCGACAGCGTGGAGGACTGGGCTTTTGCGAGTCGCGATTATTGGCGACACCGCTCCAATCAAGGGCCCACAATTTGATATCAATTCGGTGCAAATCCCAGCGGGACGCGGCGACAAACTGAAGAAACAATGGGATGAATTCGCCGAATCGCTGGAAAATGCGGTCCAAGACAGCAAAGGGAATGAACGTTTTGAACCTATTGAATTCTCGAAAGCTGACGACTCACACGGGGGATCGGCCAATACAGGTGAACTTGATAAGCGAGAGAAGCGCCGAATCGAACGGACAGCGGCTGCGGACCAGCGCGCAGCTGCAAACGATGCCCGCAAAGCTCGTCAGACGGCAATCGACGACGTGTTCAACGAAAGGGTCGGGCGACTAGTCGTGCATCAACCCGGCGCACAACTCTACGTTTACGAGAAAGAGGTTTGGCGAGGCAAGCCGGGTGCGGTCGGTGCGGTCGGTGGCTCGATGGCGGGCGCGCGCGCAGAAGTTGTCACACAGGGGCAGCTGACCCAAAGGGTAACCGCGACACGGCTGGTCACGCTTGGTGTGTTCGCATTGGCTGCCCCAAAGAAGACGGGAAATCAGCAAGTTCACCTGCATGTCGTAACACCTAAATTTGAGTTCGTGTATTCACCATTTGGCGACCCGAACAGCACAACGATCAAGTTCCTCAATCACGCGGCAGAGGTAATCAACAACCGGGCAATTGCACTCGCGTCGCAGGGGCCGCAGGCAGCTTCCAACTTGCCGGGGGCTTCAATGGCGGACGAACTTCGCAAGTATTCGCAATTGCACGCGGAAGGCATTCTGACGGACGAAGAGTTCGCGTCAATGAAGGCTAAGTTGCTGAGAATGTAGTATTCAGCATCAGCTGTACGCAATACAAAGAGATTTTCTGCTTACAGGTTCCCCTGTCTACGGCCGTTGTACCGCGGACAAAGACACGAGGGGTCTGGCCGGTTACGAAAGCGGTCGGGCATTATTGAGGCACGGGAGCAACATTCGAACGAGCTACCGTTCATCGGCACGCAGCGGAGAAGATCATTGCTTCCGCAACGGTGACGACCGACTCCGCAATTCGCGCCGTGCGGGTGCAAAAAGGCGTGCGATTAACCTACACAGTCAGTCCCGAGATCGTGTCAGCAGCAACGTATCGAGCCCAAGCTCATCGTCGGTGAAGCTGAGCGGACTCTTGTCTCGCATGACAATCTCCTTGCCATGCTCAGCCATCCGGCGGTCTATGGATGCCGCGTAACGCTTGTTCGTGCCCAGTCGCTCCCGTTCGTCGGGCGTCTGGCCTCGCTCCTCGAGCATAAGGTCGGCTTCTGACAGATTGGAAGAACCAGTGCAACCTTGACAGCGGGCAGGGGCACGAGGCGTTCTATTCTGAATCTGTGGATGAGTCGCTCGTCACTAATTCGAAAGCGCTGGCCAAGAAGATGCTGGCCACGCTTCCGGAGCGCCTCGCCCATGTGGCTGGGGTCGCACGAACGGTCGCCATGCAGCTGTCAGTCGCTGAGATGGATGAACTGATCGCGGCAGCCTGGCTACACGACATCGGATATGCCTCGTCAATCGCCTTCACCGGATTTCACCCCCTCGATGGTGCGCGATTCCTCCAAGCTGTCGGGTATCCCGATCTGGTGGTGTCGCTCGTCGCGTTTCATTCCGAGGCAAGAGTCGAGGCGGAAGAACGAGGGTTGCTCTCTGAGCTCCTCGAGTTCGCTCTCCCGCCCGTCGACCTTCTCGATGTGTTGACCTTCGCCGACATGACGACCGCGCGGGACGGGTCGGTGACTTCGATTGACGATCGACTCGGGGAGGTCTTTGAGCGCTATACACCGAGCGACGCGGTGTTTCGTGCTGTTACTAGATCCGAGCCATCGCTGAGAAGTTCAGTCGCGCGAGCCTTGGCCCGAGAGAACACTCGATAGCGCACCTTGTCCCACTGATCGTAAGCACCCAAGCCTGTAGCGTTGCGCGCACTGTTCCGATGGAACTCCGCGGGCAGTAGCTCAGCTGGTTTAGGAGTGTTGATGCCGACTGAAACCAGGGAGTCGGGACCCTAATCCGCCAGACACTGTTCAAGCCCCGTCCGCCGCACCTAAGCACCTAAAGGGCCATTTGGCTGGGGGTTACCATCGTCAAGACCTATTTTCGGCGCTTGACCCCTGATCTTGGACACGCTCAATCCAGCACGATGCTGGGGAAGCGAGAATCTAAGGATGGCAAGGAAGAATTACACGGACGAGTTCCGACGCCGGGCGGTGGATTTGTATGAGTCCACTCCGGGCGCGACGTTGAAGGGCATCGCGGGTGACCTCGGGATCTCCCGGGGCGCGTTGAAGGAGTGGGTCGGCAAGCTCGGCTCCGAGACGACGACGGCCGGCACGCAGGCGCCCGCGGCGTCGGCCGTCCGGTCGGAGTCTCAGGCGGCGAAGGTCACCCGGCTGGAGGCGGAGTTGACGGTCGCGCAAGCCGAGGCCCACAAGCTTGCCGAGGAGAGGGACATCCTCCGTCAGGCGGCGAAGTATTTCGCCGGGGAGACGAACTGGTGAACCGCTTCCAGTTCGTCGAGGATCACAAGGACGCCTACGGCGTGAAGCGGTTGTGTGAAGTCATCGAGGTCGCCCGGTCATCGTTCTATGCGTGGCTCGCCGCCGTGCCGGGACGGGCTGCGAGGGCTGCGGCGGACGCGGTCCTGGCCGCGAAGATCCGGGTCCTGCAGGACCCTGGCCGCGGCGGCGACCGCGCCTACGGGGCACCGCGGATCACTGCCGATTTGAACGAGGGCGCAGCTCCCGGCGAGCGGGTAAACCACAAGCGGGTCGCCCGCGTGATGCGCGAGCACCAGCTGGCGGGGATCCGGTTGCGTCGGCGCGTGCGCACCACGATCCCGGACCAGTCCGGCCGGCGCTTCCCCGACTTGTTGGGCCGCGACTTCAGTACCGGCGAGCCGTGCCGCCGCTACGTCGGCGACATCACTTACCTGCCCATCGCCGACGGCACCAATCTCTACCTGGCCACCGTGATCGATCTGGGAAGCCGCAAGCTGGCCGGGTGGGCGATGGCCGACCACATGCGCACCGAACTCGTTGAAGACGCCCTCAAGGCCGCTTGGCGTGAGCGCGGCTCGCTACGCGCCGCGGTCTTTCACTCGGATCACGGGCCTACACCTCGAAGGACTACACCGCCCTCTGCCAGCAGCTGGGTGTGCTCCAGTCGATGGGCGCGATCGGGTCGTCGGCGGACAACGCTCTCGCCGAGTCGTTCAACGCGGCGCTCAAGCGCGAGCTCCTCGACGCCGCCGCCGCGTTTCCCGACGCGCCAACGACATACAGGGCCGTGTTCCGGTGGGTCAACCGCTACAACACCCGCAGACGGCACTCCGCAATCGGCAACATCGCCCCGAACGCCTACGAGACCGCCACCTCCGCTAGGCTCGCGGCAGCGGCATAAACCCAATCAACATCGTGTCCACGATCACGGGTCAAGGCCCTTCCTTTGATCGATTGAGAGAGCCGGCTGCGCACCAGTTCGCTAGGCTGGGCGCCATGCTGCTCGATGGCGACACGACTACCCCCACTGCTCTCGCCAACGAGCTCAGAGTGGATCCGCGCCAGGTACGTGGGTGGCTTCGCGCGAACGGAATCCGCTCAGAGGTAGAACGGTGGCAGCCCTGGAGACTGTCCACCGATCAAGCTGACCTAGTTCGAAAACACTTCGGCAGCGCAGCGGTCGCTGAGGCAGAATCGCCAACGAACTTCATCGGGGCGGGCTGGACAGTCGGACAACTGCTTGGCACATACGCCTCTATCCTCGAGGAACTACGCAAGCGCGGTCTGGTTCGCACGAACAACGCGCCCGTCGGCGATTTAGCCGAGTATGCCGCGTCAATTGTGTATGAAGGCACACTGGCGCCGAATTCTGAGAAGTCATACGACCTCATTGCGTCAGACGGACGACGTATCCAGGTCAAGGTTCGGAACATCCGTCCTGAGACGAGCCCGTCAGCTGTCTTCTCCGTGATTCGCTCATTCGGATTCGACGCATGCATTTTCGTGCTCATCGACACTCTGAACGACCGGGTGCAGGGCGCCTTTGAGTGGACGGACACGGAAGTGAAGGAGTTCGGAATCCACCGTGAGCACACCAATGGAATCGCGATCCGTGTCAGCCAAGCTCGACTACACGGTATTGATCTGACGGATCAGGTCGACGAAGCATGGCGCGAGATGTTGGCGTCGGTATGAGCCGTCGCTTGGCCCTCAACTTCGGAGAAAAATAATGCGGAAGAGGAGGAAGCGGCAACTTGCGATGATCCGCGGCCTGCTGGGTTGCACTAACGGTCTAAGCGAGCCGCAGTACGTAACTCCTCGACCCTGCCACCACCACCCCAAAATGGGGAGATCAGGGTTCCTCGCCGCTGCTCGCGATTGACATTTTGGCTCGTCGAGACCGTCACCCCAGGTACGGCTCGTCTCGTCCTTCCAAGAAATGTTCGATCCGCAGCCGCATAGACGGATGCATCGGAAGCGACTCGATCTGCTCCGCGGCCACCCACGCAATGTCGGTACTCTCGTCATCGATCCGGAGCTCGCCGCCCTTCAATACCGTGGTGTAGCAGAGCGAGAACTGCTGCCGCACTTCTCCGTCGCTGTACTCCATGACGTGATTCGGATTCGTGTAGACCCCGATGAGCCCGGTGACTTCGACGACCAGCCCGGTCTCTTCAAGCACTTCGCGGACGGCGGTGTCTTCGATCGACTCCCCCGGCTCCATACCCCCTCCAGGGAGCGCCCAAAAGCCGTTGTCCTTGCGCCGAACGAGGACGATGCGGCCGCCCTCGTCTTGCACCACCGCTGTCGTGGACGGAACGATGCTGGTTGCCTTCGGCGCTTTCGGGTCGTTGAAATGGTCAATTCGACTCATGGGTTTCCTTCCGAAGCGGAGGTCGACTGGCCGACGACCAGATGAGGTTGAAGGCGTCGGCATAGGTAATCCACAGATTCTCGCCGGCGGATCTCGTGAACTGAATCGCAGGGTTGTCGCTCGCGGGCGAGCCCAGAATATGGTGATTCGCAATGAGGGAGTCATCGATCCTGAACATCGACGCGTACAGGGTCGTGGAGTGGACGCGCAGCTCGATGCCCTCACGCATGGCCAGCGGCGCGAGCCTGTCGAGTGTCAGAGCACACCGACTCGGGAGACTTGTGCCGATGCCTTCTTCCACACCGCGGCGTTTGACGCTCTCGGAGCTGGGGTCCCCCACGAGTAGTCGCATCGATACTCCTCTGTCGGCGGCATCCGCCATCAGCCGGTTGAACCCCGGCACCGTGTCGTAAAGGAATGTGCCCCCATAGACACAAATATCGATCTCCTCCCTCGCGGTGCTGAACAGGTCGATCCACACTCCAACGGGGATGTGCGCTCGACTTGTGTAGACCGTTGCCGCGATCGAACCGTTGACCGCCGATGGCAGCGCGGTGAACGCCTCGGGCCAAAGGTCGCTCGGTTCGCATTCGAGCGTTGTCGCCACACGACGCGCATTCTCGGCATGGGGACGGACCTGGCCGTCCATCCAACGTTGGATAGTCCGCTCGTCGATTTGAGTGGATGCCGCAAGCCTGGCCTTCGAAAACCCTCGGGACAGCATCCGGTTCCGAAGGGCCACATTGGCGCCGCTTACCAGTGGCGAGTCAAGTTCACCGCCCAAGACGCCTCCTCATCGCTCGACCACATGCGACAGTTCTCGACAAGTCTCTGTCCCGATTCTGACATGAGACTGCGTCGTTCCGACGGCGAATGCCCTCGATCCGCCGATTTTGCACCGCTGAACTTGCTGGCGACAGCAACACCATCGCAACCGGGACGAAGGAGGCCAGCGGCAATGGACAATGGACATGAATCGGTGACGCGGACACTCGGCGACGCTTTCGGCAACACCTACGACGACGACACCTTGGCACGCGTCGCATGGTCGACGGTGCTCGAGCCCGGAGACCAACGGGCGGGTCGACTCATCGCCAAGTACGGAGCCATCGAGGCGCTCGATCGGCTCGTAGCGGGCGACTCGGCGCACACGGAATGGCACAACGAGATCTCGGAGCGATTGTCGGCGGCCGATGTCGTGTCAGCGCTCGCGGTCACCGTCGATCTGGGATATGCCGTAGTGACGCCAACATCGGCCTCATGGCCTAAGCGACTGGATGGACTGGCCAGCGCAGCACCCGTAGCGCTGTGGCTCCGCGGCGACCACGCTCTCTTGACCGATGGCACGATCGCGATAACGGGGTCACGGGATGCGAGCGAGCATGGACTGCATGTTTGCGCTGAGCTGGCTACCGGATTGGCTTCGCGTGGGCACGTGGTCTCTTCGGGCGCGGCCTACGGCATCGACACGGTCGCACTTACCTCAGCGCTCGAGGCCGGCGGGAGGACAGTCGTCTTCCTCGCTTCTGGTCTCGATCAGCCGTTCCCCTCGGGCAATGTCGGCCTGCTGGAAGACATCGCGCAGAATGGTGCGCTCGTCACTGAACGTGCGCCTGGCACGGCGCCGCGCGACTGGCGTTTTCTCCGTCGGGATCAGCTGCTGGGCACATTTACTGCGAAGTGCATCGTCGTGGAAGCGAGTGCTCGGTCAGGCGCAATAGTGACCGCCGAGGCTGCCCTGGCGGCGGGCAGGCCAGTCGGAGCGGTGCCGGGCCTAGCAAATACTCCGGCCACGGCCGGGAGCAACCGACTCCTTCGCGACGAGAAGGTAGTTCCAATTGCGTCAGTTGAAGAAGCGGAACTGCTCTGAGTGATCAGGTGGAACTCTCGCTGCGCTATTCGATTGAACACGGATGGACTTCCTCTCGACGGGCCGATAGGCGCATTGCACTTTGAACCGGGTCGATAGTGTCGCCCAGAGCCGCGCCGTCTTGGAGTGCTCGGGTTAGGTGGTCCGCCGCGCGTCAATAACCTCACGGCACCTTCGCCGTCTTTCTCGCCTCAGGGGTTCTCGCCTCAGAGGTTCACGAATTGCGTCAAATATCTCGTGGACCGCCGATTCGATTCGAGAGCTCGAACGTAAGAGGAGCCTCTTGGTGCCGTCCCCTTGGTAGGTCACATGAAGCCTCGCGCAAGAATCGTTGCGGCTCTCGCACTATTCATTTGGCAATACAGTGATACCTGCTCATGTGCTTTTGCAGACTGAGTCCAATTTCGATCTTGGAGATTATGAGTATTGCGAACGCCGACCCGACGCCCGAACGAGGCTTCAATCCCGCTCCGCCATCGGGGTGGCCATGGTCTCTCACTACTTATGAAGTCGAATACATCCGCTCTTTCGGCGCTCGGCCTCAACGCGACGCGGATTGGCATGCGACAGATGCTGCAGAAGCAAGTCTCGAAATGGAAGCAAAAAGCGTTAGGTCGAAATTAAGGAAATTTCGAGCGCCATCGATTGCATCTATGAAACGCACTGTCCGACGCCCTTGGGTACCTGTAGCTGCATCGATTGCTCTCTTGTTACTCGCTACCGGGACTGCGTCCCTTGCGTATCTGAACTTCAAGGAGGCCACGCACCTCCACGTGACTATTCAAAGGGTGAACGCATCATGGCCGGAGTGAAGGCTGGATCGCGCAAGACCGGCAAGGCCAAGCGCGAAATATCCTTTGTGTTAGCAGCTGTCGACGACGCTCGAAAACTGGACAGTAACGACGGTTGAAAAGTGAACACTCGACGATTGGAGAGTGATCACTTTGGAAGATTGGGCGTTGATCAGGAGATTGGCTTCGGAGGGCGTGCCAAACGCGCGTATAGCGGAGC
>JANMBI010000243.1:0-11679 GCA_031360325.1 Frigoribacterium sp. | reverse complement strand
GTGAAGAAGACGTCGAGGATCACGTCCGCGGGAATCACGTCGGGGTCGAAGGTGACCGCGACCGCCTCGGCGTGCCCGGTCATCCCGGTGCAGACGGTCTCGTAGTCGGGATTGCGGGCGACCCCGCCGGTGTAGCCGGAGACGACGGCGCTCACACCGCGGAGGGTGCGGTAGACCGCGTCGAGGCACCAGAAACAGCCACCGGCGAGGACGAAGGTTTGCATGCGAGAAGCCTACTTTCTGCGGAGTGAGGGGCAGCGGCACTGCCTCTTCGCACAACACCGGGATGTTCGACGCAATTCCGCGTTCGGGCCCGCGTTTAGGCTGGATGAATGACCTACGTTGCGAACGAAGCCCGTTACCAGTCCATCGACTACCACCGGGTCGGTCGCAGCGGCCTGAAACTCCCCGCTGTCTCCCTCGGCCTGTGGAACAACTTCGGGTTCGACCGCCCGATCGATACGCAGCGCGCGATCCTTCGCCGCGCCTTCGATCTCGGCGTCACCCACTTCGACCTCGCGAACAACTACGGACCTCCCGCCGGAAGCGCCGAAACGAACTTCGGGCGCATCTTCGCTGATGACTTCCGCCCGCACCGCGACGAACTCGTCATCTCCACCAAGGCAGGATACGAGATGTGGGACGGCCCCTACGGCGAGTGGGGATCACGAAAGTACGTGTTGTCCTCGCTCGATGCGAGCCTCGGCCGGATGGGAATCGACTACGTCGACATCTTCTACTCCCACCGGCCCGATCCGGAGACGCCGATAGAGGAGACCATGGGCGCGCTCGCGACCGCCGTCACCTCCGGCCGTGCCCTCTACGCCGGCATTTCGAACTACGACCCCGCCCAGACCGTCGCCGCCTTCAACGCGCTCGCCGAGCACAAGATCCCTCTGCTCATCCACCAGCCGCGCTTCAACATGTTCGATCGGCACATCGAGACCGAAGGTCTCCTCCCGGTGCTCGATGACCTCGGCATGGGCAGCATCGTCTTCTCGCCCCTCGCCCAGGGCATGCTCACCGACCGGTATCTGACGGGCATCCCCGCCGATTCCCGAGCCGCCGAGGGGCGTTGGATCAACTCCGACAACATCAGCGAGGTCTATCTCGAGCGCGCCAACGCCCTCAACCTGATCGCACGGGACCGCGGCCAGAGTCTCGCGCAACTCGCACTGACCTGGGTGCTGCGGCATCCGCAGGTCACGTCCGCGCTCATCGGGGCGTCGAGCGTCGCTCAGCTGGAGAACAGCGTCGCGGCGCTCGACGGCGCACCGCTCACCACGGAGGAGATCGCCGAGATCGAACAATTCGCGGTTCACGGCACCAGCGACAGGTAGCAGTCCGGATGTCGGTGGCCCGCTCTACCGTGGACCCACACCAACAATCGGGCCGGCTGACCCTCGAGGGAGACCTCGAGACCTGAAGGAATCTGCATGACCACTCTCGCTTTCAGCGGTACCCAGCCCGTCGACCGCCCGGGACTCCACGTCGTGCAACTGCACGACGCCTTGTGGCGGGTGACGCGTGCATCCGGAGACGTTCTCGGCTACGTCGAGCAATTCCGCGTGAGAGCCGGCGTCCGCTTTCGCGCCAAGAGGTTCATCGCCCGACAGCGCCGTTTCATCGAACTGGGCGAATTCTGGAGCAGGGACGACGCGATCGACTGTTTTGGGTTCTGAATCGCGATCCGACCTTCGGTAGGCCGGCCGCGAGTTGGAGACTCGCCACGGGCTGATGCTGAAGGTTCCCTGTGGCCGGGTTAAAGTTCGACTCATGCAATGGTGGACCGACTTCCTCAACTGGCTCAACTCCGACAGCGGCTGGCGCATCGTATCGACGGTGGTCATCCCGTTCGTCGCGATCGTCGTCGCGGGAATCGCCGCCGCGGGGATCGGTCGCGCCTCGGCCCGAAAGGTCATCGAGTTGAGCGAGCGAGAGGTGCGGGCATCCGCCGTCACCGCACTCATCAGCGCGGCCCGTAAGGCAGCGGTCTGGAACACCCTTCCTGCGCCCGAGCAGCAGCATATCGATCACCTCATCGGCGATGCCGAGATCCGCCTTCGCCTTCTCCCGATCGCCGGCACGGCCCTTGCCGCGGACTGGGCCCGCCACGAGATCGCCGGGATGAAGCGCAATGCCATCTCGTTCAGCTTCCAGGCCGAACAGTCGCTGCTTGTCTTCCGGGACCGTCTCATCGAGTGGCAGGGCCGACCGAGCCGCGCCAAGAAGCTCTTCAAGAACGATCTGGATTCGTGGGCCTACGATTCTTCGGCAAGCGAGCAGGAACTCGTACACCAGCAACAGAAATGGGCCGCCGAACAGGTGTCCGAGACCGGCCCGGCGGGAGCCGAGGCTGCCACCGCGGCGACGCCGGTGACCGCCGCCGCGGCGACGCCGACGCCGGTGACGGCCTCCCCGTTTACGCGGCCACCGTCGCCAGCGCCGATTGCGGCACCAATCGTCGAATCCACGGCGGCTTCCGCCGCGGCCGCCACTGCGGCAGTGGCCGCATCCGCCGCGCCCGGGCAATCGGCCAGCGGCCCGTCCGACACGGTCGGGCGTGCGGACGAGGAGCCTCCGCCACTCGTCGAGCCAAGCGACACCCCCCCTCACGGTGCCTCCGACGCGTCGATCGTCGCCGATCGCGGCGCGCGCGGCTCGGCGGATGATGACTCTAATTCCGACTCCGGTGAGCCGACTCGAGACGGACATGTCGATGGCGAGAATCCTGGTGAGACTCGCGATGGGAACCGGACCGACGATTCCTCGGCTGGCGGCCCCGCCGGCTCGACTGACGGGTCCGAAAACCACGGCTCCGAAAGCCACGTCTCCGAAAACCAGGTCTCCGAAAACCACGGAGGCGACCACGGCCACGAGACGCATGAGAACGGCGACGGCCACGGCGGCGACCACGGCCACGGCGACAACCAGCACGGCGAGCACCAGGAGCACGATGACCAGGAGCACGATGACCATGAGCACCGTGACCCTGAGCACCGTGACCCTGAGCATCATGGACATGAGCATGACCACCATGACCACAACCACGAGGAGTGGCGCGGCTGACTCCCGAGGCCGAGCATCGGCGGTCCAGGTCGGCCCGCTGGTCGCTGATTAGACTGGGCACGGCGTTGTCGCAACACCTTCGCCTCTGTAGCTCAGTGGATAGAGCAGCGGCCTTCTAATCCGCTTGTCGTAGGTTCGATTCCTACCAGGGGCACCACCGCTGTCGTGCCGGCACAATCACGATCGCCCCGTGACGGTCGGCGGGTCGACCCTCGAACGTCGTGGTCGAACCGCCCGGCACGCTTCACACCAACCGTTCACCCGTGGCACAGAGTTTCCATAGGCCGGCACGCTTGGATCGGACCATCCGAAATCCGGTGAAGGAGTCCGACCGATGAGAACTCAGCACGCGCAGGCACAGATCGAAGTGAAGACCATCTCCGACACCGAATGGCTCATCTGCGATCCGCGTGAGGTAGAGCGAACCGGGATCGGCATCGTCGGATTCATCGAAGCCCGCTTCGGCAAGTTCGAGGTGCTCTGTTTCAACGAACCATCCCGACGGGCGTACTTCGACACCTTCGACAGCGCGTTGGAGTTCGCGGCGCCGCTTGATCGTCGCACCGCCTGAGTCCTTCACGACGCGATCTGTCGATGGCGGTGAAGACCCGGGTTCTAGCGAAGTCGACCGTCGGGGCCGCCCTTATCGGCGGTCGGCCTGCCGTCGCGGATCCCCAGGGTCACCGTACAGAGTTCGGGTTCGACGAACGGGCTGAGCCGCACGGCGGAGGGATCGGCTCCCGCGATTTCGAGAGTGCGCTCGATGAGACCGCGATGAACCGCGCAGACGACATGCGGGAACTCTGCCGCAGCAACGCGGAAGGGGCAGGCGAGCAGGCGTATCACCCCTGCACCGTCGATCCCTGCACCGTCGAACTCCACGCGGTCGAACACCGGGTCGAAGCCGACCCGATCGAGAACGCGCAGGAGTGCGTCGGTTCCGATTTCGGGGGCATCCGGCTTCGTTTCGGCGAGTTGGTCGGCCCATCTTCTGCCCGCACGGACTGAACGGGTGGCGTCGTCGTCCTCCCCGGCCAGCGCTCCGGCGAGAACTTCGAGGAGGTGACTTCGCGACGTGTCGTTTCGAACCATCGGACCGGCGCGGTAGACCACCCGCGGACGGCCACGGCGGGGCTTTTTGTCGATCTGCCGTCGCACGAGCCCCGCGTCCTCGAGCCGCTTGAGATGAAAACGCACCGTCGTGAGGTGAATGGCGATCTGAGAGGCTATCTCGGCCGCGTCGACGGGATCATCGGACTCGGCCACCAGCGAAAGGACCCGCTGACGGGTTGTCGACGCGACAGCGGCGTCGTGTAGTTCATCCTGCGCGGCGATGGTCTTCACAGTGTCATCCTCCGGGCTTTACGCCGGGCATCCCGAGGGGTACACCCTCCGCTCGACGCACCCGACGGTTCGCCCGCATGGCACGCCCCATGAGCGGCAGGAAAGACGCGAGGGCGGCAAGAACGATGGCGATCAGGATGCCACGCACGACCGGCGGCAACGGCAGGAGATAGAGCAGAATGCCGACGTTGATGACGAGCACCCGCACGATGCCGGCACGATCGAGCTCCCCCGCGGTGGCCTTCAGCGCTCGCGGCCCACCGCCGAGCACGACGGGCAACAGATAGCTCAGGGCGCCGATCAGGATTTGAGCGGCGAAGCCGACCGCGATGAAGGGAACCAGAAATTCGAGCCGGTCTGCGGCGGCCCGCCAACTCGGCGCGCTCGCGACGACGAGTCCGAATCCGAGGGTGCAGAGGGCGAACCAGGTCAGGGCAGCCGCGATGGTCCATCCCGCATAGCTGACCGCCGGCGCCGTGCGGGCGAGTTGGACGGCCTCGACGAGCACGAGTGCGAGCCCGAGCAGGTAGAGGAAGACCCCGGCGGCAAGGACCGCGCGCTGATCGACGAGCGCGCCGAGGCCGAGAACCGCCAGTCCGGCCAGAAGAAGAGAAATCGTGCCGCGGGACGACGCCTTCATCGTCTGCGGCGCCTGGGTGTGCAACACCGTCGGCCACAGCAGCGCCACCGTGCCGATGACCGTCAATCCGATCCAGCCGAGCACGTTCATGCCGATGTGGGCGATGAAGAGCCGTTCGTGTGCCTCGCCGACGCCCGGCGGCCGGGCCATCAGTACGCCGAGGGTGACGCCGATGGCGAGCGCCACCCCCGCCGCGATGTAGAAGCGCACCAGCGGGGCGAACCGGGCGGGGAGCGACCCGCGCGACTGGGCGAACAGAATAGCGGCGTGGGCCAGCCCGTTCGCACCGACGAGAATTCCGCCGACGAGTACGACCGGCCACCATCCGCCGACCATGCCCGTGAGGACGATGACCGCACCGGCAGTGTGCGCGGCGAGCCGTGCACCGAGGGAGCGTCGGCCGCCGATGGCTGGTCGCCGCAGGAGAGTGTCGGCGAAATGTTGGCTCCAGACCAGGATCGCGGTGCTCACAGCGCCGAGGAGGAGCAGGTGCAGCATGAGCCAGGGCGCGAGGGGAAGAATGCCATTCAGCGGCACCGCGAGGAGGGCAAGCACAAGCCAGGCGGGCACCAACAGTCCCGTGATCGCGTGCCACCGCCGACGGCTCATGACGTCTCTCCGATTCTTCTTCTCGTGTCGCGGACTAGTTCACACGCGTGAAGCGGATCTTCCAGAACTCCGGGCCGCTGTTCAGGTACGACGTCGTGAAGGCACCGGGCTGCGTCTCCCGCAACTGCGCCAGGAGGGGCAGCGGATCGTGCGGGGCGATGAGATCGAGTGCGAATCCGGGGCGGATCGACCCCAGCGCGCCGAGAATTGCCGCGTGACGAACGGCGTGCGGAATCGTCCGGCCGTCAAGAACGGCCGTCTCTGATTCGGCGTCTCCACAGCTGCAGACGTGATCGGCGGAGTGTCCGTCCCTAATTTCGATGGGTTCCGCGGTCATGGTTTCTCCTTCGAGTCGGTGGGGCACTTCGCCCCCGATCTATTTACGAGGATACTCGTCATTTTAAATTGCTACTATCTGCACGGGTCCAGATGGCGACTCGCCCGCTGGAACGGGCGGCGACAATTTTCGCGGCAGAGGTGAGGGGCCAAATGGCGGTCAAGGTTTGTGCAGAACGGGAATTGGCGGTTGGCCAGGCCGTGAAGGTCACTGTCGATGGCATTCACATCGCTCTGGTGAAAGACAGCGACGGCAACTGCTACGCGCTCGGCGATGCGTGCTCGCACGCCGACATATCGCTTTCCGAGGGTTTCGTCGAGGGACGAGAACTGGAGTGCTGGGCGCACGGGGGAAAGTTCGACCTCAGCACCGGGCGGGCGCTCACCCTGCCCGCGACGAGCCCCGTGCCGGTTTACGCCCTGACGATTGTCGATGGCGACGTCTACATCGACCCGACCGTTGTCCTGACGGACGCCTGATTCGGCGCTCGAAGATCTTCCCGTACGGTCCCGACCGCTGCGGGCACAAAGCGGTCGGTCGGGATGACGGCTGCGAGGTCCTTCCTTACCCGACCCGAGGATTGGCTTGATACTGCACGAACACGGCTTTGGCAGGATTGCCGGTGTCGAATCCTTCGACAGCGTTACCGAGCTGGGTGAATTCCCGTGAATCGAATCGTTCGCACCGCCACAATCGCGGGTGTCGTTGCCTGCACGGCCTTCGCCACTCTGGACACCGTGCCCGCGTTCGCCGACTCGACTTCCGCCCCAGCGCCGACCTCCAGCGCGGCCGCCTCGCACGCTGGACACCGTGCAAACCGCCGCTGCCACCGCGTACCGCCAAGCGGATTTCCTCGCTGAAGTCGTTCCCCGCGATGGTCCATCACACGATACCCGGCACCTCGTTGCCCGCCGCGAGCCGAAGACCAGCAAGGCGAATATGGTCTAGCCGCTCACGAAGGTCCGGGTCAGACATCACCAGGTACACCAGCCCACAGTCCTGGGGACCCAATACACCCGGAACGCACAGAGAGCAGGCCTCACCGGGGCGGATGGGGCACTTGGGCTGCGGTTGCGTCCTGACCTTGACCATGTGGATTCCTCTGAAACAGCATTGGTTACCTGACGGCCTCGCATGGGCACCGCACAATCAATGTTAGCGACGGCGCCTTCGGGAACCCCTTGGACTCCGCGACCTCGCAGCGCACCGCCAAGAGTTCCAGTAGGGGCAGCTCCGGCCAGACTCCGAATTTCTTGTCAAATTCTTTTTGCTCCCGCTGATCAGTAGTTATATTTTCGCAGATTGGACAAAGGGGCTCGAGATTGACGAATATGGCCGAATTCTGCTCAGAGCCCGAAGTTCGCCGCACACACACTCTTCATGACAAACAATCGATTCACCGACATCCTCAACTCCGACACCGACCGCCTCGACAATCTGCGGGCAACCATGACTGCTGACTCCACCGCACCGGACACTACCGATCTCGGCGGCTTGAGCACCTCCGAAGTGAGACCAGGTGGCCGCACGGATCATGTCTTCACTTCGCAGCGGGTCGCCCTGGCCCTATCCCGGGTTCTCCAGACCGGCATGCTCGACAAGCTCGCCGAGTGGCGAAGCGGAGACACTCACGTCACCAGCGCCAGCGCACGCCCCTGCCTCATCTCCGACCAGGCGATCCTGGTTGGGCTTCTCCTGCTCGCCAGTGAACACCGCCCGCTCCGGATCAGCTCTCTCGCCGAGATGTTCCAGAACCGCCTGACCTCAGAATCTCGCACGCTTCTCAACCTCTCCGACGTGGGACCTGCGTTCGCAGGCGATACCCGGGAGGAGAAGCGCTGGTATGGCGGCACACACCGTGCCTTCCACCGCGTGCTCGCGCTGATGGATCCCTTCCCGCACGAGCGGAACACAGCGTCCGCTTTCACAAAGGTCCAGGCCGTTTTGGACGCGCACGACATGGACCGCGAGAAGATGATGAAGTCCCGCCTAGACGAGTTCACAGAGGGGTTCCTGCACATGACATTCATGCAGCAGCCGCGACACCTCCGCACCGCCACCAGTCGCATCGACGTCGCCGTCGACCAGATGTTTATCGCGTCGCAGACCTCCCGCGGCTTCTCCAGGAAGACCCTCGCGAAGAAGGTTGCGAACGAAATCGGTGCCGATCCCCGGTTGCTTCCACGCGGACCTGTCGACGTCTTCGCCGGCTGGTACGCGTGTGGAGGGAACAACGGCAGAACGGACTTCGCGCGCGGTCGGCGACAGCGGGCCGAGAGTCGCCGGGCCTCGACACCTCTTCCAAAAGCTCGAGGATGTGGCGGTACTCCCGGCCGGTGGCGCTAGTCAGCCCCAGGTCGCAGGTGCGGTTGCAGGATGCGAACTCGTTGGCATCCATCGCGGCCGCCTCAACGGCCGCCTCCCGCGTGGCTGACTCGGTCAGCTCCGGATGCAGCATCCCCGATCCCCGGCGAAGCCGCAGCAACCCCAGTTCTCGGGGACTTGAACCGTCTCGCCCCCTCCGGCGATGGCGTGCAGCGAGGCAGTGATCCCCATCCGGGTAGAGGAACCCGTCGGGTGCGAGGCCAGGGAATCGATCTTCCGGTACTCCGGCAACCGCGGCAGGATCTGGTCGGCCGCGAGTTGGACCGCGTCGATCACCCGAAGGCGGGGTTCGCCGGCCTCTGCCCGAATGGTCTGCAGCAGCCCTTCCGTGCACGAGGAGGCATCGCAGACGATGGGGAGTTCGCCGTCGTTGGTGGCCGCTCGCAACGCCGCAACGGTCGTGCCGCGCATCGTTGTCTCCCCCACTGTGAAACCCTTTGATGACCACGGCGTCCCGCAGCACAGTCCGTCGATGTCGCTCGGCACCAGCAGGGTGATGCCGACTCGCTCGCAGAGCTGTTCGAAGCTGAGCCGCACGCCAGGAGTCGACTCAGCGGCGGGACCGAACATAGTCTGCACACAGGCCGGGAAGTAGACCACCTGAGCGGGGGCAACCGGCCACGGCCGCTTTCTGGAGCTTCGCCCGGCCGGAAGTTCCTTCGAGTACAAAGGCAGAGTGTCCGCACCGAGTGCGAGACGGCCGAGCTTGTTGGGAGCAAGCACCAGGGGCCTGGGGACCTTCTTCACGACGCTGAGCGCGAGGCCGCCACCACGGGTGACCGTGCCCAAGTTCTCGGCCGCGACCTTCTAGACCAGATTGGCGAGCGGGCCAGCCTCGTCCCGGCGGAGTCGCTTCATCATGCTGGCCGTGTTGATATCCACCGGGCACGCCGTCTGACACATGCCATCCACGGCGCAGGTTTCCACGCCGTCGTGCCCGAAGTCCTTCTCCAGCTCGGCCATTAGCGGGAGGTCTCCGTCGAGTCGGGCCTGTTCGATGAAGCGCAGGGTGACGATGCGCTGACGCTGGGTCAGGGTCACATCGCGGCTGGGACACACGGGCTCGCAATACCCGCAGGAGACACAGCGGTCGATGGCGCGGACCACCTGGGGAACGAGCTTGATATCGCGCAGATGCACGTGCGAGTCACCATTCATCACCACACCGGGGTTGAGCATCCCAGACGGGTCGAACAGGCTTTTCACCTGACGCATCACGTCGTAGAGTTCATCACCGAACTCTCGCCGCACGAAGGGCGCCATCACGCGTCCCGTGCCGTGTTCGGCTTTCAGCGAGCCGCTCCCCACCGAGGATCAGGTCCACCAGGTCCTCGGTGAAGACGCGGTAACGCTTCAGCTCGCTTCGGCCGGTGAACCGGTCGGCGAGCATGGAGTGGAAGTAGCCGTCCTTGGCGTGGCCGAAGATCACACTGTTTCGATAGCCGTGCTTGTCGAACAGTCGGATGAGTTCTCCGCAGGTGCGTCCGAGCGCCGCGACGGGGACGACCACGTCTTCGAGCGGTGCCGTCGTGCCCCGGGACACGCTCCGGCCGCCGAGGCGTAAAGCCCCCTTTGCGGAGGTGCCAGAGCTGATTGCGTTCGGCGGAGTCTGCGCTGAACGACGCCGGCTCGCTGAGACCAAACCGCGGCCCGAGGCCGACACCGCCGCGGCGGAGTTCGGCGAGCCGCTCCGCGCGCTCGGCCTGGTACCCCACCAGCAGAGCGGCGTGATCGCGCACCCTCAGGTCCCGAACAACCGGCGGAACTTCGTCCTGGCCCTGGCCGACCCGAAGCGAGAGTGCGTCCATCAGCTCCAGTGTGGCCGCTCCCGATTCTACGAGTGCGGGCAGGGCAGCGTTCGCCGCTTCAAGCCCGGGGAACACCAACAGGCCGGTGACGGTGTGAGTCGGCCGCGGGATGGTTCGGAAGACCGCCTCCGCGACGAACCCCAGTGTGCCCACACTGCCCACGATGAGGTGGTCGAGGATGTCCACGGCGCGGTCGAAGTCCAACAGGGAGTTCACGCCGTAGCCCATGGTGTTCTTCATCGAGCACTGGTGGCGGATGGTGGCCACTGAGGCGGGGTTCCCGCGCACCCGACGGGCCAAGCGAATGAGCCCCTCGTGCAGCTCCGGTTCGAGTGCGCGCAGCCGCTGGTCGGCATCCGCGGTCCCGGTATCGACGACGGTGCCGCTCGGCAACACCACGGTCACCGATTCCAGGGTCCGATAGGCGTTGTCCTGCGTGCCGCAGGCCATACCGGAAGAGTTGTTGGCCACGATCCCACCGGTGGTGCAGGCGGATTCGCTTGCCGGGTCCGGCCCGAATTTGCGGCCAAATCGAGCCATCCGGGCGTTCAGCGCGCCAGGACTCGGCTCTGCTGCTTCGCTGAAACACGGCAGGAAAGCGCCCCGCATCACACCACACCACACCTGCAGCACAGCGCACAAGTACTCGCCTAACCCTTGCCCCACGGGTTTGAGGCTGCGTTCGCAGTGCTGCAGTCCTCCTGAGCCGTGATTGTCCTCCAGATTCGGTCTCGACGCGGGGCTTCTCAGCACCTGCAGAGGAAACTCCAACTTCCCCAGAGCCGCAATCGATTAGATTGAACTAATCGTCGCGCCACCGCAGAATCCCCGGGGTCCGGAGTCCGGCACGCCCGCTCGCCGCGGGAAGCGACGACGCCCGCCCCAAAGAGCCCGGGCTGAGCTACACCGGCTTGAGCGACACCGGGCTGGCGGCACGTGTCGCGGCCGGCCTCACGAACGAACTACCCAGCGGATCAAGTCGCTCGCTCTGGCGCATCCTTCACTCCAACCTGTTCACCGTCTTCAACGCGGTGGTCGGCGCCGGGACGCTCATACTCGTGCTCTTCGGCGCCTGGCAGGACGCGGTCTTCGGTCTCGCCGCGCTGGCGAATGTCTCGATCGGTGTCGTGCAGGAGTACCGCGCCAAGCGACTCCTGGACTCGCTGGCGCTAGTCAATGCTACGACTGCCCGGGTGATGCGCGGCGGTAGTATTCGAGAGATCGCCCCGGGGCAGGTCGTGCTCGACGATCTGCTGGTGCTTCGAGCGGGCGATCAGATTCCTGCCGATGCAGTGCTCCTCAGCGCCTCGGGTCTCGAGATCGACGAGTCGCTCCTCACCGGCGAGGCCGATCCCGTTCCCAAGGTGGTGCCGAACACCGTCCTGTCCGGCTCGGGTGTGTCCGCCGGACACGGGACCGCCCGGGTCGTCGAGGTGGGAGCAGGATCGTTTTCGAGCCGCCTCACCTCCGAAGCCAAACGCTTCTCC
>JANMBI010000225.1:0-2937 GCA_031360325.1 Frigoribacterium sp. | reverse complement strand
AGGCGCTGGGCCGCAGCCCCCTCGAGGGTCGCACTGCTCACCCAGTCGGGGAACGAGATTCCAAACTGTCGACCGAGCGCCTCGAGGAGGATTTCTCGGGCATCACTCTCCGGCGACCACCCCGCACCGCCCATGTCGGCGGATTCGCCCACAATCCTCCAGGTCGTCACGATCTGCAGCGTCGTGTACAGCGCGTGCGCGAGATCCACCGCCGTCGCCAGCGCCCGCACGGAGGCCTCTGACCCGTCGACCCCCACGAGGATGCGACCCACGCGGGAGACTTCCGCGGCGACCTCAGGGGACACGGCGGACGCCGCCGCGGCACCCGCGACCGGACCGGGGAGCACATCCGCCTCATAGCGGACCCCATCGGGATGTGTGACGAGGTGTGAGGGTTGAGTCGGTGGCGTGCCGGTCATCTGGTCCATGCCATCAGTTGACGCCCGCCAGCCCGCCGGGCCAAGGGACGAAAGACCCCATTCGGAGCGGTCCGGCGGGGTCGCGGGTGTTGAGGCCGACGGTGGCGGCGTTCGCCCGATGAACGATCGTCACGCGGGAGCACCTCCGGAGCGCCGAAGATGGCGCTGACGGATGCGACCGAAAGCGCACCGGCCGCGGCCCACAGGTAGTGAGGTGCGAGCCGCAATCTCCGGAAATCCAGCCAAGTGGTCGCCGAGACCATGATGGCCAGAAGCACGGCGACGGTGTCGACGGTGACGACGGTGTCCAGCGGATTCATCCTGACTCCGATCTCGACACGGGCTGCATCCCTCGGACCGGGCTCCGAGATCGCGCTGCGATTGCGTCTCGGCTCCGTGCGTCACAGCCAGCCACCTCAATTGCAGGGGGTCACGCCTCGGCCGCGCCACTCGTACACGCGCACGCACGCACGCGCGGAGTAGCGGAGTAGGCGAGCCTTCCCTTCATGGAATTCGCTTCGAAAACAGGGTTTCATAGGTAAATGACCAGTGAAACGGCTCCCGATCAGCAGGCGAACGAACCACACATGGGCGGTGTCGCCCAGAAGCTCAACTGGCTTCGAGCCGGCGTGCTCGGTGCCAACGACGGCATCGTGTCCGTCGCGGCCATCGCCGTCGGCGTCGCCGGTGCGACGACCGCCGTGGCTCCGATCCTCACGGCCAGCGTCGCGGCCCTCGTCGGCGGAGCGATTTCGATGGCGCTCGGCGAGTACGTTTCGGTGAGCGGTCAGCGCGACAGCGAACACGCCCTCATCGAGAAGGAGCGGAGAGAACTCGAAGAGACACCCGACGAGGAGCTGGCCGAACTCGCCGGCCTGTACCGAGCCAAGGGATTGAGTCGGGAGACCGCCCTCACCGTGGCGACCGAACTCACCGCACACGATGCGCTCGCCGCCCACCTGTCGATCGAACTCAATATCGATCAGGACGACGTGGTCAGTCCGTGGCACGCGACATTCGCCTCCGCGGCGGCCTTCCTCGCCGGAGGCATCCTCCCCCTTCTCACCATCCTGCTCCCCCCGCAACAGCTTCGGGTTCCGGTGACTTTCGCGGTGGTCCTGGTCGCGCTCGCGGCGACGGGGCTGATCAGCGCCCACCTCGGCGGCGCCGGGCGGGTGAGGGCTGCCGCCCGGGTGGTCATCGGCGGCGCTATCGCGCTGATCGCGACGTTCACGATCGGGGCGCTGCTCGGCACGAGTGGTGTTGTCTAGCCTCACCCGCATCCTGGTCGTCGAGGATGACGAAGCCATGGGGGCGTTGATCAAGCGAGGCCTCAGCGGCGAGGGCTACGAGGTGACCCTGGTGACGACGGGAGTCGATGCTCTCATCGCCGCCGCCAATTCGGAGTTCGCTGCCGCGGCGGTCGACGTGATGATGCCGGAGATGACGGGTTTCGAGGTGTGTCGTCACCTGCGCCAGCACGGCAGTACTCTCCCGGTGCTTCTCATCACCGCCAGAGACGCCATCGAAGATCGAGTGTTCGGGCTCGATTCCGGTGCCGACGACTATCTCACGAAGCCCTTCGCGTTCGCGGAGTTCAGCGCCCGAATCCGTGCCCTTGTGCGCCGCGACGCCTCCACTCCGAAACCGGTGTTACGCCTCGGCACGCTGGTGCTCGACACGGCGAGCGTGCGCGCCACCGTCGAGGATAAACCGCTCCCGCTCAGTACCAAGGAATTCTCTCTTCTCCGCTATCTTGCGACCCGACGAGGCGAGACTCTCTCCCGGGCGGACATCCTCAACGAGGTGTGGGGTACCACCCACCACATCGACCCGACGATCGTCGACCAGTACATTCGCTATCTGCGACGCAAGCTTGACCCGGTGTCCTCCGGCGTAACCATCGTGACCGTGCGCGGCTCCGGCTACTCACTGGTCATCGACGCGGAGTGATCCGTGCTGAATCGACTCACCATCCGGGCCCGGATCACAATCACCAGCGTGCTCATCGCGTCGGTGATCTTCGCGGTTGCGCTCGTCGCCGCCCACGCCCAGGTGTTCGGAATTCTCACCAACTCCGACACCACTCTCGCCCGCGGCGACCTCGGCTCGTATGTTTCCGAGGTCGAGACCAATCCGCTTGGGCTCGTGGATGACACAGGCAAGGGCCTCCTCGTCTTCGTGCGAGACCCGGGGGGTTCGGTGAAGCTCAACACCCTCCCCCGCGACATTCGGAGGGTTGTCGAGCACCGCGCGGGAGCGAACGAAGTCTTCAGCGCCGGAACAGATGCCTCGTCCTTCACCGTCGTCGGACGGTTGGTGAAGACCAAGACCGGCGATTGGTCGTTGTGGGCCGCACGAAGCACGGCCTCGAGTGTTCTGGCGATGCGAAGCCTGGATGTGGCGTTCGTCGTCGGGGCACTCGTGCTTCTGATCGCCTTCGGATTCGCATCCTGGCTGTTGGCTGCGGTCGCCCTTGCCCCGGTGCGCCGAATGCGGCAGCGGGCGGAGTCGCTGG
>JANMBI010000223.1:0-45763 GCA_031360325.1 Frigoribacterium sp. | reverse complement strand
AACGGGCCACCATCCACTTGCCGGAGTACATGCTCGAACTCGCCAAGGCCTACCATGACGATCCGGCCCGGCAGGTGTGGTTGCAGGAATACGGTGTGTCCAGGGAATGGGTCCACGACCTGTCCCCCGAGGACTTCCTCGAACTCGCCACGATGGCAAGCGTGACAGTCGAGAACCTGTGGGGCATCACCTGGTGGTGCTCGCACGACATCGACCGCCGACTCGGCGGCTTCATCGAACTCGAATGCGACCTCGGAATATTGACAGTGAACAATGAGGTCAAGCCGATCGGACAACGGTTCCACGACATCATCCATAAGATCCGTTCCGGTCACCGCGATGTCGCGATCGTGCGGACAACGGCGGTGGTTCTCCCCGACGACCTCACACCCGATCTGGAATTCGCCGACGCGTTCTTCGCCCTCATTGACAAAGGCATCGCCCCGGCAATCGTTCTTGAAAGCAGGACGACCGACAACGACTACCTCACGAGTCGAGGAATATCGACCCTGGTTGATTTCCATGAAGCAGACAATCCTGGAATGGGGCGACCGGTTCAACTACCGCCGCATGTATGAACACTGCGACGGACCTCACCGCAATAGAAGTCGAGGCTGCCTACTATCGTCACAACAGAACCCGGCAACCCGCCCAGTTCTCAAACCAATAAGCCTCCGGGCACCCGGGGATTCAAGATCCTTTCTCTGACTTTCCACACTTGTGAACATTAGAACAGTCGATCGCTGCGAGGCCGGGACCATTCGACGACCACATTCTGCACTGCTGGGGTGCACCAGCGGTCCTCGAGTCAGTCAGAGGGGATCTCCAGCAGCATCGACCCTATCTTTCGACTTCCATCTCCTGCAACTGGACATAATAGGCGGTGCCACTGTCGTCTACCCTGGCAGTGGTGCCTAGAAAACGTATGTACCTGTAGCTCTGGTTACCTACCCAGAATGCCGCCCCGGAATTTGCCGGCGGGTTCGCGAAGGAGGACTGTGTCGTCAAATCAGTCCAGATGGTGGCGTCGTTCGATCCTTGAATCTGGAAAGCGGAAGGGAAAGAAACTGTAGTTCCGCTCACAGTTCTTGGATACAGCACCACCTTGCTGAATGACTGCTTTGCCCCGAGATCCACGTAGGCCCACTCATTAGCCGCGCTGCTGGAAAGCAATTGACTGCTCCAAAAGTAACTGCCGCTGACCGTATTGTCCGTGACGTTACTTCCCCCATAAGCAGTGGACCAATTCACAGTGCTCGAAATGTTGACCGGTTTGAGGGTGGAGACAGCATCCTGATAGATCTCCATTTCGGCAAGTTGCACGTAATAGTTGGTGCCGCTGTCGTCTACCCTGGCTGCGGTAGCCAGGAATCGAACGTACCTGTAGCTCTGGTTGCCCACCCAAAATGCGGCACCCGTATTTCCTGGCGGATTCGCAAACGAAGTCTGAGACGTCAGATCCGTCCAGGTGGATGCATCGTTGGAGCCCTGAATCTTGAATGCCGACGGAAAAGCCAACGTACTGCCATTCAAGTTCCGCGGATAGAGCACCACCTTGGAGAATGACCGCTGCGCGCCTAAATCAACGTATGCCCATTCGTTTGCCGCGCTGCTGGGAAGCAATTGGCTCGACCAGAAGTCGCCATTGGAGCCATCCGTCACGATGCTGCCGCCATGCCCGGCGACCGAACTGGAAGTGGTCACGGGTCTTCCTGCGGCCAGATTCTCTTGACCGATGGGAGACATCGACAGCGTGTAGCTCTGATTGTTGGCTAGATCGAACGCAACATACTTCATCCCACCCCGAGCAGCAGCAGTCTTATAGACCGAGATCGGGAGAGGGTTGGTAAATGTGTATTTGACCCCGAAATGGCTATTGTTCTGATTCAAAACGAGGGAGGAGGAGGTGTTCGACACGGAGCCATAATCTGGCAGTGGACGGAGGTCGGAGGATGATCCGTCCGCCCAGGTGGCCGAATCCACTCCCCTATAGGAGACATCCTCCACGTGATAGCCGGTGGCATTCCCCGAAACAGTTATTCGGATGTAATCGGGGTAGAACTGATAGGTCAAGGTCGAGCCCGATTTCGACACCGTCTCCACTATTGACCCGTCTGCTTGTACCACCGGGGCCGAAACCGAATCGGCCTGCTGGTCATATTGGAATAGGTTCGTCTTCGTGCCTGCCCCGTCGACGGAGAGGATCCGTGGAATGGAGGTCCAGTAGTCCGATTGGTTGTTCTTTTGCACGTCTTGCGAATCGGCTAAGAACTTTCCTACCCCTGAGACTTTGTTCACCTTGAACGTGTAACCCGAATATCGATCGGAACGGATCGTGTAGGCCGTATCCCCATCGGTGGAGGCATAAGACAGCGCAGTGGAGAAGAGATAATTGTGATCCAGCATCGCCGCGCTGGAAACAGAACCGGTCTGCTCGTTATCTCCCACCGCGATGACTTTGTAATAATATGTCGTGCTCGTCGTGTCTAGTGTGTCGTCCAGGAACCGGTTACTCTCGGTCTCGCCCACCTGATTGATCGACGACGGGGTGAAACCCGCATTCGTGTCACGGTATACCCGGTAATATTTGGCGTTGGCGGCGGCGGTCCAGTCGATCGCGGGAGTTTTGCCGTTCGTGGCAGTCAGGCTGGAGGCGACCCCCACCGTCGTTCCGGAGGGATTCCAGTTCGAGGTGTAGACGGCTACAGAGTTGGCCGGGATCGTATCCGTGAACGTCGCCCCCACATTGGCGAAGGATGCGGACGGCTGAATCAACGTGCCCCAGGGGTCGACCGGCAAACTGCTATCCGCGGAGAATCTGGATAATGTTTTATTGATTGCGGTGGAGAAGTTGAAGTCGGTCGTCAAGCCTGTTGTGCCTGTGTTGACCGCCATGACCGTGTAATCGCCGCCCGGTGACTTTAGAACAGCCACGTACAGGTTGGAGTTCGAGATTGTGGCCTGGTAGATGGTGGAGCCTAGCTGGGAGAAACGGGTCAGCAAGCTGTAGGCATAATAATTCTGCCGGAACGTCCAACCAAAGTCTTTGCTGCGCCAAAGTCCCCAGTTGTAGTCATCGGAACCGAGATTGGTGCCGGTCTGGTTCGCCTTGGCCACATCGAAGAAGCCGTCATAGAGCGTCCATTTGCTGAACCCTGTCCAGCCTGCGTTTAGGGCAGAGATGACATATTTCGCATTGTGGATGGCATGATAGAAGTCGGTATCCCGGTCGGTCGGCGTGGTCGAGTTATCCCCGAATTCGGCCAGTATCATGCCCTTTTGTTTCCCGTTTGGGTCATTCGTATTCTTGAGATTTATTAGGCTCACGGGATCGAAGCCGTTGATGCCTCCATACTGATGGTAGGAATACGAGCCCGCTACATTGGGCTTGTCCGTGATGAAGGAAGACAGGTACGCGCTGTCTCCGGTCACATCCGGGGCGACGATGGATACATAGTTGACCCCGGATGCCGATAATTTGTCGGCCAGTGTCTGGTACAGCAACTCCGCGTAAGTTAACTTGTTGTATCCGCTGGGGGGAACGTTGAACAAGTTGGCTTCATTGTTCAAGCTGACATACTTCACGCATGTGTAGTTCTTAGTTGTATGAATATAATTCAATACATCTTTTACATTGCTTGCCCAGGTATCGAGCTTCGTAGGGTCACTGCCCGGGCCGGCATTGTCACTCGTAGTCCACCAAAGCCAGGGGTAGAGCTGTGTGGGATCGCCCGTCGACATCTGCTGGAACATGACGTCGATCCCATTGGCCTGGAAGAAGTCTAAAAACTTATAGACCGCTTTCATCCTGTTGCTCTCAAAGGTTTGGATACCGTTGCTGGGGTTGAACCAGTCATATTGGACCCACATGCGCACGAATGTGATATTCATCTTCTTGGCGCGGACTTTGAATCTTTCGAAGTCCGCGGCTGTAAAGCCCTGCTCTGTGCCAGATGGAAGGACAAGCGTCGGGTATACCTCAGCACCAATCCCTTGAAAGGCATGCCCGGTCAGGGCTGTGCCGTTGTTTATGCCGACGGTCTCGTTCGCTGCGGCCGCTGATACTACCGGAGCAGTGACGACCATCGCCAACACGAGCAACAAAATCAGCTTCGCCTTCATGAACATCCTCGTTCCGCTGTGAAATACAAAACCATTTCCGCCGCATTCTTCAAGACAAGGGGCGCTGCGTTGGTCAACTGGATATGAATCGATACCCGGTTGAAATCGACTTCGCGCAACGAGTCAGCGAAGCCGGCCGAGTTGGACTCCGGCATGTAGGAGAACCCGTGGTACACCGCGTTGACGCCGAGAAAATTCGACTGAGCGACCGAACTCGCATTGGCGACCGTACTCACTGGTGCGGCGTTCGCCGCCTGTGTCGGGAACAGGGTCGTGGCCAGAAGAGCAACGATCGATACCACCGCCGTGATGCAGCCGACCAGTCTCCGACGCGTGGCAATCAAGACTTGCGGCGCTGCAGATGCATCCGCGCGAAACAGAATCACGCCAACTCCTTTGTCGTCATCATTCGGTCGGGCCCCTATGTGGATCGATTCACAACCATGTCGGTAACGATAGCGCAGAATGTCGAAGACGCCAAGAGGCCGCGTTGACTCATAAGAAACCTCCGCGTAGCCCTAATTCGTTGCCTCAGATGAAAACCTCCGCTTCGGCGTGGTGTGCGATTCACGGGTCGGATACGGGTTACGCCCGTTTCTATGGAGCTGACAATGACGCAGCGGCAGGCTGTGACGAAGAAGAAAGCACTCGCGTATCGGACTGCTGATCGGGCCGGTAAGGGCCGGATCCTGACCGAGCTGGTGGAGCTGACCGGGTGGCATCCCGACTACGCCCGGGCGGCGTTGACGTTGAAGGTGGTGAAGCCGCGGGCCGGGCGAACAGAGACGTATGGGCCGGCGGTGACGCGGGCTTTGGTGAAGTGTTGGGCGGTGCTGCGGGCGCCAGCGGGGAAGCGTCTCGCGCCGATGCTGCCGGTGTTGGTGCCGTTGCTGCGCCGCGATGACGAGCTCGATCTGACCGATGTGGAGGCGGCCCTGTTGGTGCGGATGAGTCCGGCGACGATCGACCGTCGACTGGCCGGTGAGCGGAGCAAACTGCTGTCCCGGGGTCGGTCTCATACCAAGCCAGGGACACTGTTGAAGTCGCAGATCCCGATCCGCACCTAGGCCGACTGGGACGACGCGGTCCCAGGGTTCGTGGAGATCGATTTGGTCGGCCACGAGGGCGGGAATCCATCGGGCGAACACTGTTTCACCCTGACGGTCACTGACATCGCGACCGGGTGGACGGTGAACCGGTCGGTCAAGAACAAGGCCGAGAAGTGGGTGTTCGAGGCGCTCATGCACGTGCGCCGGGTGTTCCCGTTTCCGATCCTCGGCATCGACTCCGATAACGGGTCAGAGTTCATCAACCATCACCTGTTCGACTACTGCGTGTCGAACAACATCACCTTCACCCGCTCCCGCGCCAGTCACAGCAACGACGGTGCTCACGTCGAGCAGAAGAACTGGACGCATGTGCGCGAACTGGTCGGTTACCACCGTTACGACAGCCCGGCGGAACTGGCCCTGCTGAATCAGATTTGGGAACTCGACCGGGTGTTCACCAACTACCTGCTGCCGCAGCAGAAGCTCGTGTTCAAGCAGCGCAACGGAGCGAAAGTGACCAAACGATACGACGTCGCGACCACCCCGCACCAGCGCGCCATCGCCCGCGACGACATGCGGAGAATGCCGATCATCCGGATGAACGCCGAGTTCAAACGAGTGCATCCCGCGGCCCAGTCGCGGCAGATCCTCGCCCTCACCGGCCGACTCGAAACCCTCGCCCTCGCGAAGAAACCGGCCACCCTGACACCGGCCGTCAACCGCGCTTGGAACGCCTAACCCACGCGGAGGTTCTCAAATGAGGCAACGAAGAACCCTCCCGAATGTATTGACGTCAGCATCCCCGCGCGCCGGTGGCGCGCTTTCTTGAGTGAGCGAAGATTCCACGCGCAGGTCACGTTTGCCTGATGGTGTGATAGGCGGACAATTGTCTCGTGGGTCGGTGATCGTGATATCACGGCCGTTATTGCCTTGGTGCTACGAGCCCGAACATGAGCCTGGTCCGGTGGGACAGTCGTCGGGATTCATGAATTGTTGCCGTTGAGCACGTGCGTCAGACTCCATAGTATTGCCCAGCCCCACCCTTCACGGTCGCCGACTCCTTGTCGAAACGATTGGGAAGGAGCAACTCATGGACCTCATCCACGAACGATGCGCGGGAATGGATATCTCCAAACGCGACGCGAAAGTCTGCGTGCGAACCCCGGGAGAGCGCAGAAACACGTTCAGCAAGAAGATCACCGTGCACGGTGCGATGCACCGTGACATTCAAACATTGTGCGAGTATCTGATCGCTGAGGAAGTCACCCTGGTGGTGATGGAGGCGACCGGTGACTATTGGAAGCCATTCTTCTACGGCCTGGAAAAGGATCTGAACGTGATCTTGGTCAACGCCCGACACGCGAAGAATCTTCCGGGACGCAAGACCGATGTTTCGGACGCGCAATGGCTTGCCGAACTGGCCGCCCACGGGTTGGTGCGCGCCTCATTCATCCCGCCCGCCCCGATTCGGCAATTACGCGATCTCACCAGGCAACGCACACTGCTGACCGCGGAACGCTCCCGCGAAACGCAACGGTTGGAGAAACTGATCGAATCGACCGGGATCAAATACAGTTCGATCGCCACCAGAACCCTCGGAGTGTCGGGCCGGGCATTCCTTGAAGCGCTCATTGCCGGAGAAACCAACGCCGACACGCTCGCCGGACTGGCCAAAGGTCGACTGCAGGACAAGGTTGAGCAGCTCCGACTCGCCCTGCAAGGCAACTTCACCGACCATCATGCCAAACTCGTTCGCCTGCACCTTGACCGATTCGACATGATCAACCTGCAGATCAACGCGCTCACCGACCTGATCGGCGATCTCATCACAAAACATGAACTCGGCTGGGCCAGAGAACTCCTGACCACCATCCCCGGGATCGGTGCCACCGGAGCGGAAAACATCATCGCTGAAACCGGAGTCGACATGACGGCATTTGAGACCTCTGCCCATCTGACCTCCTGGGCGGGAGTCTGCCCGGGACAATACGAATCCGCCGGGAAATCACGGTCAGGCAAAACACGACCCGGGAACAGTTACCTCCGAGGCGCCCTCGGCATCGCCGCGATGGCCGCCATCCGAACAAACGGTTCCTTCTTCCAAGCCCGCTACCGGAAACTCGCCGCCCGACGAGGACCCATGCGCGCGCTGGTCGCGATCGAGCATTCGATACTCACCGCGATCTGGCACATGCTCACCAACCAGCAGCCCTACCAGGACCACAGCCTCGAACACGCCGGACGTGCAGCCGGGAAACTACAGCCACAAGCCCAACTCGCATAACGCGCACCGTCCGACCCCGATGCCCGCAACGACACCGGGAGCCTCAGCGCGCCCACTCACCAACACATCTTCGCGTCAGGTCATACCCTGCTTGGTTCGGGTGCAGATCGTCATAGAGAAGACGAACGTCATCAGTGCCGAGCAGCGCGAGACCGTCGGTGAGCTACAGGTTCCCGTCGCTCGTGGTGCGTGCGGTGGCCATCGACGTGACCGCAGCATGAGTCACAGCCACCGGGCAGGGTGCCGTCGCCCGGCCTCTGCTCGCCGGGTGTTCCCGCGTAGTGCCCGGGAGCCGACTCCCAGGTGGACCCTGGGGTGTTCTCGTGCGCGGCGCAATTGATGGACGTGATGACGGCGATCGGTGTCTCCGACTGCCCTTCGCGAATCAAGTCGAGAAATCCGTGCAGTGGCGGAATGAATGTGCGAAGCCGCATTGCGTTGGCATGCACAACGTGCATGCCAAGCTTGAGCGTGATGGTGTCGGCGTCCGCGCCGGCGATCGCCCGGGCGACAAACGGGTCGCGCATCGCCTTCCCGGCATAAGCCCGATCGTCAAGTGAAGGTCGAGGTCGCGTGCAACGAGATGCGCCCACGGGCCGCGAGGGCCGTCTGCCTCGAGCGAGTGGCTGATCGAACTGGCGTGATGAACCCATCGCGCGGCCACACGATGGGGTGCGGCTACGGTCGGTGCTGACGGGAGAGCAGAGTGGATGATCGTCTGGGCCGCATGGGGCTTTGGCAACGTCGAACGTCCGATCGGCGTGTTCGTGGATCACATCCCCCACATCGAGGTCGACGCGATCGATCGCCTTTCCGTCGACCTCTGCAACGATGGTCGCCGGAAACTTCGGCCGGCTACGAACAGCCGAGGCGTTGCGAATGAGAGGTGAGCTCGAGGCGAAGGTGCTCCACCGCGGACCGTAGGCGCAGATGAAGACCGGTTGTCTGACTGGCCATCCAGTCGATCCCCGGGTCGGACTGGTGCGATCCCGTAGCCAGGCCAGCCGTCGGGGTGAAAATCCGTCGTCCAGCCATCGGATGTCGACCGCGCCGACAAGGGAGTTCCATAGTTCTGTACGGGCGAACGGGTAGCTGAGATTCATGGTCTCCGGCATCGGGTGTGTCGCCCATGGGATGACGCTTACGCGGTGGCGAGCGAGGACTTTCGCACGACGAGCCGAGGTTGGAAGGATGCCTCGGTGTTGGCGATCTGGTCGTCGGGAAGAGTTCCCATCAGCAATTGAACGGCGCCGGCACCGAGTTCCGCCGACGGGTGTCGAATGGTGGTGAGCGGCACGACAGCGAAGTCTGCGAAAGCGATGTCGTCGTACCCGACCAGGGAGACGTCGGCGGGAACGCCGATCCCCGCCGCGAGAAGTGTGTGCATCAGTCCAAGAGCGAGCAGGTCGTTGCCGCAGAAGATGCCGTCGGGCAAGCCGGCCCGGGGCCGGGTGAGGAGTGCGCGTGCCACCGCTTCGCCTTCGCCGGCCGTCTGCTGGGCGACACGGACTACTTCGAGGGTGGTGTTGCCCGCGCCCGTCACAGCCGCCTGGGCGCCTCGGGAACGTTCGACCGCATGGAGATGGTGGCCACCGACGTAGAGGAGCTTTCGCCGGCCCTGCGCTATCAGATGCGAGGCGGCAAGGTGGCCGCCAAGGGTGTTGTCGCCAGAAAGCGACCGATATGCATCGGGTTTGGACGGGGTGCCGATCAGTACGAAAGGCGTTCCCCGTTGGCCGAGTTCGATGAGCTCATCCGGGACCTCGTCCACCGGAGCGATGAGAATTCCGCTGACCTGTTGGGACTCGAAGAACGCGATGTAATCTCTCTCCCGCTGGAGACTCTCGCGGCTATTGGCGAGCAAGATGAAACGCCCGTGAAGGGTCGCCTCCCGATCGGCACCGTCGGCGAGTTCCGCGTAAATCGGGTTGGCTGTGTTGGACACGATGAGCCCGATTGCCCGGCTGTGGCCGACACGCAGCTGGCGCGCCGCATCGTTGCCGATGTAACCCAGTTCCTGAAAGGACGCGGTGACCCGCTTGAGCGTGTCTGCGGACAGTCGATCGGGCTGGGTCAATGCATACGACACTGTCGATCGCGAGACTCCCGCGTGCACCGCGACATCGCGAATGGTCACCGGTTTCGAATGCATGCCTGTCGGTGATGGCGGTAATTTGTCACTCACAACGAGCCCCATTCCGACAATGACGTTGTGGCGCCCGGGGGCGGCTTTGCCTCTGGCTGCGCAATGTGAACCCGTCTTTCTTGCACTATTTCATTCATTATTCATGATTCGACCTCGCTCCGAGGCTCCAGTCGATTTGACACTGGCGGTCTCGAGGATAGTCTATCCGTGGATCGATCCACATCCGCCTACTGCGAAGGAGCACCATGGAGAACCCGCGTTCGAGGTTTCTCTCCCTCTGGGCGATCAATGGTGCGCTCGAGCGCGGCAGGCTGCGCGCGGGACTCGACAAATTCGCCCTCGCCGGTCTCGACGGGGTTGTTTTCCACCCACGGTTCTACCCCGGTCAGCCAGCATACCTGGGGCCCGAATACATGGAGGCGGTGTCAGAAGCGATTCTGTACGCAAAGTCTCTCGGGCTCGCATTCTGGATCTACGACGACGATGGGTGGCCGAGCGGCGGTGTCGGCGGTTCGATGCTCGAGCGGTATCCGCACCTTCGGCAGAGCTGGGTTGCCCTCGTCGAGCAGCGGCCTCAGCATCCGCTCGCCACCTTCGAGCGAAACGGCACGATGTGGTATCTCGACAAGCAGCTCGGGCCTGGGGTCGATTACCTGAATCCCGAGCTCGCCCACCGCTTCATCGAACTTACCTATGAGTGCTACCGAGTCGGCCTCGACGCCGAGGCGTTTGCGCACATCGAGGGTTTCTTCGACGATGAGCCCGAGTTCGGTCTGGGTCACGCACAGGCCAAACTGCCTCCAGGCGGGGCGTTGCCGTGGACCGGTGATCTGCCGCAGCTCTTTCACGATCGTTCCGGCCTTGACCTGCTCGACCTCCTACCGTCCATATTTTTTGACGATGACCGTTCGGCTGAGGCGCGAACGATGTTCTGGCAAACGCTCACCGATCGGTTCGGCCGCGACTACCTCGGTGCGCTGAACACGTGGTGCGTCGGTCAGGGCAAGCTGTTCACCGCGCACGTGAAAGGTGAAGAGCATCCGCTCTTTCAGACGTTCACTGTCGGTTCGCTGGCCCAGGCAATGGGGAACGTATCGCTTCCGGGTGTCGATGCCCTCGAGCGGATGCCGTCGAACAACTTCTTTGCACGCCAGGTCTCGACGCTCGGCCGTCAATTCGGCTCGGGTCGATGTATGGCCGAAGCCTTCGGCGGCGCAGGCTGGGGAGCGACACCCGCCGATTTGGAAAACTACCTGCTCTGGCTGGGGGGCAACGGGGTCACCGATTTCATTCTGCACCTTGCCCAGTATCGCCTCGACAGTAATGCCATCATCGACTGGCCTCCCTCGCATCCCGTGCATATCACGTGGTCAGCGGCGTACGGGTCGGTTCTCGCTCGCGTCCGTGCGCGACTTGACGCCTCTCCTCGGCCGGCCGCCGGCACGCTGCTCATCGCGCCGCAGAGGAGCATCATGGCGGCGATGGCACCCTGGGAATTCGTTGCGACGAATATCCACACAGCTCGTAGTTACCCCGACTCGCCCGCAGGAGCGATCAATCGGTCCTTTCTCGACCTGGTCGCGCAACTCGATGCCTCCGGCGTCGCATACGACGTAACGGATGAACGAACGTTCGAGGACGCCGCATCTGCTGCCAACGGAGGGCTGCGCATGGGTCGGGCCACTTATGCTCACGTTGTTTCTCATCCGCAAGCGAGTTTGAGCGACGGTGGCCAACGGCTCGCCGCGCTATTCCAACTCGAACTTCCGACAATCGCTCCCCGCGGTTCGACGCCCATGACCTCGACTCCGCTTCTGCCTCCGCGGGGGAGGGCCGCCGCAATGGCGTGGCGGCTGAATGCCCCGGTGCGAAATGCCCTGCTGGTGGAATGTCGATCACTCGGGGACAACCGTTTCGTCGGAACCGTCGAATTCGACGAGGTCGGCCGCGCAGACCCTGGTATCGAGCTCACTTTTGCAGACCGCGTCACCGACCTCGTAGTCAATGGCGAACCGGTCGAAACGACTCCTGAAGAAGACGGAACCCGCCTCACTCTTCGGCCTGAAATGAAGCTAGGCCGATTGACCGTCGAGTTTTCCTGCTCCGCGGCCGTGACGCTGCCATTCCTCTGGTTGCGCGGTCGGTTTCGCGTGCACAGCAGCTCCGGTTTTCAGCGAATAGGGGCCCTGTTGACGACGGGGGGACCCTTCGTGGTGAAGGCCAAACGGTCCGTACTCGAACCAGACCTGGTGGCTGATGGATTTCCTTTTGCGTTCGAGGCGCTCGCGGTCGCAGCCACGTTCCAAACCGATCGTACCCTCGAGGTTCTCGGTTTCGACGGCCTGGAGGCGGATGCGGTTCGGGTGCGTATCGGATCTTTCGACTCTGGCTGGCTCTGGCGCCCGGAAGACCTCGTTGCGATACCGGTGAACCAGCCGGCCGGCCAGCACGTGTTGCACCTGGATCTTGTGCCGAACGGGTACAACCACTATGGCCCTCACCACTACTACCGCGGCGACTCCGTCGTGGTCGGCCCGGCACAGATGCGTGGTGAGAAGAATTTCGCTGACCCCGACGATGCTCCTTTGCATACGCACGTGCGAGTCTGGAATTTTCGCCCGTTCGCAGTTCCTCGGAAGGTGTGGCTCGTGGAGGCGAAAGACCTCGCCGAACAATTCACGGCAACGGTTGACAAGGCCCTGCCCCGGGCGTAGAGTTCCATCGAGTTGTGGATCGATCCACAACACGATGGAATGTAACCAAAGATGTTTAGGCACGAGAAAAACAATTGCCCAAGCGCCTATTGCATCGATCCTTTATTTGCAGGCGACACAGCGTCGCTTTTCCCTTTACATGGAGGTAAAGAATGCTTGCTTCACGCTCGAAGCGGACGATATTTGCAATTGCTGCCAGTGTCGCTGCTCTCACCATGGCAATGGCCGGCTGCAGTTCCGGAGGCAGCAACGCGAGCGGGAAGGTCCACCTGACCTTCCTCACCTCGAACAACCCGAACACCATCAAGGCAGCGGACGCGCTTGTCAAAGCTTTCGAGACAGCGAATCCGAATATCACCATCAAGACGCAGCCAGCCCCGTCGGGAGCCGGCGAAGACAGCCTGATCAAGACCAAGCTTGCAACGGGCACGATGGACGATATCTTTGCCTATAACACAGGCGCTGCGCTCAGTGCGCTTAGCCCGGAGAAGACTCTGGTTGATATCGCCGGCGACCCGGCGCTGAAGGATGTGCTGCCCACTTTTCTCTCAACCGTCTCGGTGGGTAAGCATGTCTATGGCGTTCCGATTGGAACTGCGATGGGCGGCGGGATCCTTTACAACAAGAAGGTCTATGCCGATCTTGGGCTCAAGATTCCCCTGACTTGGGACGAGTTCATGGCCAACAGCGCCAAGATCAAGGCTGCTGGCAAGACCGCAGTGATCGCGACGTATGCTGACCCCTGGACGGCCCAGCTTTTGGTTCTCAGTAACTTCTACAATGTGCAGGCGGCGCAGCCGAATTTCGTGGCGGATTATACGGCGAACAAGACCCACTATGCAGATGACCCGATCGCTCAGGTCGGCTTCGACCACTTGCAAACGGTCTTCAAGAGCGGATTCTTGAACAGTGACTTTGCCTCGGCAAAGTTTGATGACGGCATAAAGCTGCTCGCGACCGGGGCAGGCGTGCAATATCCGATGTTGACCTTTGCGTTGGCGTCCGTCGAGTCAAACTACCCCGCCAACGTGAAGGACATCGGCTTCTTCGCAACCCCAGGAAGCGATCCCGCCGTGAACGGAATGACCACCTGGATGCCGAAGGCCATCTACATTTCCAGCCAGGTTAAGGATCCGAACAAGCTAGCTGCGGCCAAGAAGTTCTTGTCCTTCGTCGCGACCACCAATGGTTGTGATTTGCAGACCAAGGCAGTCGGAGCAACTGGGCCGTACCTTGTCAAGGGTTGCACGCTCGGCTCGAATGTTCCGCCTGCCGTCGAAGATATGCTTCCCTACGTCCAGAAGGGCGATACGTCTCCCGCCCTGGAGTTCCTCACTCCTCTGGCCGGACCTAACCTGGACGTCATCTCCGTGGCCGTCGGATCGGGAGTTACGTCCCCTTCGGCTGGCGCCGCTCAGTACGACGGTGAGATCAAGAAGCAGGCCCAGCAGTTGGGGCTCAAGGGCTGGTAATCGTCCAACCTTGAATACCACAATCAATTGAGCCCGGTCCCGCCGTCACGGTCGGGACCGGGCTCAACCAGTCGAGGGAGACAACGCAGTGGCAGCGACAACAGTGATGCCAAAGACCAAACACCGCAGCATGAGAAGTCCCTATCCCTACTGGTTTTATGCGATCCCTGCGGTGATTTACGGGCTCTTTTTTCTGCTGCCTACGGTAGCGTCTCTCTATTTCAGTCTGACCCGCTGGACGCTGTTCGACGCGACCTTTATCGGTTTCGACAACTTCAAGCAATTTTTCACGGATCCCGCTCTCCTGCAGGGGTTTGTCAACACATTCATCTATGCGATGGTCACGACTGCTTTAAAGGTTGTAATCGGCATGCTTCTCGGTGTGCTGCTTGCCTCGCAAATTGTCGCGCGCGGGTATCTCCGTTCTGTGGTGTTCTTTCCGACCATCGTCAGCACTATCGGGGTCGGTATCACCTTCTCTGCGCTGATGAATCCCGAGAAGGGTCTCATCAACAGTGCGCTTGCCGTGATCGGAATTCAGGGGCCATATTGGCTGACTGATCCGCACTGGGCGCTGGTCTCGGTCGCCCTCGTCGACGTCTGGAAGGGCGTTGGAATCGCCACGGTCATCTACATCGCCGGCATCGTCTCTATCCCCACCGAATATTTCGAGGCAGCAAAGATAGACGGGGCAGGGCCGCTCAAGAGCTTCACTCAGATCACGCTTCCATTGGCGAGGCCGGCCGCAGTGACCGTGATCATTTTGTCGGTCATTAGTGGTCTCCGTTCCTTCGATCTTGTCTGGACGATGACGAATGGCGGGCCGGGGTCGGCATCCGACGTGATCGCGTCGGTTATCTACAAGGAGTACCAGGCCGGTTTCTACGGGTTGTCGAGCGCGGGAAACGTCGTGCTCTCGCTCGTGGTGATCGCGATCGCTCTACCGCTGTCCGCATTTCTCAACCGCAAGAGCAAGAAGGACTACTGATGCGTGCTGCACGAAGGTACCTGCTAGGGGTATTTTTAGTCTTTGTTTCGATCATGGTTTTCTTGGTTCCGTTCAGTTTCATTGTTCTGACGGCACTCAAGGACAAGCAACAAGCGTCACTGCTCGAGTTCACATGGCCGACCTCGTTCCACTTCTGGGACAATCTGGTTCAGGCGATTTCAGCGCGCAATTTCATGCTCGTAACCGCATTCATTAACAGCACCATTCTTTCGGTCGCCGGAGTCACCATTCTTGTTGTCTTATCGGCGATGGTCGCCTTTGTTGCGGAGCGCCGAATATCCAAGTGGAGCGGTTTCGTCAA
The DNA here is from genome assembly GCA_031360325.1 of Frigoribacterium sp. Lineage (GTDB taxonomy): Bacteria > Actinomycetota > Actinomycetes > Actinomycetales > Microbacteriaceae > Lacisediminihabitans. The sequence continues at coordinate 30,666 of JANMBI010000223.1, read as the reverse complement.
CTTCATCGTGCTGACCGGTCTGATCATTCCGTCTGCCGTCGTCCCCACGATCTGGGTACTCCAAGGGATCGGGTTGTTCAAGACCATGCCCGGCATGATCCTCATTGAGGTCGCCCTGCAGATGTCCTTCTGCGTTCTTCTCTTCAGAGCCTTCATCTCCTCGGTGCCCAAGGAGCTCGATGAAGCCGCATTGATCGATGGTGCGGGCAGTCTCAGACTTTTCTTCCAGGTTGTGTTCCCGCTCCTGCGTCCCGTCGTCATCACGGTCATCGTCGTGATCTCGGTCGCGATTTTCAACGACTTTACCGGACCGCTCTACTTCCTTCCCGGGGATGAAAATGCCACCGTTCAGCTCACGCTGTTTAACTTCAAAAGCCAGTTCGACACGGCATGGAACCTGCTATTCATGGACATCCTGTTGATCACGATCCCGCCGCTCGTCGTATTCCTCTTTTTCAACCGACAGATCATCGCGGGTATGTCGAGCGGCGCAATCAAGTGATGGGCGGGATCATGGCGCCCCTTCGGCGGTCTCGACAACGAGCACGCTGGTGCCTTGTTTGACACGAACAGTGTTCGGCCGAAACTGGCCCAACTTACGTGGGTAGAAGGCATTCCGGCAACACGTGATCCAGCCGGACTCATTGCCACCATCACCAAACCAGCAACACGGACCGCTACCCGCCCCAGCGGGGCCTAAATAATAGAGGGATCAGCAGAAGAATGGGATCAAAATTCATCGAAGGTGGCGCCCAGCGCAACGATGCGTGGGACGGCGGATATCCGAACCTCGCCCAGGAGGTCGTAGTCAACGACGAGCACCACCCCGAGTGGCACGGCTCCAACGTCTACGGCCTGATTCGCATGACCACCGACGATGGCAGGCAACACCTCGTGGGGACCGTCTCAAAGGCCGCACGGATTGTGGACTTCACCACTGGCCAGACGGTCTACGACTTCGCCTCGTTCGGCGCGAAACCCCGCTCCGGTGGCGACTCCTACGGTGCCGTCGCGTACTGGCGCGGGCGGTACTACTTCGGCGGCTGGGTCATCGCACCGCACCCCGCCGGCGCCGCATTCAACACGACCGACAAATATACCTACTTGATTTCCACGACCGACCTTGTTAGCTGGGCCATTCACATAAAGGACAAGGCACCCGACTCCTTGTCCTGGCAGGCCGAGATCAGCGACCTTGTAGCAACGAACGACCACCTCTACGTACTGCGCGGCGACACCGCGGGGATAGGTAGCGGCACCGGCCTCTGGAGATACGACGGTACCGACGTCGTCAATGTCACGACCGGCCCGGCCATCTATGGGGCACTGAACGAAGATGCGCTGTGGTACTCGGTCCGCGGAACCGCTGGCATCAATATCCGCGACCTCAACACGGAAACCAACGCCACGCGCACGCTGACCGACGTCCCAACAATGGTGGGAGGGGCGAAGACCTGGGAGACCGTATGGCAGGGCGGTAGTGCGATCCTCGCCGGGCGAGTTCACGCTTTCTGCGCGGACGGATTCTTCGTGCTTCGACAGGACGACCCGGACACCCAGGTGTTCGTGCCCTGCGTCATGTCGGCCATCTCCGATGACAAGCGCGTATTCGGCTGGCGTTCACAGGTGGCATACGCGGCCGGCGGGATCGTGGTGGCAGCAAACACAGCCGACACAGTAAGACTTGGCGGGACGACCGCACAGCAATCCCTTCTCCTGTGGATCGGCCCCAACGGTCAAGTTCGCATCCTCGATACTGGCGGCATGTTTTCCGGCATCGCCGTGTTCGCGGACCGCCTCTACTACGGAGTATCTGCCAACCCGCACGGCAACAACTTCAACAACCATCAGGTCGGTGGAATCACTCTGTCGAGCATCCCCCTGTCGGACATCAAACGCACCACGGTCGCACTCTACGAGCGAGTCGAGAACCCGCAGACCATCAACGGAATTTGGGGCGGATATCCCACGCTGGGGTACACGCATGGCAAGGCGATTCTCACCCCCGCCGCCACGGGAACATTGACTATCTGGCAGTGGAGCACGGAGCGCACGAATCAGTCGCTCGGAACAATAGAGTTCACCGCTGGACAGACGCAGTTGATCGACCTCTCGACATACTTCGCGGGAGGGCTCATGGGGTTCAGCTTCTCGGCCGCCTGCGACCTGGAAGGTTCCATTGCGCTGTGGTGAAGCCCTGCACGCTGCTTCCTCCCCTACTTCGTCACGACCCACACATGCGTGAGTCGACTCACTTGCCGTCCCTGAGGAGCTGAACAATGGTGTACCAGCACACCAAACTCGTCGAGTTGCGTATCGATCGATTCGTGCGGGAGCGGCTCGATCCGGCCATCTACCGCGCGACGGTACCGATGTCGATCTCGGCTTGGGAGGTGCCGGACGAGCCGGTACCTTTCGCGGAGGCCGTGGGGCAGACATTCCGTCCGTTCGCCATCGGGGAATCCTGGGGGCGGCCGTGGGGCACGGTCTGGTTCCATGTGACGGGCACGGTTCCCTCGGAATGGTCCGAAGATGGCCTCGCAATTGGACTCCTCGTCGATCTGGGGTTCATTGCCGGTCACCCGGGTTTCCAGGCGGAAGGGCTCGTCTATGCCCCTGAGGGCCGCATCATCGAAGCGATCGAGCCGCTAAACAACTATGTCCCCCTCCGCATCGGTCGTGACGGCATCATTGACCTCTACATCGAGGCCGCAGCTAATCCTGACACCGGTGAGAGTTCCGGCGAGTATGCGCCGACGCTGCTCGGACGCAAGAGCACCGCGGGGACTAATCCGATCTATGTATTGCGCCGCATCGACCTCGCGGTGCGTGACATGGCGGCGTGGGAGCTGAGGCAGGATATCTCGACGCTCAAGGGCCTCGCTCTCGAGTTGTCTCACGATTTGCCCCGGCGGGCGGAAATCATGAACGCCCTTGATCGCGTCGTGGACGTGGTCGATCCGTCGGACGTGCATGGAACGGCGTCAGCGGGGCGCGGTGTGCTCGTGCACGTGCTGGCGCAGCCGGCTTCCGCGAGCGCGCATCGCGTGTTTGCCGTAGGGCACGCTCACATCGATTCCGCGTGGTTGTGGCCGGTGAGGGAGACCATTCGCAAGTGCGCTCGTACTTTCTCGAACGTACTGGCGCTCATGGACGAGTATCCGGACTTCGTCTTCGCGTGCTCATCCGCGCAGCAATACGCGTGGATCAAGCAGCACTATCCCGACTTGTTCGAACGCATTCGCGAACGGGTCGCCGAGGGGCGTTTCGTGCCGGTGGGAGGCATGTGGGTGGAATCCGACGCCACCATGCCGGGAGGGGAGGCTCTGGCTCGCCAGTTCGTTGAGGGAAAGCAGTTCTTCATCGAAGAATTCGGATACGAGCCGACGGAGGTCTGGCTACCTGATTCCTTCGGCTACACGGCCGCGTTGCCCCAGATCATGGTCGCCGCCGGTTCAACGACCTTCCTCACGCAGAAGACCTCCTGGAACGAAACGAACGTCTTTCCGCACCACACTTTCCTGTGGGAAGGCATCGACGGCACGCGAGTTTTCACGCACTTGCCACCGGTGGACTCCTACAGCTCTGATCTGTCTGGGGCGGATCTGGCGCGGGCGCAGCGGAACTACGCACACAAAGGGCGGGCAAATACCTCGCTCGTTCCGTTCGGGTTCGGTGACGGAGGTGGCGGGCCCACCCGGGAGATGATGGCCGCGGCGAGGCGCGCACGATCGTTGGAGGGGTCGCCGACAGTCCAAATCGCTTCGCCGGCCGCCTTCTTCAAAGAGGCTCAGCGCGAGTATGAAGAACCTGCGGTGTGGGCGGGCGAACTCTACCTCGAGTTCCATCGCGGGGTCTGGACCTCCCAGGCACGCACAAAACGCGGCAATCGACGCTCGGAACGCCTGCTGCATGAGGCTGAATTGTGGGCGACAACGGCGGCGATCCGCACCGGTAGTGCATACCCGTATCTTGCGTTGCGTGATGCCTGGCGCACGGTCTTGTTGCAGCAGTTCCACGACATCCTTCCCGGTTCATCGATCGGCTGGGTACATGATCAGGTGGAGGAGAACTACGCCCGCGTCGAGGAGACGCTCGAGGGGCTCATTGCGGAGTCACTGCGGGATCTGGCGGGCGACGGCGAGGAGTCAACCAGCTTCAACGCCTCGCCGTACCAGGTAGGCGGTGTGCCCGCTTTCGGCGCGGCACCTGTCGAGCGGGCTACGGGAGTTACCGTGTCGCGGGAGAAAGACGCGATCACCATCGACAACGGCCTCGTTCGCATCCGGATCAACAGCGAAGGACTCATTCAATCACTCGTGGACACCGCGACAGGTCGAGACGCCATTCCCGCCGGCATGCACGGCAACCTGCTGCAGCTCTTTCGAGACACACCCACTCAATACGATGCCTGGGACATCGACAAGCACTATCAGCGCAGCGGGGAGAATCTTGTTGCGCTCGATGTCCTGAAGGTGACGGAGGACACTGGCCAGTGCGCGACCGTGACCATCCGCCGATCTTTCGGACAGTCGACCGTGCGACAGATGATCGTTGTGACGGCCCGGTCTCGCGCAGTCGAGATCGTCACGGAAGTCGACTGGCATGAGCGGCAGAAACTCCTGAAGTTGGCTTTCCCGGTGGACCTGCATGCAGCACGCGCCGCATCCGAGATCCAATTCGGGCACATCTACCGGCCCACACACACCAATACCTCCTGGGATGCTGCCCGGTTCGAGACGCTAGCGCACCGGTGGGTGCATGTGTCAGACGCGTCATTCGGTGTCGGCATCGCGAATGATTCGACTTACGGCCACGACATCACGCGATCAGCGCGCACCGGCGGGGGAACTTACACGACCGTGCGACAATCCCTTCTGCGTGCGCCGCTCTTTCCCGACCCAGAGGCGGACCAGGGCCTACACGTGCTGCGCAGTTCACTCGTCATTGGGGGAATTGCGGATGCGGTCGCGGAGGGATACCGGCTCAACATTCCGTTGCGCCAGATTCCTGGTGGCGTAGTGGAACCGTTGGTCGCAAGCAACAATCCAGCGATCGCCGTGGAAACCGTGAAGCTGGCGGAGGACCGCTCTGGCGATGTCATCATGCGCCTCTACGAGGCGCACGGAACGCGTTCATCCGCGATCCTCGCCGTGTCATTCGACCACACTGATGTGGTGGAGACCGACCTCCTTGAGCGCCAGCTTCCAGCGCGTGCGGTCGGAGCCATCGACGAAGCCGGCGTGCACGTGACGCTTGATCCATTTCAACTGGTGACGCTGAGATTCGTGCGAGCGTAGGAAGCCCGTACGTCTTACTCCAACCGGATGGAGACACCACTTGACGCGTGAAGGGGTAGGTGTCCTACTCGCCGTCGCCAACTTCGGGAACGTGCTCCTTGAACTCGGGCGAGTTGGAGACCTTGACTTCGACCCGTGTGCCGTCAGCCTGCAGCGCTATCTCCTATCGGCCTCATTCGCCGTGAATTTCGGCGTGGCATCGGCAGCGCAAAACGTGACGAGGGTCGAGATCCCTCGGACCTTCAGGTGGGCGGCATCGGATGCTCTCCCCTCGAGCACGATGGCCGGCAGAATCCCTTGGTCGACAAGACGGAAGAACGCATCGGCGAAATCCAGGTCAGGCGTGATGGCCTCCGGGAGCACTAGAGCAGTGTGGCGCGCGAGTCCGATTGAAACGTCTCCGGACTGTATAGCGCGAACCATTTTTCGGAACTGCTCGCCCATGGGCTTGACCTCGTTGCGCACGGTCAGCAGCCCAAGGTCGTATTCGAGTTCGGCGAAGCCGCCCAGTCGACGCTCGATATCGTGGGAACACCACCAGGTGATGCCCCACAGGTTCTCGACGGTCGCGGTGGCGGTCAGCACCTGGGTCACGAAATCCTCCGGTGTGCTGTCTTGCAACCACTGCGTCGATACGCCGCACTCCTGAAGCCAGACTCGTCGTGCCGGATCTTCGTGGAACGCTTTTGCCAGTTCCAACATGTACTCGGCAAGGTGGATAGAGCCTGTTCCGCTCTCGCCATACCGTTCCAGTGCCCCGGCAAACAGCACCCACGCGTGGACCGGTGTCACAGCCCCGGTATTTGCCAGCGTTGTGCGACTGAACAGTGTGTGGTCCTTCAGCCAGGGTGAGTGATCCATCCCGACGGAATGCAGCTTGCCTGGTGCGACTCTGTCGCAGTGCGCGAGAATTCCGGCAACCCACCGGTCGCCTTCCTCCCGTGTTGTGACATTCTTCGTCGCGGTCGAGAGGACGTTCGGCTCGTTCGCCACATCGAACCCGAGAAAACGACTGTGCTTCCCAATTCGATCGGCGATAGCAGTGATCAAATCGAGTTCGGCTTTGATCACCTCCGGATCGGCAAAGACGTTTGCTCTCTCTTCGAGCCATGCGGGACGGAAGTCCATCCCGCTGAGCCAACCGTTGAGGACGGTGACGATGACATCGAGGCCCGCTGTATGAGCATGATCCAGGAGGGCCTCGAGTCGCCCGAGCATGGCTTCGCTGACGAAACTCGGATTGGGCTGGAACAACGGCCAGAGACAATGCACACGGATGTGATCACAGCCCAATGCGGATATCGCCTCCAAGTCCCTCAGTAAGGCTGAGTCATCCCAGTCGACCCAGGAGTACCACCATCCTTGGCTTGGCACGTAATTCACACCGAACCGTGGTGCATTGCTCAAGGCGCTTACCTTTCGGGGTCTAGATAGTCGTTGAGAGATGGGGTTCCCGTGTTCGGTACCTGGCCCACGACCATCCACCGCAATGGCGGGCCAATCAATGAACCATCGACGTTGCTGTTGAGGTGACCAGCAGCACTTCAGGTATCGACGATCAACTCGACCGAGATTTCCGCCGCGCCCCGTCGACTGCGGTCTTCATGCGCGACAATTTCCCCATTTTCGATGGCATCGATGACAAAGACTCCGGGCAAAAGAACGGTCACCCTGTCTGGCGTATCACTCGACATCACGACTCGGATCGGACCTTGGGGGACGTATGCGGTGAGATTCACCTCTCCCATGCCTTTGACATGGGGGCGAAGCCGAAGAGAGCGATATCCAGGTTCGACGGCGATCAGGCCGATAATCCCCTCGGACAGCACGGCCAGGGGTGCGACGGCGCAATGACTCCACTCGTCCGTTGAATCGGCACGGGCAACCCAGTGCTCTTGGAGTGTGCCGTTATGCCGTATCGATGCCATCGTCGACCAGTTTTGGCGGAGATCGTCGATGGCAGCGTCTACCCGGCCCACCGCGATAAGTGCGCGCGATCTCCAGATCGCATTTGCGGGATACGACCGACCAACGCCCGTCGGCATCTCAACGAGTAGTCTCTCTGCCGCGCCCGTATTGTCATCGGGGCACAGCCCGAACAGGATGGACATTGCGAGGCTTCGATCGTCGTATCGCCTGGTCCCGTCAGACCAGGGCAGATTCGAAACATAGACCTCTTCCGCTGGGCACCAGAAGGTTTCCATCACATCGGACAGGAGTCGCTCGGCGAATTCGGCGGCACGATCTGCCGCTGCCGTTTCGCCGGCCAACTGCGCGAGTGCGCAATATCCGATGCGAAGCATTCCAATGACATACAGGTTGAACGCACACTGTTTGTCCCGCTGCGCTTCAAAAGCGTCGTGGTCGATCCAGACGGACGGCATGCCGAGTCCTTCGACCGGTAGCAACCCATCCTTGCGCCGCAGGCCGATCAGATAGTCGACGAAAAGCGTAAGTCGGGGAAGGAGCGCCACAACGTCGTCAGTTTGGCCTGTCTCCCAATAATGGTGCCAGCAGTCAAACACGAATCCGACGCTGTGGTCGAGGATCGGCCCCCAGCCGGTCAGCCCCAACTCACGCTGCGGAACTCGCGACAGCCTATCGCTTCCTGGCCAGCAGTCGAAGAAGTAGCCATCCAGGGTCTGCCCTCGAGAGAACGTCCGCAGGAAGCGGATCGGCAACATCGTGTCGTCAAAAAATCTTCGGATGTAGTGGAGCTGATGGCTCACATCCCCGCTGTATTGCTGTCGCTCACGCCCCATACCGTCCACTACCGCATCCTGAGCACTATTCGACAGCGTGTTGATGGCAGCGCCCATCACCCTCGAGAGAGTTAGGTCTCCCAACTCGAGTATGGGATTCACCGTCCAGGCATATTTGCGCTCCCTCACCGATACGGAGTTAACATAGACGTCTTCTGAGTGGCCTCTGATCGTCAGTTGTATCCATGCGAACGATTCGAACTCGAAGGCTTCGTGAGTGAATTGGCCCCCCGGCGCTATGACGCGGGACCACGTGTAGTAGTGGGAATCGATCCAGCCTGCCTTGGTCGGGTCGTGCGATTCCTGCGTGACTATTTCGATGATGGTTCCAGCAGGTGCGGTCACGACTATCCGGGGCCAGCCGACTAACTGACGTTCAACCCGGTAGGTAAGAAAATGCGAACATCCTGGCTCGGCTGGCGGTAGGTGAATGGTGCTGACGTGAGAGGTCGCGGTTCCGTCCAGTGGCCATACCGTCAATTCCGGCGGCTGCCCAATCCGGAAATCGAACCAGTCGTCGGGCGAGGAAGAGACCCAGCGAGCTATTCCCTGATTGACCAGAGTGGGTTGGGTGACCATCGACTCGTTTAGAGCCGGAATCGAGCGCTCCACAAGCCACGGCCGCTCACGGAACGGAGGGGAGACGTCGAACAGGGGATCCGGTGACTTCGACGCCATGGGTGGGCGATCACTCGGTACATTCAGAGGCGTTGCGGGGCGCCAAGTCAAGTCGGTTGCCGCCGTGGTCCAATCCGAAGGCAGAAGGCGCAGATCTGTCTCTTCCTGCCATCCTCTCAGGTACCACCTCCGATGCTGTCCCGGACGTCGCGACCTGTCGACTTTGCAAGACCACTCACTGTTTGTGACGACGTCGAACTCCTCGTCGCGGCCTGTCGCGACCTTTAGCGATACAAGCAGTCCCGGTCGACCAAGGACATAGGTACCTTCCCCGCTCCCCAGGTAGAGAACCTCGACAGCCAGCGAGTTGGAACCCTTTTTTAGCATTGACCCCAGGTCGATCGGGTCAGCTTCAAGCACTCGTGGGTCGCACGGTGCGGGTCCGGTTTGAACCCGTTCACCGTTTACCCAGAGCCGGTAACGGCTGTCGGCGCTGATGTGTCCAACCGCGCGCACCGCATCGGATGTCAGGTGGAGATCGATTCTGAATAGAACGACAGTGTTGGGTAAGGTCCGTCGAGCGTCTATCCAAATCCATTGTGCAGGCGAGAGGTCCAACGCTGGTTCCGTCTGCGCACGTACGGAAAGAGTCGAATTGGTCGCTTGGTCAGTCACATCAGCCCTTCACGGCGCCGGTGATCATGGCGCTCTGCATCCGCTTTTGCAAGAAGGCGTAGACGAGCAAGGGGGGCAGGAAAGCGACGAGTACTCCTGCAAGGAGCAGGCCGTATTGCGTGCCGGTGGTGCTCGTCAGATCAGGAAGCGCAACCTGCACTGTTCGGACCGCTGGATCAGGGCCCAGTAGCACTATGGAGAAGATGAATTCGTTCCAGAATGCGAGGAAGTTGAGCAGCACCACCGTGACCACGCCCGGCAGCGACAGCGGAAAATAGATCCGAAGCAGCACGACGAACCACCCAGCGCCGTCCATGCGGGCGGCTTCCTCGAGTTCCTTCGGGATGGTGCGAAGGAATGCGGTCAGCACGATCACACTCAGGGGAAGAGCGGTGGCGGCGAAGTAGAAGATCAGTATTTCGGGCGTGTAGAGGAGGTTCAGGCGCACGGCGAATAGGACGGTCGGAACGAGAGCGGCGAAGCCGGGGATGAGGAAGCCGAGCAGGAATAGCCGTTCCACTACTGCAGATAAGCGGGTCGTAGATCGTGCGAGAGAAAATGCTGCGGGCAGGGCCAGCACTATTGTCAGTATCTCCGCTCCCACGGTGATCAGCAGCGAGTTGAGCAGGCCGGGGCCGAGGCTGGCATTCTGCCAGGCGCTAACGAAATTGGACAAGCGAAACGTCTGCGGCAATGCGAAGGGAGTGTTGAAAATCTCTGGATTGCTTTTGAAAGGTGAGATCAACAAGAAGTACAAGGGGATCAGTACAAGCAGCACATACACCCACACGAGTGCGTGAGACAGTCCCCAGCCTGCTCGCCGGAGTCGGGTCTTGCTTCGGATCTGTAACGTCATGACATCCTCAATACTTCGGCTTGAATGCGGCACGGAGGGTCAAAGCCCCGACGAGCCCCGCCACGAACAACAGCACCCCGACTGTTGTGGCGTAGCCCAGGTCTTGCTGCAGAAACGCCTTGTTGTAGACAAGGTAGGCAAGATTGGTAGAGGCGTAGCCCGGACCGCCTCCCGTCAGAAGGAGCACATCTCCTGCTGACGTGAACAATGTCCAGATCAACTGGAGGGCTGCAACGACGCCGAAGTAGTCCCGGAGCATCGGGTAGATGATCTGTCGCAACATCCCGAGTTGCCCGATACCGTCTAGGGTTGCGGATTCCTCGACTTCAAAGGGAATTGACGCCATCCTTGCGTTGAGAAGTATGGCAGTGAAACCGATGCCTCCCCAGAGTTCGACCGCAATTATGCTCAACAACGCTGTTCTGGGGTCTGCCAGCCATGCTCGTTCCAGGAACCCCAAATGGAGTGCCTCCAGAACTCCGTTCAGCAGGCCGAACGGCTTTGGCGCGAGTATGGCGACAAACGCCATCGACCTGCCCGCCAGAGACAGCAGTGCCGGCAGAAACAGCACAACCGACAGGACCCCGTAGCCCCGGGGTTTTCGGTGCAGGTAATACGCAAGCAGGAGCGAGGCGATCATCAGCACTGGCACCAGGAAGGTGACCTGAAGCACGGTATTGATGAGAGCTATCCGGAACGCCGGGTCACCCAACACATGAGTGAAGTTGTTGATTCCGACGAATGTGCTGTCGGCGAGAATCCCCGGCTGATCGTAGAAACTCATCCAGAACAGACCGAGTAGCGGTCCAAGAAGGAACAATAGGTACCAAGCCAGCGCTGGCACGGTGCCGGCCAGGCCGCCGATGCTCCGGCGGAGACGCAGCCGCCTTCTCGAGTCGATCGAGCGGCCTGCGCCGTGGTGCGCGGAAGGGGTCATGGTCGATTTTTCTTCCTCGATGACTAAGGACGTCATGATGTCTTCCTCCGCGCACCTGGTTGAGCGTATTGACGCAACTTGCTAGCTGTAAACCTGGTCGAGAGCGCTGCAGATCTGCTTGCTGCTCGTACCGCTGGTGAAAGCCAGACTGGTCACCGGGTTGATTGCAGTTCCTACTTTTGCGGGTAGGTAAACATCCGGCAGTACGGCGTAGTCCACTATTGTCGGCAGCTTCATGGCGTCGCGCAGCAACTGGGGTGCTTTCGCCAGCTCTGCGTCACTGAGGTTGGCGTTCACTATGTCACCGGTCTGCGCCGGCCAACTGGCGGCAACCGCCGGAGAGAAGAGGAACTTCACGAGCTTCTCCACGGCCCCCAGCTTTTTGGAGCCATTGGGACTCAACCAGATACCCTGGCCGATAGTGCCCTGGTAAGCCGTCGGCTTAGAGAAGACAGCGCCCGAAGGCACTGGCAGCCCGGCCAGCACGGTGCTCTTTGCGATGTCTTGAGGCACCGTCATGAAACCCCAAGACCCCTGGGGCTCCATCGCCGCCTTGCCTGCGTCGTACATGGCGCTCATGTTATCCGCGCTCAGACCTTGCGCGTTATCCACGAAGACTCCCGCATCACGCAGCTTCACGAAAAGATCGATACCCTTCATCGCCAGCTGGTTCTGACAGTAGCCTCCGGTCTGAAAGAGCTTTTCCGCCTGGTTCTGCGGGAGGTAGTTCTGGAGAACTTGAAAGAAGAGCTTCTCGCCCGAATAGTCATTGCCACCGATGGCCAGGGGGGCCACCCCGATCACCCGGAGCTTCGCCGCCGCGGCAATCAGGTCATCGGTCGTTGCCGGAATCGTGGTCACTCCCGCTTTTTCCAGCAGCGCCTTGTTATACATCACCGGCCATTGGAATCCCAGGTAAGGAAATGCTTGCAGTTGTCCGTTTGCTGTCCAGTCTTTGACCGCTTGTTCGGGGATGACCTTCGTCAGTCCCCATGCCTTCATGTACTGCGTTACCGGAATGATTGCCTTGATCTTCAACCACGAGGTCGATTCTGCATCGAGGTTGGCCAGTACGATATCTGCTTCTTTGTGTGCAAGGAGCGAGGATTCGTAGAAGGATTTGGTGTTCGCACCACCCGCCAGTATTTTCACCTGGATCCCGGTGGATTTGGTGAATTCCTTTGTCACGGCAGTTAGCGTTTTGCCGCGTGGGGTTGCGAGCCCGTCCCCGATGAGGATTGTGAGCTGTTCAGGTTTCCCGCTACTGGGCGAGGCGGCACATGCGCTCACTCCCGCCACCAGGGCGAATGCGACCGCTGCGGCCACTAGTGGTTTGCGTGACTTTTTCATTGAGCGCGCTGTGACGAAGATCGCGGTTGCCGCGACATGCACTCCGGCGAGAATGCCGTGCTTGATTCCCATGTGACTTCCTTGTCTCTCATGACTTTCTTGGATGCGAGACCCGTTCGGGTTGTCGAGAACGGTGGGCAACGTGAGAAAGTGCGCCATCCGATGGGGATCGCTCGGGTCTTCTTCCAGAAAGCTAACCTAACCGGTTCAGTTAAGCAAGTCCCGACTTATTTTTCGTTGCGCACACTCGTCTCTCGGACGATGAGTTCGCTGGGCGATGCGAGAATCTCCGATGGGTCCACCCCGGCAAGTACGTCTAGCAGCATCCGCGTGCTGCGACGGCCTTGTTCCTCCGGAAAACGGGCGAGCGCGGTGATAGTAGGGGTGACAATCCGGCAAAGCAAGGAGTCGTCCCAACTCAAAATGGCTATGTTTGCGCGTCCGAGAGCGCGCAACGCGGAGGCGACACCCAGCGCCATCACGTCGTTGGAAGTGATGATTGCCGTCGCGGCCAAGTCTGCGCCGAGCAGTTCTCGGGTGGTCGCTTCTGCGCGCTCCATCGTGTAATCGCATTCAACGAAGACGGGACGTAAGGCAGCTCGCCCCGCTGCAGCGCTGATAGCCCGCCGCCTGTCCGACTCGTGAGCAAATATCTGGGGCCCGGTCAGATGCAGGATGTCGAGATGGCCAAGCTCGGCGAAATGCCCGACGATCATGGACGCCTCGTGCTCCAGATCGTAAATGAAGGTCGGCCCACCGACCGGAGTCATCCGCGACCCGTGGGCGACGTATGGCAAACCGAGGCGCTCCAGCAGCCCAGGTCGCTCATCGTCGACGATGAGATCGAACAGCATGACGCCGTCGGCGCGCCTCTCGGCACTCCACTTTTGATAAACGACGGTGTCGCGACCTTTTTCAGACCCCACCATCCGCAAAAGCAGCGTCTGGTCGGCTTGCAAGAGGACACTTTCCACCCCCGCGAGCAAACTCATGTAATAAGGTTCCGATCCAAGAAGCTCCGGATCGCGCTTCAGAACGATGCCTATCGCGTCGGTTCGTGAACGCGATAACGCTCGAGCACTCGAGCTCGGATACCAACCGAGCTCAGTAGCAAGCGCCAAAACGCGCTCCCGAGTCACGTCGCTCACTCCGGGCTGTCCATTGAGAGCGTAGGAAACGGATGCCTTGGACAAGCCAAGCTGGGCAGCGAGCCCATTGATCGTAACTCGCACCACGTCTCGCAACTTCCTCTTGAGATGCCCGTTCGATCAACGATAGCGACTGCCGCGACAGCGGGATGCCCGCATTGGGCGGACAATTGACGGGAGAGCCGGCGGTCCCCTATTGTCAGCACGCGAATTTAAACGATTCACAACCACAGGTCAAATGTGCGCATCAGCGTCATCCAAACCAGCTGAAAGAGTGAACGATGGCAGGCGACGGCGGAGACATGAGCGACGAAATCAACGTGCACGACCGGAGCATCGCGGGTCCGCACGGACCAATCCCCATTCGTGTCTATGCACCGAAAACTACGATCAGCCTGAAAAACGGTTTATTGTGGGCTCACGGCGGCTCATTCACTGGTGGAACCCTAGAGATGCCGGAGGCGCACTGGGTCGCGAGCCAACTCGCACAGCGAGGCGTGACTGTTGTCTCTGTCGACTACCGCCTTGCCAATACAGGATCTCGATATCCGATCCCATCCGATGATGTTCTGGCTGGCTGGGAATGGATCCTCACCGCCTCGGATGAACTCGGTATCGACCCTTCTCGGATCAGTATCGGCGGGGCCAGCGCAGGTGCGAACCTCGCCTGCGGTGCCGCTGTTCGCCTCCGCGACGCTGCCGAGACAACGCCGCAGAGCGTTGTGCTTGCCTACCCAGTCGTGCATGCCACCCTTCCCCCATATAGCCGGGATTTAGAGGCGAAGACCGAGAAGCTCGCCAAAGATCTCCGATCCCTGCCGGACGCGGTTCGTATGATGAGCATGGATTACGTCGGAGACGAAGCCCTCTTTTCCCACCCTCAAGCGTTCCCCGGCAATGCAGACTTTGAAGGACTGCCACCCTTTCTCATCATCAATTCGGATCTGGATGACCTCCGGAGCTCCGGAGAGGCCCTCGCGGCCGGCCTCGCTTTAGCCAGCAATGATGTCTGTGTGATTCGTGAACCGGGAACACATCACGGTCATCTCAATCGACCCGAGTCCGCTGAGGCGACCCGCAGCCTGAACCGGATCGTGAACTGGCTCCTGAGGATCTGAACGGCGCGTCGACGAGACTGTCTCCGCTGACAACCTCGTTCCGATCGTCGACATCCAGAGGGCAACAATCATGCCGGAGCCGACAAGCCAACCCTCCCAGCTCACACCTTTACGGGCTGCGAAAACATTAGCGGGAAATCGTGGACGCTGCTTGGGTCACGATGAAGCGTCCCAGGTTTTCTGCCGCTCCTATGCGGGGTGCGGCAGAAAACCTGGGGCCCTTCAGCAAGGAACCCACCGCGGCGTCTCCGGCGAACACCTCCAGGTCCACCTCGACGAGTACACCTTCCGGTTCAACCGGCGCCACACCCCGACGGCCGCCTTCCAGAGCCTCCTCGGACTTCAAAGTCAACGAAAGCCCACCACCTACCGCAGCATCATCGCGGCCGGGCCAGGCGCTCAAAACCCGGCTGAGCTAACCGGATAAGCATGAGATGAGTAACAGATTTGCCTTCGGCCGTGAGCACGCTACATAAAGACAACGATGGCCCGTTCCAGTCCGCGTGGTTGGACTTCGCGTACTGGTCGTTGGTTCGACGCTGGGTCTGTTTGAGGCATCGGAGGAGAATGCTACCCAGTCACAGCGGTGGCGAGGGCGCGGTCGGCGGTGTGGAGCAAGCTGAGGAACTCGTCTCGTTCTCCGGGGCCGAGTACCGCGTAGGCGGGGATCAGGAGACGGTCGGTGAGGCTCTCGGCGGCTTCCCGCCGATCGAGGAAGCGCTCCAGCGGCGGGTACGGCTGGGGGTAGTGCAGTTCCTCGGCGCGCTTGGGGCCATCCTTGCCGAGGATTGCCTCAAGCGGTGTCAGCTCGTGCGCCACGACCGCGTGTATGTGCAGGTCGCCACGGAGCTCCCGCAGCACCTGCAGTACCAGCGCCGCCGCTGCCTCGGGTCGGTCGGGTTGGGGCATTGCCCGCCAGCCGGCGAACAGTGGGAGCCCCATGGGTTGCACGGATGCGGCCACTTTGCGGCCCAGCACCGCCAGTCGGTCCATGCCAGCCATGCCAGCAAACACGCGGATACCCCAAGCGGCGAGGCCCGCAGCGTAGGCGCGGGCGCACTCGTGTGGGGAGCGGTCGCCCAGGCCCTCGAGATAGTTGGCCTTGACGATGTCAGGCGGGAAGAATGCGAAGGAGGACGCAACCACGTCGGGGTGGCAATCACCCAAGACACCCCCGCGTCCGGAAGCATAAAGCGCGAACTGGTTGGTGATCCCAATCCGAGCCCCTTCACGGCGGGCATCCTGAGTGAAAAACCACGCACCGCCAAGGCGATGCACGACGGGGGAGGCGGCGCGGATGAAGACCAGCAGCGCCGGATCGTGCTCAACCGCGGTCACGATGCAATCCCCGGAATGCTGCGCCCGGCCGACTGTTTGACCAGGTGTTCAGCGAACCAATCCACCGCTGGGTCGGCCGACTCCTCGAAAGCCTTCGCATAGGGCGAGAAGTGATCCCCGCGCAAAAGCACGAGCCGCTTGGGTTCACGGGCCTGCTGCCAGGCACCGAGTTGCAAGTCTGTGAATGCGACCTCGTCGTTTTCAGCGACCAGCAGCAGCAGCGGGGTTGGGCTGATGCGTGCGATATAGCTACCGGGCTCGTAGTCGCGGCTACGGGCGAGCGACTGCAGGGTTACCGCGTTGACGAAGGTCTCGGGGCGGCTGGCAGGCTGGTCCATGAAGGCCTGCGCGGCCGGGCCGGCGTAAACGGGCGGGGCATCGGTGCCGTCGTTCACCAATGGGCGCAGTTGTGGGGCACCGCCTGCATAGATCGCTTCCCGGTCGGCCACCTGAGCCTGCTGCACGGTGCTTGCCAGGTGCGGGGGGATGCGGCGATAGGCGGCCTCGGAGCCGCTGATCGTGGGAACTTGGGAGACGACGCAGCGAACTCTTGGGTCGATCGCCCCGAGTACCAAGACGTGTCCGCCGCTAAAGCTGGTTCCCCAGACGCCGATCCGCTCAGCATCGACGTCATCACGTGAGCGGGTGTAGCTGATCGCATGCTGGAAGTCCCGGATCTGCACCCAGGGATCGATGTCCTGGCGCGGCTGGCCGTCGCTGACGCCGAAGCCGCGGTGGTCATAGACCACAGTGAGCAGGCCAGCCTCCGCGAACCGCTCGGCGTAGCGGTGCAGGTATTGGTCTTTGACGGCGCCGAAGCCGTGCGCCATTACCACGGCGGGCCAGGGGCCGGCAGTCGGCGGGACGTACACGTCACCGCGCAACTCGACATCGCCGGCGCGAAAAGAAATTGTTTCTGGAGACACAGTTTGCACCTGCTATCTAATGGGGGTCAACGGATCGGCGTCAGGAAATGCGAGTCAATGAGTCGTACCTTCGCGGCATCGATAGCGCGGCGGTGGGGCGGCCGTGCCCAAACAGCAGGCGGGTGGGTGATTTGCTAAGCACTGCTCGGACGCTCTCCCCGAGCTGGCGGGTATCCTGTGCGAGGAAGGGCAATAGCGGGGTGTTCCGGCGCAGGAGGCTGCCTGCGAGTAAGTCGCCGACCATGGCGTCGCCGCTGGGTCGATGCAGCAGGGTAATCGAGCCGGGCGTGTGCCCGGGGGTGTGCAGGACGCTCAGCGGCGCACCGTAGTCGTCCAACTCCACGCCGTGTTCCAGGACGATGTCGGGCATGAAGGCGGGGAACGTCACGGGTAGAGCTCGTTGCAGCAGATGGCCGAAGGGGCGCAGCGCCTGGTAAAAAATGCTGTGCCCGGTGGTGGCCCACTCGACCTCGTCGCGGTGGACGGCGATGGGCACGCCCAGCCGTTGGCGCAACTCGGCGGCGCCGCCGGCGTGATCGGGGTGGCAGTGGGTTAACACAATCAGCGACACGTCCTGGGCCTTGACGCCGGATCGTGCAAGCTTCTTCAACAGCCTGCTCTCCTGCCCCGCGGGGCCGGTGTCGACCAAAATGACACGCTCGCCGCGCACGGCGTAGGCGGTGGACTGCAGTAAATTGACCGCGATAACCGGGTCCTGGGCGTCGTGAGTCATGGCCGCACCGACTCCTCATCGGTCTTAGTTGCTGCCGATGCGTCGGTAGTGAGCACCATACGCAGGTAGGTGCCGATCCTGTCGGGATCCGGGGTGCCTGCGTAGCCGATGTGCCCGTCTGGGCGCACCAGATACGCGGTCGTGGACCGGCCGTAGAGCGGGGCGGCGTCCCGGCCGCGGTCCAGCACCACCCGGGCGTCCTCGCTGAACTCTGCGGGCAGGTTCCAGCTGGTCGTCAGCAGGCGCACGGTGATCTCCTCGCTCCACCGGCTACTCCAGGACTGGGTCAGAGCGCGAGCTGCGTGAAGTAGCGCCCGTGGTTCCGTCCCGGCGAGCAGCAGGGTGTGATGGCCGGGTTGCAGCAGCTCGTGCAGCCGGACGATCCTGTCGGTGACACCGTCGAACACCGCACGATCGGGCAGGCGGTCCCCGGCGCGGAGGTGGCGCGTACGGCCCATCACCACCGGGCTGCCTCGGTACGCTTGCGCCAGCTGGGAAAATCGCCTGGCCAGCAGGTGGCGGAGCGGAGGAGCGGCCTGCAACACACCCAGAACGGTATCCCGCAGATAGGACCGAGGGTCATTGCGCAGCAGCATAGCCCTGGCTCCCCGGTGGGTGAAGGCCACAACCTGGCTGGCTACCGCGTGCCGTTCAGCCTGATAGCTGTCAAGCAGGGCCGTGGGGCCCCCTCCGCGCACCACCGAGGCGAGCTTCCAACCAAGGTTCGCCGCGTCACCGACGCCCAGGTTCAACCCCTGCCCGCCGAAGGGAGTATGAACGTGCCCGGCATCCCCGACTAGGAACACCCGCCCACGGCGGTAGCTGGCAGCCTGGCGGTGGGACAAATTGAATGTCCAGAACTGATCCACGGCCGTGACCGTCCCGCGAATTCCGGTGCGAGTCATCGCTGCCTGAGCGTCGGCGAGGTCCGGGTCCACCAGACGCCCGTCAGGCGTCTTGCGCTGAGTGTACGCCAGCCGATATCGAGACTCCCCAGGTAGCGGAAAGACTCCATAAATGCCGTCGCCGTCGGCAGAGAAAGTCATCTCATTGCGCGGCAACGGCCAGTCCACCACCGCGTCACACAACACCCAATCGTCGGCGTAGTCGCTACCGGCGAAGTCCAGCCCAATCAGGGATCGCACGGTGCTCTTGACCCCGTCGCAGCCGACTACCCAGTCCGCTGTCATGGCCTCGGTTCCCCCGTCCGCTGTCTGCAGTTGGGCGAGTACACCGTCGGGGGTCTGTGTTAGCCCGGTCAACGTCACTTCTCGGTTCACCTGAACCCCAACATCGGCCAAATGGTCGATGAGGATGTGCTCGACACGGTATTGCGGGATGTCGAGCATGTGCGGGTAGGCGGTGTCTGCCAATACCCGGAAGTCGACCGCCAGCCGGTCCCGGTACCTGGTGCGCAGCGCGAGGATGTCAACCCGTTGACCTTCGGCCAGCATGCGGTCGACAACGCCAAGGTCGCGGAAGTACTCCAGCGTGCGTGCGTGCAGGGCCGCGGCCTTGGTGAGCTCGAGTGGCCTCGCGTGCTTGTCAACGATGTGGAACTCGACACCGGTACGAGCCAGGATAGCGGCAAGGACCAGCCCGGTCGGCCCCGCCCCCACGATCAGCACGCTGGTATGGCTCATCAGATACCTCCGAACTAAAAGCGAATGCTCGTTTTCTATTCTGTAACCTCTTGTCGCGCTTGTCAATGAAGGAACGTTCGCTCTACTCTGAGGAAGTGCCCAAGGTGAGCGACAACTACGCTGCGGCCCGCCGGGATCAGATCTTGGCCGCTGCCGCCGTTCGCTTTGCCCGCGAGGGGTTCCACCGCGCATCCATGCAGGACGTCATCGACGAGGCCGGCCTGTCCCCTGGTGCGGTCTACCGTTATTTCCGCAGCAAGGATGAGATCATCGCGGCTATTGCTCTTAGGTCGATGGGCATGATCGAGGCGACCGTTCGCGAGTCGCTGGAGACGCACCGCCCGCTCACCGAAGTCGTCGCCGAACTCCCCCGCGCATTTAGCACGCTGGACCACGCCGAGGAGAGCATGCGTTTGGCAGTACAGGCGTGGGGAGAGTCCCTACGCAACCCGGCCCTCGCCGCCACCATGCAGTCTGCGCTCAATCAGGTGCGCGAGGCCCTGCAACAGCGGATCACTCAAGGACAGATCGACGGGGAAGTCGACCCCGCGGTGAATCCCGATCACGCGGCACGGATCCTGCTAGCTCTGGTCCAAGGCTTCCTCCTCCAGCACACCTGGGAGCCCACCCTCGATGCCGACGACTACGGCCGTGCGGCAAGCGACGTCCTTCGCGGCCACCTCAACAAGCGACACTGGGCAGGAGAACCCTCCACTATAGGGAGCGCTTCAACCCATACCGCGTCCAGCTCATCCTCGTCCGCTGATTGATCACTCTCCGCCCTCGCAAAGGCCCCTGCCATTCGGTCGTCGCCACCGTGACGGTGTTTTCTTATCTCTGACGAGACGTACATTTGTGGGACCTTTCACGCCATGTGGTAAACGACACAATCCCGATTACATTTATTCGTCTTCTCGCCGGTGCATTCGCTCCTTGGCCATAGGGACTGCCCCGAGTTCAGTTGACTCAATGACGAGCTGCGGGATGCGAGGAAACGGATTCGGTTGCTGGAGCAGGAGGCCGAGGTCATGCGCCGTGCGGTCGCCTATCCCTCCCGGGATGTCAACCCAAAATGATCTACCCGCTGGTCCATGAACTGGCCGTCGACGGTGTCCCCGTCACGGTGACCTGCCGGGGGACAAGGCTTCTCCAAACAAGCGTTCTATCAGTGGCGCGCCAACCCTGTCTCCCAACGTGATTGGGACGACGCCCACCTGACCAACGCCGCGTGGGATGCCCACCAGGATGATCCCGCGTTCGGCTACCGGTTCATCAGCGACGAACTCAAGGATGCTGGTCTGAAGGCGGGCGAGAACCGGGTCTGGCGGTTGTGCTCCCAGCAGCGGCTCTGGAGCGTGTTCGCGAAGAAACGCGGCCTGACGTGCAAGGCCGGCCCGCCCGTTCACGACGACCTCTGTAGTGCTCATTTCCGGTTACTCCCTTGATTCAGACAAAGGCTCCGGAAACGTGGGAATCACGTCCCTCTCAGAACCTCAGTGCCTTTCGGCACCTGCCGAAAACCGGGGACAGGAGGGAATGGTCAAGCCCGAAGAACGAAAATCTTCGACTTAAAAGCGAAGCGGTTTGGTCGAAGAATTTCGTGTGACTTGACCAGGAAGGAACGACCCCGAACAATCACCCGCCGAAATGGCACCACAGGTGCCAAAAGAACAGGACCGCGCAGCGGTACCTCGTAGCGCCACTGTGCTGATGAAGATCAATACATGTCGTTGGTCGACACGAGCGGGCATGCGCTCGCGGATCGACTGCGCTTGGGGAATCGGGAGTATTCGCTTATTCGTGAATCATTGTCGACGGTCCGTGCCTCTACGGAAGGTTCGCAATCCAGGCGAGGACAGACTGCTCCCAGTAGTCGGGTTGTGCATTCCATTCCAGCGTATGGTCACTGTCGAACTCCAGGAGCGTGGCATCCGGATGCCTTTGTGCCAGTTGCCTCGATAGCTGGATGGGCGCTGAGGTGTCTCTCGTTCCGTGGATGAGCAGCACAGGACGGCTGAGTTCGGTAGCTCGTTCAAGCCAATTGAGCTTGTGCAGATCGAGGGGGTGCGGCAGGCGCAGGATTCGGGCGACACTCGGCGAGTGGAGCATGGCTGATGCGATTGAGCCGATGAATGCGGGTAGGCCTGCCCGACGACAGTTCGATCGTAGGGTATGGACCCAATCGAGGACGGGGCTAATCGCAACGACACCAACAATGACGTCACGATAGCGCCTATCGACCAGCAGTTTCAGGGCGATGCTTGCACCCATTGACCATCCAAAGAGAATCACGCGGCGTGCCCCGTGTGCGACGGCATATTCCACCGCCTTTGCGACATCGTCTACTTCGTCCAACCCAAGCGTCGATCGGGACCCTGGCGTGACAGGCCCTTCGCCGTCGTTGCGGTAGGAGACAACGAGGGAGACCATGTTCCCCCGTGTCGCCGCTATCACACCGCGAAGCATGGCGGATCGGGAGCTTCCGAGGCCGTGAATGTGAATAGCCCACGCGGATGCGTCGTGTGTGGAAGGTGGGTCGAATCTCCACGCGGGGGCCGGCCCATATTCTGTTTCAATGGTGATGTCGGTGGATGTCAGGCCCAGGGTCACGGCAGAGATATGTACGTGTCCGCTCCACGCGCCGGCTGTCGCGTTCGCCAGATCGCCCCGGTCGGTGCGGATGATTTCTCTCGTGACGGTCGCACGGTCCTCACGCAGAACGTTCCCGAGTTGGGCGTGTCCGCCGTCGAACCAGATGCTAAAGGTCCCAGGACTTCTCGTCACCTCCGACCGATCGAGCACTAAGCAGAAGCTTCCCGCGTGTTGGACGATGCCATGCAGACCGATGTCATATTTGCGCTGGGCGGGCGGTGCGATAGCTCGGGAGGCAACATAGTAGCCGAGCGCAAGAGGTGAGAGCACTGTGGTCAGCATCACAAACGCCAGCACGTTGCTTCGGGAGTTCATTGCATGCTCTGCGCTGCGGCGGGTGTGGGATGCGGCGTCAGAAGGTGGGTTTCGGCGGCGCGGACAACCCGATCTGCCGCTGCTGGAAGTGCGGCCTGATTCTTGATCACCGCATCCCGGATCTCGACCACCATACGGTGAAGAACTACGTCGCCCCTCACGTTGTCCAAACCGCCCAGCTGACGGTATCCATTGACGGGAATGGCGACCTGCATGTCAACGGTGTCTCGCCACACGCGGGAGACTTCGTTGAGCAGCAGGCTTGTTTCGCGCTGGTAGCGAAGTGTTTGCGCTCGGCGAACCACCGGCGGTACTGAATATCCGACGCACAGCAGCGCGATCGCGCCGGTGTAGAGGGGTTGATACAAAATCGAGAGCGCGCTCATCAGTCGGATGTTCCCCGCGACGTGCGCGAGGTCCATGCCAATGATGACCGCCGAGAGAAGGACGGCCAAGACGCAGCCGACGCTGACCAGGAGGAAGGACGCGCGCGACATCGTGTGCGTCAGTTCGCTCAAATGCCTGATTGATACCACTGCCATGATCAACATCGCCGCACCGACGAAGAGGAACTGAGAGATGGAATAGGCGGCCGCAGTACTCTGGCGGCCGTAGCTCAACATGAACGTCGTCGAACTGGTCGGTGCGACGATGCGGGCAAAGAGGACGGCTAGGACGACACAACCAATGAACAGTCCAGCCGTTTGCAACCGCTCATACGCCCGACGCTGACCCACCGTTGCTCGCAAGAGCCCGCGCAACAGGAACGATATCCCTGCCATCAATGCGAGGTCTGAAACCAGCTCCAACCAATTCCTCCCCCCGAGGAGCCGATCCCCGGCGAGGTAGATCGCATCGATATTGAACGACAACGATACCGCGACGGCAAGTGAGGAGATCAGCACACTTCTATCGCTGTCTCGCGCCTGAGATATTGCTACGCACGACACAACTCCCCACATGAAGGCGGCGATCACGATCTCGCTCACGAGAACACCTGCAGAAATGTCGAACGGGGACCATCACTGCCGCGGATGGATTCAGCGAGAAGATCAGCGAGTACCTCCGCCGCGACTTCGGTCTCATCGTCGAAACGACTACGAGTGAGAATTCGGCGAACGATCGGCAATGGGAGATCGGGCAGAAGAATATCGGCACCGCCAACCGGGGCAGCCAGAGCATCGTGTCGAAGGATCAGATGAGCCAACTCGTGCAACACAAATTGTTGCGTGTGCAGGGCCGAATCGCTTGGTGCGTGCAGGACAATATCCTCCCGGTCGGTGACGAGCAAAACGCCGCACACATCATTGTTCGCAAGAGCCCCCAATTCCACGACCCTAAGTGGTCGGCCACGGAGTTGCTCAACAGCCGCGGCGATCCCCGCGACGGACATCGGCATGCCCAACGCAAGTTCGCCCATCGCCGCCGTAGCGATAGCTACCGCATGAGACATGCCATCCGCGTCCAATGTCGCCATCGCTCCCCGCTATCTCACCGGTCGTGACGCATTGCGGGCCGCCTCTTCGTCCAAGAATCGTGTGATCGCGCGAAGAATGTCGGGCGACACATCCCCCAAAGCACGGGTAGCGAAGTTTCGAACACGGGCGACACGCATGGCCCTGACCAAATCCAGCTGCGCCTCAATCCGTTCAGGCAAGCCACCTTCGACTTCCTCGACGAGAAATTCCGAGTCGACACCGAAGAAATCCGACAGCGCGGACAAAAGACGTCGATCCCTCACCACAGCGCCGGTGCCAGCAATCATGTAGGACCAACGCGCTCGCGAAATTTGCACATCACCCTTGGCTAGCGACTCGGAGATCTCCCGAAAAGTTGGCGTATGCCCCTCGGACGTTCCCACATCGATCAAGAGATTCAATTTCCGCGCCAAGATCTCGGCGTCCGCCGCCGGACGCTCCCTCTGGTCCTCGATCATCGAATCTCGTCCCCCGTGTTGGACATGTCTAAAGTCTCTGTGTTAGACATGTCCAACAGATTACCACTTGTCCCTAGAACGGGGTAGACAAGATTGAAGGAACGAGCAGGGGTACTTGGTAGGACAGAACGTCGAGTCGAGCGAGCCAGCCCCAGCGAATTTTCTGGCCCAAGTCGAAAACGACCATGCGGCCGCGGGCGTTGGCGTGCCGACACGGCACGCACCACGTTCCGCGTAGGGCCGGCTGGTGGAATTTGCCCATGACTCGCGTGGTAGCGGATGGCTCGCCGCACCTCACCGTCATCCCCGTGGCGCACTGCGGGAAGCGCGTGATGGAGAGGGATTCGTGATGTCGCAACCGAACGACGAGTACAGGCTCGCCCGCGAGGTAAGGCTCGATGCCATGCACGACCATCTGGCCGAAGCTGTCGAGAGCCTGGTCGCCGGCGAGGACTGGGTTCGCGCGATAGAGTTCGCGGCCAGGTTTCGATCGCGGTCATTCGGGAACACGTTACTCATTTACGCCCAGCATCTGGACGCATTCGAGCGAGGTCGGGTGCCGGAGCCGCTTCCGACGTATGTGGCGGGCTTTCAACAGTGGAAGCAACTTGACCACGCCGTGACCAAAGGCCAGTCCGGGTACATGATCCAGGCTCCGGTGACAGCACGATTCGCATCCACCAACCCGTCGGTCCAGGATTCGTGGCGGAGGCTGGGGCGAGCCGAGAAGCCGCGGCCCGGTGAAGTCGTGCGGTCGAAGATGGTCGGCATCAAGCCCGCCTACGTATGGGATGCGTCCCAGACCACGGGTGAGCCGATCCCCGAACTCTCCCGCCCGCAGTTACTGAAGGGGCAGGCACCAGAGGGTCTCTGGGACAATCTGGCCGCCCAAGTTGAGGCGGCCAACTTCACGGTAACCACGGTGCCAGGCGCCGGGATGATCGGCGGTGCAAACGGGGTCACCAACTACGTCACCCACGTTGTCGCTGTCCGTGCTGATATGGACGACGCCGCGATGGTGAAGACCCTGGCCCACGAGCTCGGGCATGTGCTAATGCATGAGCCGGACGGAGACGGGTGGTCGGTGCATCGGGGCATTGGAGAGGTGGAAGCCGAGTCAGTGGCGCTGATGATTGGCGCGTCATTCGGGATGGACACGGACGGATACTCGATTCCGTATGTGGCGTCGTGGTCGTCTACGGTCGCGGACATCGAACCGGTGGACGTGGTCCGCGCGACCGGAGAACGAGTGCGGCGGACGGCGCTGGGAGTTCTCGACCAACTTCCCGAACCACCAGTCGGTGACGGAACCCCACCGGGCATCGAACGAAGGATGGCGACCGGATTCGACACAGCAACCCCGGTTGATCGAGTTGCCGCCACCATTGCGAAGGTCCGTCCTGCGCAGAACCAGACGGCGCGAGCGGGAGTGGGGATGTGACCACACTCACACAGGCGTCAAGGTCCGTCGCACGTGCGGCGAGTAGTAGCAGTTCGTGGTCGAGTCGAGCTGTTGTCGGGGTCGGCGTGGCTGGAACTGTGTTCATCGCGGCAGGCGCCTTCCGGTTGAGTTTCGCAGCCCTCGCGGATCTGGCACACCGGGCCGGCCTCGACGCCAGCGAAGCGTGGGTATGGCCCTTGATCGTCGACGGGGTGATCGTCGTCGCGACCGTCGCCGTGGTCGCATTGCATCAACATGGGCTGGCGGCAACCCGATATCCATGGGTACTGCTGCTTACTGCGACAGGCGTGTCGGTAACAGCGAACGCGACCCATGCGCTCGTCACGGCGGATGCATCCGTCCCCTCGATCGTGGCCGCGTGCGTCGCCGCGGTGCCTCCGCTGGTGCTTTTGGCGACAACACACCTCACGGTCGAGCTAATCCGCTGGTCCCGGGCCCCGGTTGGGGACGGACCGCTCGCTCCGGCCGAACTCACTTCCACCGTGGTGTCGAGTTCACCGCGTAAGGCAGTCACCGCTCGTCGCGGCCGCGCGGAGGTGTCGCGGATCTCGGCTTTCGCGCCGGGCCCCGTGGAGGCAATGCGGTTGCAGGGCGACGGCTGGTCAAACCGGCGCATCGCAAAACATCTGGGAGTGCATCCGTCGACGGTCGGCCGTTGGCTAAGCAACGCCGCCGCACGACCCGAGAGCACAACCACCAATGAGCTTGTCCCCGCGCTTGGGGAAAAGGCTGCCCAAGACGGCGGGAGTCCGACCGGGCAGCACCAACAGGAAACGAAGGAGGACAGTCATGGCCGCTCATGACGTTCGATACGACCCGGCGAAGTATCTGGGCCACCAATCCGGCTGGACAGCACAACCGTCCGGAGCGGATTCTGCCGCGCATACGGCGTCGCGATCGGAGCTGGCGCACCACCGCGACCCCGCCCTGGCTGATACCGGCCGGGGCGCTGAAGGGCGCCTGGGCATCGAGTGGGTACGTCCAACGGATCTTGCCCATCGGGTCAGCGCGAAGATAGTGGAGCACGGTGCTGATCTGCACAAGCACGCGCATGTATGGGCCAGCGCACAGCTCCGCGACTCCACCCGGACGGTCTCTGATCGCGTCGGCAGGCTGGCGTCGTTGTCCGCGTTTGGTCGTGGGGGTCAGCCCACGGCAGCGCGTGACGCGGTGGGCCGCTAGGTTCACCCGTTCTCGGTCGTACCCTGCCTAACCCGTGGTGCGGGGTGCGCTCCTTCCTCGTATTGAGGGAGGTCGAACTGTTATGGGAGCCACATCCGCCGCACAACATCCGTCCGTGCCGAGCTTTGCCAGTGCGGAAGGGCTTCGTGCTGTCCTAAACCGGCTGCACGATACCGGGCCGGGTGCTTGGCAGGGAGATCCGGAAGCCCGGGAGCTGCTGCTGTTCGCCGTACAGAAGTACCGACGGCTGGCGTTGAAATGGCATCGCGACGAAGCCGACGCGGGCCACGCTGCTTTTTTGGCGATGGTCGCCTCCAACACTCGGCACGCTGATGATCCGTGGGCGATCGTGACGACCGCCGTCAGCCGGACGTTGAAGGCGGAGACCCGCGCGGACCGGCACATGATCTCCACCGAGCGGGCCCGGCATCCGAGAAAACTCACCCAAGAGCCGCCCGTCCGCGCGGGCGAATACGAAGAATTCGTCTTCGACATCCTCCACACCGCCCCCGCCGAGGACGTTGGTGAACGGTCGGACAAATCGAACATCAAGGAAGCCCTGCGATTCCTCAACGCCCTGGGATGGCCCTCGGACGTTGCTCAGGCCGGTGTCGAATACGTCACGGACCGGCTCGCCAGCGCCGGGAACCTGGACACCGCATTCGAGTCCCTCCGGCGAGATGCCTCGATTCCCGCGCAACTGGACATCCCGCGGTCTTCCTGGACAAAGCTGGTGCGAGTCCTCCTTGGCGGGAAGACCCACCCTGGGCTTCCGAGCCAACGCGGCATCCTCCTACGCGTCCTCTCCGGCGACACCGCCGAGATCCTCCTCACCGACGACGCCCTCGTACTGGACGTCGTGGAAGCCACCGCGAGCGGGTGGTTGGAATGAGCGACAGCCACATTGAACTGGCCCGCGCCGTTGACTCCATCCGGATCGGACACCGATTCCGCGAGGACTTCGGTGACCTGGACGAACTATGCCAATCCATCCAGTTGCTCGGACTGCTGCAACCCATCACGATCAGTCCAGACGGGACCCTGATCTGCGGAGTGCGACGCTACGCCGCGGTGAAGCAGCTCGGATGGAAAACGGTCAATGTCTGGGTACGGTCTGGAATCTCCACCGATCTCCAACGTCTCCTGGCTGAGCAGCATGAGAACACCATGCGGAAGAGCTTCACCCCGACCGAGGCGGCTCGGCTGTATGAGGAATTGAAGAAGCTGTATCAAGAGGATGCAGCACGCCGCAAACAAGTCACGCAATTCGGTGCGGGTAGGGCTGGTGAGTTAGCCGGTCCCGCAAATTCTGCGGGACCGCGCGGAGATGCCAGAGCGCAGGCAGCAAAGGCGATCACCGGGAAACGGTCGGACCTCACATTGGAGCACATCATCGAGGTAGAGCGCCTCGCAAAGGACCCCGCGACACCCGAAGATATCCGAACAATCGCGATCCGGGAACTAACAGCAATGGACGAGGACGGGAAGGTCAACGGTCACTTCCTGACCGTCAAAGCAGCAGAGGCGACGACTGAGCTTGGCCGCCTGGCCGTCGACCCGGCAGAATCCGAGGACGTACGTCGGGAAGCGACAGGAGCACTGCGTCATTTGCACGCGGTCGAGAAGCCAGTAGAGCTGGCATCGGCGGCGAGGGAGGCGCTCGCTCGGGCGAAAGCGGCACGGTCTAAAAAGCCGTCATCCTCGTCAGCGACCCCGGAGGCACGCCAGATACCGGTTGGTGTTCGCCCATATGGTGTTCGGGCGTTCGTGATGACGGTCACCGAGACGGACTATTGGTGGTTGCATTACGACCCGGCCGAGATCGGCAACGCGCTCACCGAAGCGCAATGGGAGCAGTTCAACGACTGGGTCGACCAGGCACAGGCGTTCCGGGATGCAGCCAGAATCGCGGCGAAAGACACCGCATAGCCTCCGGAACGTGGGGACACGATCCCGTTCGGTGAGTGTGCGACGTACCTGAGTTCGTACTCGTCCACCAACTCTCGGGGGTCCAAGTGAAACCGATCCGTCGCCGCCTGCTCGCCGGACTCATCGCCCTGGGCCTGATCGTCGCCGCCTTGGTGACGGTCGGCCTTTACGGGCTCGTCCGCGGACCGGCCAGCTCGCCAACGAAGCAGCCGTCGCCCACCCCGAATGCCTCCTCTGGCGAACCAACGCCGACGCCAACATTGTCGCCGCTGCCGCATATTAGTAACCCGCTCGCTTACGCCGATGCGGTAGCACGCGCGTTGTTCGTGTGGGACACGATGTCCGGGTTCGCCCCTGACGACTACCAGTCACTCATCAGCGAGGACGCCGACCCAGCCGGTATCGAGACATCCGGGCTGGTCAACGACCTGGCCACCTATTATCCGACGGCGGCGCAGTGGCAGCAGCTCCGCCAGTACAAGACTGCGGAGACTCTAACGATCACCCGCTCCTACATCCCGAACGCGTGGACGGAAGCGGCGGCGGCGAACTCGTCGACGATCCGGCCGGGCACGACGGCGGTGACCATCGACGCTGTCCGACACCGCACCGGGAGCTGGTACGGGACGCCCGCCACGACCGCGGATGCGGTGTCGTTCACGGTCTTCGTCGCCTGCCAGCCGACGTTCCCGCGCTGCCACATCCTGCGGCTGTCGGGCCTGAACACTCCGCTGAAGTAGGGGTGATAGTGATGATGAAAATGGTCCTCGGGATCCTCACGGCGGCGGCCGTGCTGTTCGGGCCGGCATTGGTGATGATCGGTGTCGGCGTGTTCATGAACCCGGCACTCGTGCAGGCGGAGCTCTGCACCGCGTCCACCCTCACAGTCAGTGGCACTGTCCCCAGCAGCCTCATCGCGACCACCACGGATGGGACCACGATGACCCTCGGTCGGACCCAGCTTGACAGGGCCGCCACCATCATCAGCGTCGGAGGACGCACCGTCGGCGTCGGAACCAACGGGGTGCTGATCGCACTGATGGCCGCGTTGACAGAGTCGGACCTGCGGATGCTCGCCAACACCACTGCGTATCCCGGATCCGCGAATTATGTCCATGATGGTGACGGGTCGGATCACGACTCGTTGGGTTTGTTCCAGATGCGCCCCGCCACCGGGTGGGGGTCGGTCGCCCAGCTGATGGATGCGACGTATCAAGCTGCAGCGTTCTACGGCGGGCCGACCGGCCCCAACCACGGGTCCCCGCACGGCCTGCTGGACATCCTGAACTGGGACTCGCTGTCCTTGGGTGCGGCGGCGCAGGCTGTCGAAGTCTCGGCCTTCCCTGACCGGTACGCATCATACGAACCAGTCGCCCGGGCCATCCTCAGCGCCCTCACCGGGACGGCTCCCACAGACGGAGCATCGGCCGCTGCAAGTGGGTGTTCGACGGTGTCCGGCAATGCGCAACAACTCGCGCAGACACTCGTCGACGCCCATGCGAAGGGAACATTCACCACGCTGGTGCCTGCAATGTTCACGGACGAGATCGAGGCGACCGCGAGCGGAACGGTGACCGCGAAGTGTCAGGTTGATACGCGCGTGCTCCAGATGCTTGTCCTGGTCCTGGAGAAGTTCGGCAAGGTGGGCATCAGCGACCTGGGGAGGCCGTGCGTGGGCAGCACCCTGGATTGCCCGTCCTCACCGCACTGCACCATCCCGGATCTGGCGGTGGACTTCACCACCGTCGACGGGCAGGTTCTGAACGGATCGAACGCCGCCGACATC
>JANMBI010000188.1:0-44667 GCA_031360325.1 Frigoribacterium sp. | reverse complement strand
GCTCGTTGTGGGGATCAAGACCGGGTTCAGCCCCGACGCGGTGCTCGAACAGCTCTACCGTTTCACCCCGCTCGAAGACTCGTTCAACATCAATAACGTCGCCCTCGTCGACGGCGGGCCGAAGACGCTCGGGCTGCGCGAGCTGCTGCAGGTGTACATCGACCACCGGATCTCGGTCGTCACCCGCCGAAGCCGATTCCGACTCGCCCGCAAGAAGGAAAGACTTCACCTCGTCGAGGGGCTGCTCGTGGCGATCCTCGACATCGACGAGGTGATTCAGGTGATCCGGGCGAGTGACGACACCGATCAGGCGCGAACGCGGCTGATGGACGTCTTCGACCTCAGCCCGCTCCAGGCCGAACACATCCTCGAGCTCCGTCTTCGCCGGCTCACCCGGTTTTCCCGCATCGAACTCGAAGCGGAACGAGACCAGCTGCTTGCCGAGATCGCCGTGCTCGAAGAGTTGCTCACCGGCCCACAACACGTGCGTCAGCTGGTCTCCGACGAGTTGGCCGAGGTCGCCGAGCGGTTCGGTACGCCTCGGCGCACTCTGCTCACCGTGGGGCGACCTCCCGTCGGGGCGACGGCGGCGGCCCGGGCCGCCGCCGCGGTACTCGAGTTCGCCGACACTCCCTGCCGCGTCTTCCTGTCGACGACCGGGCGCGCCATCCGGGTCGACGTCCCGCCGGGCGGGGGGGAAGCCTCGCCGCGCCTCACCCGCCGCAGCAAGCACGACGCGATCCTTTCGTCGATCGTCACCACGAGCCGTTCGGAGATCGGCGCGGTGACCACCCTCGGCCGAGTCATCCGCCTGACACCCGTCGATCTGCCGGTCGTACCCGAGAATTCGATCCAGCTCGCCGCAGGGGTGCGAATCGCGGACTATCTCGGGCTGAACGCACAGAAGGAACGCGTGCTCGCCCTCGTCTCACTCGGCTCAGAGCAATCGATCGCCCTCGGTACCCGGCTCGGGGTGGTGAAGCGGCTGTCGCCCGGAGACTGGGCTAACCGAGCGGACTTCGAGATAATCGCCCTCAAACCGGGCGATGTCGTCGTCGGTGCGGCCCAGCCCTCCGATACCGCGGAGCTGCTCTTCATCACCTCCGATGCGCAACTCCTCCGCTTCCCCGCCTCGATCGTGAGACCGCAGGGTCGTTCCGCGGCCGGGATGGCCGGCATCAACCTCGGAGCGAAGGCCTCCGTCGTCTTCTTCGGCGCGGTGGACCCGACATCCGAAATCGTCGTCGCCACGGTCTCGAGCA
Organism: Frigoribacterium sp.; assembly: GCA_031360325.1. Classification (GTDB taxonomy): domain Bacteria; phylum Actinomycetota; class Actinomycetes; order Actinomycetales; family Microbacteriaceae; genus Lacisediminihabitans. The sequence goes on along the minus strand of JANMBI010000188.1, from coordinate 43,405 downwards.
GCGGCTCGACCATCGCCGGCATGGAGACGGGACGGGCGAAGGTATCCGCCCTGGCAGAGTTCCCGGCCAAGGGGCGTGCCACCGGAGGCGTTCGCGCGCACACCTTCCTTAAGGGTGAGGACATGCTCTCTGTCGCTTGGGCCGGCCCGGGACCGGCGCTCGCGGTCGCTACGGACGGTGCGGTTCGACCGCTCCCCGAGTCGGGCGCAAGGCGCGACGCATCCGGTGCACCCCTCGAGGGCGTTGTGGGCTCGATCGGTAGCGCGATCCGCTGACCTGGCGCGTCATCCGCTCCCGCGTTTCGCACGGCTGGCAGACTTCCCGGCGACGATTCGTCGGCCAACGCCACGGGTCTGGGACGGGCGGTCCTGGCGCGCGAACGAAGCCGGCAGGAGTGCTCAGCGTGTGCCGTCAGCTGGCCGCTCAGCAGCGCCCGGGACAGATTTGCGCCGAACACCCGCCGGGCGTCGGCTAAACATCGATACGTTCGCGGGAGAGGCCGTCGGACCCGGCGATGATGAAGTCCTTCCGCGGGGCAACGTCATTGCCCATGAGCAGCTCGAACACCCGTTCGGCGTTGACCGCGTCGGTGATCTGGACGCGGCGCAGCGTTCGATGGTGTCGATCCATCGTGGTGGTCGCGAGCTGATCGGCATCCATCTCACCGAGTCCCTTGTAGCGCTGAATCGGATCCTGGTAGCGCTTGTTGGATTTCTTCAGCGCGGCCAGAACACCGTTCAGCTCGGCCTCCGAATAGGTGTAGATCGTGTCATTCGGCTTCGTGCCGGGGTTCATCACGATCACCCGGTGCAACGGAGGCACCGCGGCGTAGACGCGGCCGTCCCGGATCATGTCGGGCATGTAGCGGAAGAACAGGGTGAGCAGGAGGGTGCGGATATGCGCACCATCGACATCCGCGTCGCTCATGATGATGACCTTCCCGTAGCGCGCCGACGCGAGGTCGAAGCTGCGACCGGAGCCGGCGCCGATCACCTGGATGATCGACGCGCACTCCGCATTCGACAACATGTCGGCGACGGATGCCTTCTGCACATTGAGGATCTTGCCCCGGATCGGCAGCAGCGCCTGGTATTCGCTGTCGCGGGCGAGCTTGGCGGTTCCGAGCGCGGAGTCGCCTTCCACAATGAAGAGTTCGCTGTTGGCGACGTCCGAACTCCGACAGTCGACGAGCTTGGCCGGAAGCGACGAGTTCTCGAGCGCATTCTTGCGACGCTGAGTCTCCTTGTGCGCCCGCGCCGAGATGCGGGACTTCATCTCGGCGACGATCTTGTCGAGCACGAGGGCCGACTGGGTCTTGTCGTCGCGCTTGGCCGAGCCGAACTTCTCGGCCATCGCCGTCGAGACGACGGCCGCGACGATATTGCGAACCGCCGGGGTCCCGAGGATCTCCTTGGTCTGACCTTCGAACTGGGGCTCGGGAAGACGCACGGTGAGCACCGCGGTGAGGCCGGCGAGGATGTCGTCTTTCTCGATCTTTTCGGTGCTGTTCGCGCCGGTTCCGACCTTCAATCGGCGGGCGTTCTGCTCCACCTGCGACCGGAGAAACTTGAGCATTCCTACCTCGAATCCGGCCTGGTGGGTGCCCCCCTTCGGGGTTGCGATGATGTTCACGTAGCTGCGGAACACGGTCTCGTAGCCTGTGCCCCAGCGCAGTGCGATGTCCACTTCACACTCACGTTCGAGTTCGGTGGCGACCATGTGTCCCTTGTCGTCGAGCACCGGAACCGTCTCGTGGAAGGTGCCGGAGCCCGATAGCCGCCAGGTCTCGGTGAGTGCGGCATCCGGCGCGAGAAAGTCCACATACTCCGCGATACCGCCATCGAACCGGAAACGCTCGTGGGTCGGTTCCGCGCCCCGCTCGTCGGTGATGTCGATGCCGAGCCCCCGCACGAGGAAGGCCGTCTGGCGGGCACGGGCTGCGAGCTCTTCGGTTTGGAAAGTCGTCCCGCGGCTGAATATCTGAGGGTCGGCCCAATAGCGGATGCGGGTGCCCGTCACGCGCTTGGCCACACTCCCGATCACCCGCAATTCGCTCGTGTTCTCGAACGGGGTGAACACGGCATCCGCCCTCGGTCCGTCGGCGCCATCGGCGAAGATTCCCGGCTCGCCGCGGTGGAACGACATCGCCCAGGTCTTGCCGTCGCGGTCGACCTCCACATCGAGCCGTTCGGAAAGTGCGTTCACGACCGAGGCTCCGACCCCATGCAAACCTCCGGACGCGGCGTACGAGCCGCTGCCGAACTTGCCCCCGGCATGGAGTTTGGTGAAGACGACTTCGACACCCGACAGTCCCGTCTTCGGCTCGATGTCTACGGGTATCCCCCGGGCACGATCCCGCACCTCGACACTGTTGTCCCGGTGCAAGATCACGCCGATTTCGTCACCGTTGCCGCCGAGCGCCTCGTCGACCGAATTGTCGATGATCTCCCAGAGGCAGTGCATGAGCCCTCGAGAATCGGTGGACCCGACATACATCCCGGGCCTCTTGCGCACGGCCTCGAGACCCTCGAGCACAGACAGATGCCGCGCGGAATAGTCCGAACTCGCCACGTGCTTCTCCTTCGCGACGCCGTCAACGCCGGGATGGCAGGAAATTGTGGCCGCGCCGGATTCAACACTAACGACAGCCGATACCGTCTCCGATCTGCGACACCCCGGTCCGTGGGCGGCTACGCGTTCAGCGAAATACGCGACTTTCGTCCCCGCGATCCATGACGTCCGTGTTTGGATAGGGACAACGAATTGTTATCTCGGAGACCGTAAGGAGCAGCTCATGACTCAGAGTGCACCCGACACGACCGCAGTGGTCGAACTCGAGCCGGCCCACCAGCTCACGGCCTCGGATCGCTGCGACAGTTGTGGCGCGCAGGCCTACATTCGCGTTGCGATCGGCTCCAGTGAGTTGCTCTTCTGCTCGCACCACGGCAAGAAGTACCAGGAAAAGCTTGCGACTATCGCGAGCGATTGGCACGATGAGTCCGACCGCCTGCTCCAAGACAACCGCGGCTGACTGTCGCGGTACTCGCCTGCACGGATTTCTGCGTCCACAGGTTCTTGCCTGCACGGGTTCCCGCCCGCACAGATTCCTCCGGAACGGTCTTCTTACTTCCTGAACAGTTTTCTTCCTGAGAACCGCGCCTCCGACCAGTGGCCGCCGAGCCATTCGACGCTAACGGCGGCCCGCGAGCGGCACCGCTAACCGACGAAGCGGCGGGGGATGCGCGGGCTGAGCCGCGTCACGATCTCCTCACCGATCGTGCCGAGCTCGTCGGCCCACTCCTGGAGGGTCGGTTCGCCGTCGAGCCCGCTCCCGAAGAGCACCGCCAGATCGCCGACTCGCACCACGCGCTCCCCCACATCTACGATGAGGCGATCGAGGAGCACGGAGGCGATTTCGCACAGGGAACCACGGATGGAGACCCGCAGGAGGCCTGCGGCCGAGCTCGGGATGCCGTCGCCGTAGCCGATTGCGATGGTCGCGAGCCCCTCGTACAGGGCGATGACCGGGGCGGTAAGGGTCATCACCGGTTCGAGCCAGAGCGATGAGGGAGTGACCCCTCCACCCGGCGAAATGCCGTAGGAGAAGGCGCCGATCCGCACCAGGTCGAAGCGCGCATCTGTTCGTTCGAATGCGGCGGCGCTCGCCGCGAGATGTCGAACGGCGAAACGGGCCCCGATCCTCTCGCCGATACCGATCGCAGCCTGGAATCTCTCGATGGCGGCGCTGTCGTCCTCGAAGGAAGCCTCGGCGATATGCGTCCACACCCCGACGAGGTCGACGCTGTCGTCGAGCTCGAGCGCACGAGTGACGAGCGCCGGCCAGTCTTCGATGGTCGCGCCGTTCCGATGAAGCCCGGTATCGATCTTGAGGTGCACCCGTGCCCGGGTGGATGCGCCGACCCCGGCAATGGCCTCCAGCTGTGCGATCGTCGAGACGCCGAGATCGAGATCGGCTTCGATCGCCCCCGAATAGTCGTCGTGCGGACCGAGCAGCCAGGCGAAAACGGCCACTTCCCGCGGAATGCCGTTCCGGCGCAATTCGAGACCGGTCTCGATGTCAAGGGTGCCGATCCACGACACGCCCGCATCCACAGCGGCCCGAGCCACGGGGAGGAGCCCGTGACCGTAAGCGTTCGCCTTGACAACCGCCATCATCGCCGCGGGAGCCACGCGCTCGGTGAGTCGGATGACGTTGCGACGGTACGCCGCAAGGTCGATCGTCGCGATGGGTGTGTCACCGAGGTCCGCCTGGTTCATCGATAGATCCGTCGGGTTCATCGATAGGTCCGTTCCAGGTGGCTTCCGAATACCGAAACCACTTCCGCTGCCGGTTTCCCAAGGCTTCCCGCCCACTCCCACACCGCGGGCTCGCCGTCGGCGGGATCACCGAACACGACGGCTTCGTCACCGATCTCGGCCGCCTCGCCCCCGAGATCGAGCACGAGCACATTCATGGCGACTCGCCCGACGACGGGGCGCGGCGCTCCTCGCAGCCTGAGCGAACCGACATTCCCGGCGATTCGGTCGAGTCCGTCCGCGTAGCCGATACCGACGAGCGCGAGGGTGGTGCGGCGAGCAGCGGTCCACGTGTACCCATAGGAGACGCTCTCGCCCGCATCGATGACTTTGGATCCCAGAACGAGTGCGCTCACCCTCATGGCCGGACGCAACTCCCGGTCCGCCGTCAGCCCATAGAGCTCCGCCCCGGCCAGGGTCACTTCGGTAGACATCGCGGATCGGGGGTCGATGCTCCGGTCGAGAGCGGAAATTCCTCCGGCAAGCGCGGCCTCGAGCACCGCCGCCCGCCCGTGCCCGTAGGCATCGGATCTGAGGTCGGCGAGAATGCGGCGCGAACCCGCGCGACGCAGGAGCACCGCCGCATTGTCACGGACGGCCGCGAGGTCGATGATCGCGCCGTTGATTCGGGGGCCGGGAAGCGGGATCACCTCTGGGAGGCCCTAGATCCTCGAAAAGACGTGCTTGGCGTGGGAAAGGATCACGTCTCGAGCTCGTTCGGCGTACTGATCGAGGTCTGAGCCCGGCTCCGGCGCGGAAGTCGCGAACCCACGACGAGCCGCGACCGAAGCGATGATCGCGTCGGTGAGCAGCGGGTTCAGCGGAAGAACGGGACCTCCCACCTGCGTCCCGATCGCGACACCGTCGAGCACGCCCTCGACCGATCCCTCTCCGTTCCCGCTCCCCTCCTCGAGAATCCCGAGCGGTTTCGCCCCCGGATCCAGAGTCCATCTGGAGGCATTGTCCTCGAATCCGACGATCCGCCCGAAGGGAGTGTCCACGATCACGTATCCGACCGCGCGGCTGGCCACCCGCGTGGCACGAAACGGGAGGATCCCGAGCCCCTCGAGCGAGGTGCCATCGAGGAGGCCGAGGGAATGTCCAAGCAGCTCGGCACCCGAACCGTAGGCGAACACGGGCACTCCGATCGACCGCAGGGCGCGAAGGCGATCGCCGATCGACAGCAGATCCGCATGGATGTTGCGCATCGCCGAGAGCGGCCCGCCCCCGATGACGATGAGATCGACATCCGTCGGCAACTGCCCGCCGACCTCGTGGGAAACGACGTGAACGGCGTGGCCCGCACGCTCGAGACGCACCGTAAGAGCCATGACGTTGCCGCGGTCGCCCGCGACCCCTAGTTCATCGGGGTAGAGCTGGACGAGGGTCAGGTCGCTCATCGCTGATTCTCCAGCTCGAGGAAACCGATCTGCTTCCGGGCGAGCATCATGATCTCGTAGTTGACGATCCAGGTCTTGAGCCCCGTCTCGGGTTTCGGCAGCGCGCGCATGAGATCGATTGCCTTCTTCAGATCGGGTTCGACCGCGCCGATCCTGATGCCCTCATGTTCGAGTCGCAGTGCGATCTGCCAGGCCTTCGCCCCCGTAATCACATCGACATGGTCGAGCGGCCCGAAATCGATGTCGTAGATCCAGGAGATGTCCGGAGTGCCCTCATCGATCGCAAGCAGAACCTGTTCTGGGGGCTCGGGCAGAGCATCGAGATTGAGCTGAAGGCTCGCGGCATTCTTGAACATCACGAACTCGACCTGTTCCGTGACTGCCTCCCCATTGGTGAAGTCGAGCAGTTCGCCGCGCCCGTAGGCCGGCTTCATCGCGGAAAACGCTGCTGCCGAAGCCGCGCCGTCGAAGCGATCGCCGAGGATGACCGCTGCGGTCGCGAGGGCGGCCGCAGCGTCGATCGCGTAGTGGAGCCCCTTGGCCGGCAGCCTGAAATCGATTGTCGCGCCGTTCACCGAGACCGCTGCGCGCGCGCCATCGGTGGTCAGCAGCTCCGCGAGAGCGCGATGGGATTCGGATTCCCGTCCGGCATCCCGATAGTCCTTCGCGTTGAACAAACCATGCGGGGCACTCGCGATGAGAGATTCGGAGGCACCGAAATAGGTGATGTCCGGGGAAACCGTCTCGTCACCATCCGGATACCGACGGGCGATCTTCGACAGATAGGGATCTTCACGATTGGTCACGATGTGGAGCCCCGCGCGTTGCGCGGTGTCGAGCATCATGTCGGCGACGCGCTCGGTCTCGTAGAACCGGTAGAGCTGATCCACCTGGGTGTTCAGCACGAGCACGGTCGAGGGAGGCACGGTCGCCGCGAATTCGAGCGCGAAAGCTTCGTCAACCTCCAGAACTCCGATGTCCGCATCCAGTCGCCCGAGCACGCTCGACTCCGCCAGGATCGACGACGCGATCCCCTGCGGCAGATTGGCACCGGACGGGTTGGTGAAGACGGTCAGCCCGTGGCCCCGAAGGACTTCGGTGAGCATGTGGGTGGTCGTCGATTTGCCGTTGCTACCGAGCACATAGACGATTCCGTAGCGGAATTGCCCCGTGACATCGCGGAGGAAATTCGGGGCGAGCCGCGTTGTGACGTAGCCGGGAAAGGCAGACCCACCACCGCGGAGCTTCGCGAGCGAGCGGACCGCTTTGCCGGCGACGACGGGGAAGAAATACTTCAGGCGACTCGGCTTACTCAAGGTAGTCGCGCAGGGACTGGGACCGGGACGGATGGCGCAGCTTCGCCATTGTCTTGGACTCAATCTGACGGATGCGTTCCCGGGTGACGCCGAAGGTATCGCCGATTTGGTCGAGGGTCTTTGGCATGCCGTCTCCGAGTCCGAATCGCATCCGGATCACCCCGGCTTCGCGCTCGGACAACGAATCGAGCAGCGACTCGAGTTGCTTCTGAAGCATCGTGAATCCGACCGCATCGGCCGGAACGACGGCCTCGGTGTCCTCGATCAGGTCGCCGAATTCGCTGTCACCGTCTTCGCCGAGCGGCGTGTGCAGCGAAATCGGCTCGCGCCCGTACTTCTGCACCTCGATGACCTTCTCCGGCGTCATGTCGAGCTCACGGCTCAATTCCTCCGGCGTGGGCTCGCGACCGAGATCCTGCAGCATCTGCCGTTGAACACGGGCGAGTTTGTTTATCACCTCGACCATGTGAACGGGGATGCGAATGGTGCGGGCCTGGTCGGCCATGGCCCGGGTGATCGCCTGGCGGATCCACCAGGTGGCGTACGTCGAAAATTTGAAGCCCTTGGTGTAGTCGAACTTCTCGACCGCCCTGATGAGCCCCAGGTTTCCCTCCTGGATCAGGTCGAGAAACTGCATGCCGCGACCGGTGTAACGCTTCGCAAGGGAGACCACCAGGCGGAGATTCGCACCAAGGAGGTGGCTCTTGGCGCGCTGGCCGTCCTTGGCAACCCAGGTCAGTTCGCGACCGAGTTGGGACTTGAGCTCCGCCGGCGTCATGTCGGCGAGCTTGTCCTCCGCGAAGAGTCCAGCCTCGATGCGCATTGCGAGTTCGACTTCCTCGGCGGCGTTGAGGAGCGCCACCTTCCCGATCTGCTTGAGATAGTCCTTGACCGGATCCGCGGTCGCTCCCGTTATCGCAGAGGAATAGACCGGAACTTCGTCGTCGTCGTCGACGAGCGAGAGCACGAGGGCTCCGGATGGCAGAACCTCGGCAACCTTCTCGTCCTTCTCGTCATCCGCATCGTCCGCGGTGTCTTCCTTCGCTTCGTCGTCTTTGGACTCGTCAATCACGGGCACGACGTCGACCTCGACGTCCGCCTCTCCATCGACCTCGACACCCGCCTCGACACCCGCCTCGTCATCGGCAGGGCCGTCCTCGATTTCGGGGGTCGATGCCTTCGCACCCCGCTTGGCCGGGGTCTTCTTCGGGGGGGCAGAAGCCGCCGGAGGGGCAGAATTCGAGCCAGCCGCCGAAGCGGTGCTCGCGCCCGTCCTCGCCGGGGTCTTTTTCGGGGCGGCCTTCTTGGCCGGCGCCGTGGCTGCGGCGGTGCTGAGATCGACACTGACCTCGTCCGTGAATGCTGCTTCCGCGATCGCGGTAGTTTTGGATCGGGTGGCCACCAGGACACCTTTCACTAGGTTCTCGTCGGGCGTTACACGCCCATCATGGGGAGGACCGCCCTGGTTCGCCTCAACGAAGCGACGGGTTTTTCGGGCAGCACTAAGACCCATGTCAAGTCCTTGATCGTCGCGCAGCGCTGCTGCTTGCGATTCTCAAGATCCAGAACGGGCCTTACGTCAATTATTGCACGGATTCACGGAGACCCTTGCCATCGCGGCCGGATCCCTATATAACGCGTCTAACCGCTCCGGCGTCTCCACGCTCTGGCGAGTGAAACCCACAATGGGGCCACTTCTATTCCCTCTTCCGCGTGGAGGCGGACCCGTGTGCGCCGGCGAGCGCGAACCAGAAAAGCCATCCCCGTGCCGATGACCGGGTACTGCACGAGCAGCGCTACTCGAAACGAGTCCCACCCAAAGACATCGCTCACCAGACCGCGGGCGATTCGCTGCGAATTCTCGAGGTCGAGCACCACGCCGATGAGGTACATCATCACGAGACTCGCGAGGAACCCTCCCACATTCACCACACCGCTGGCCGAACCGAGACTGCGCAGGGGATTGAAGGTACGGGCGAAGTCGAATCCGATGAGAGATCCCGGACCACCGATCCCCAGCACGACGACGAGGGTGACCACGAGCCAGAGCGGAGGATGCCCCGGCCAGAGCAGCACCGTGGTCCAGGTGACCCCGATCAGCGCCACGATGCCGATCACCAGGTTGGATCGACGCATCGGGTAGCGAGCGCTGAGTATGCCGAGGATCGGCCCGGTCACGACTCCGGCGACGACCGTCAGGGTGAGGAGCTCGGACGCTGCCGCCGGGGAGTAGCCGAGCCCCGCGGTCAGCAGGGGGAATCCCCAGAGCAGCGAGAAGACCGTGCCCGGCGACTGAGTGACGAAGTGCGACCAGAAGCCGAGCTGGGTTCCCGGGCGACCGAGGGATTCGCGCAGCTGGCGGAGAGCCGACCGCCACGTCGGGGAGCGCTCAGCCGCCGCCGCACCCGTCCGTGGCAGGTTCGCCCGACCGTTGGAGATCAGAACCGTCACCAACACGGCCGCAAGAAGCGACAGGGCTCCGGCGGACAGGAACGCCGAGGTCCACCCGTACCGGTGAAGCGCGAAGGAGAAGGGTATCGCCGAGAGCACCTGACCGAGCTGCCCGATGTTTCCGGTCCACTGGGAGATCTGGGGCAGCAGTCGACCGCGAAACCAGGACGCGAGCAGGCGGATCACGGAGATGAAGGTCAACGCGTCGCCCGCACCGACCAGAACGCGGCCGAGGATCGCGATCCCGAGTGACGGGGCGACCGCTACGGTGAACTGCCCGGCGAACATCAGCACACCGCCGATGGTGATCAAGACCTTTGGGCCCATCCGGTCGAGGAGCACACCGGTGGGAATCTGCAGGGCGGCGTAGACCACCAGTTGCACCACCGCGAGGCTCGACAGCGCCGACGCAGAGACCTCGAACCGATGGGCGGCTTCGACCCCGGAGACACCGAGCGTCGATCGCTGCAGCACGGCGACCATATAGGCGAAGACCGCGACTCCCCAGATCAGCCAGGATCGCCGCGAATTCACCTGCCAACTGTACCCGGAGCCGCACGGCCCTGCTCAAAACCCGCCTCAGCGCGAGCGGATCATCGCGGGAACGGCGGGTTTTCTTCGCCGTTGCGTCGGGCGGCGAGGAAATTCTCGAGCTCCGCGGCGATCTCGTCGGCAGACGGGAGTTCCCCGTCGACATCGGTGAGCGGCGAGCGAAGCGGATTTCCCTCCATGTAGGAATCGTGGCGTTCCTCGAGGGTGCCGACGAGCCGTGCCAACTCCGGGTTCGATTCGATCTGGGAATCGATTTTCGCCAGAAACTCTCGGCCTTCCTCCCGCAGCGAGTCCGTCGGGAATACCAGTCCGGTGGCGGCGCTGATCGATTCCAGCGCCTTCACCGCCGCATCCGGAAACTCGGTGTCGGCCAGATAGTGCGGGATCAGAAGCACGAAGCCCACGGTGGGGTGCAACTGCTGCTGGAGTCGATACTCGACCAGGTGGAGGGCGTTGGCCGGTACCTGCGTGCGTGGCTTCCAGATGGACATCGAGTCGATGAGTTCGGTGCGATTGCCGCTCACCGTCACCCCGATCGGGCGAGTGTGCGGCACCGGCATCGGAATCGCATGCACCCAGGTCGTCGTCTTCACCTTGTAGCGAGCGATGAGCCTCATCACGGCGTCACCGAAACGCTCCCACTGGAAATCGGGCTCGAAACCGGTGAGGAAGAGGAACGGTTGGCCGATTTCGTCGCTCGCCAGATAGAGGGCGAGCCGCGGTGGCCGATAGTCGGTGAGATGATCCTGGTCGAAGTAGATGGTGGGTCGTCGTGCGCGATAGTCGAGAAGGATGTCAGCATCGAAGGTCGCGATCTCGCGATGATCGACCGAATCGACGAGATATTCGCTCAACTGGGTGACGGCGGCACCGGCGTCGGCGAACCCGGTAAGACCGGCTACGAGGTGCAGTCCCTCCGGAACGTCGGTGACGTCCGGGTTCAACTCGTATAGCCCCTCGGGATTGTGCATCTGTTAACTCTAATCGCGGTGCCGAAAGGGGACCGTGGGCGGCGGGGTCTCGCCGTGGTGCCCAGAGCGAACACTGTGCCCAGAGCGAACACTGTGCCCGAACACGCCGAGCGAACACAGTGCCCGAACACGCCGCGCGAACACAGTGCGCGAACGCGCCGCGCGAGCACACAGCGCGGGAGGCGGGCCGGTGCGGCCGGTGCCTCCCCACGTCCCGGATACGATGGCGCCATGACCGTCCCCTCACTCTCCGTCGTTCACGACGTCACGCCGACCCTCCGCACCGACGTTCTCGTGCTCGGCGTTCGAGGCTCGGATGCCGGCCCGCAGCTGGTCACCGACCGGGGAGAACTCGCCAACCTCGGGGCGAGTCTGTCCGCGATCGGGGTGACCGGAGGCATCGACGAGTTGGTGCGATTGCCTTCCCCCGTCGACGGCGTTCTCAGCGTCGCGCTCGTGGGGCTCGGCAACGCCGCACCGAACGCGGATTCCCTCCGCTATGCAGCGGGAACGGCCGCCCGGAGACTCACCGGCGTGGCCTCCCTCGTGATCGCTCTCCCGATCGCTTCGTCCGAGGAGTTGCTCGCTGTGCTTGAGGGCGCCGGGATCGGTGCGTACGCCTACGCTCCCTACCGGTCGACCCCCGCCGAGCAGTCGAACCTCCCGGCAACCCGGATCGCTGTCGTCTCGGAGCTAGAGGGGGCACAGTCGCTGGTCGCGCGGGCCGAAGTCACGGCCGCCGCGGTTCACGCCGTTCGGGATCTGGTGAACGCCCCGCCGTCCGACCTCTACCCCGAAAGCTTCTCGGCCGCAGTGGTGTCTCTTGCCGAAAACCTCCCGGTGGAGGTCGAAGTGCTCGGCGAAGAGGAGTTGCGAGCGGGCGGCTTCGGAGGAATCATCGGTGTCGGTGCCGGCTCGACGCGTGGGCCGCGGCTTGTCAAACTCAGCTACTCCCCCTCCACCGCTCGCACCCACCTCGCCCTGGTCGGCAAGGGCATCACCTTCGACTCCGGCGGCCTCTCGCTCAAGCCGCCCACCGGCATGGTCGGCATGAAGTACGACATGACCGGTGCGGCGACGGTGATGGCGGTCCTCCTGGCCGCCGCCCGCCTTCGCCTCGACATCCGCCTGACTGCCTGGTTATGTCTTGCCGAGAACATGCCATCCGGTTCCGCGGTTCGCCCGAACGACGTGCTGCGAATTCGAGGCGGCACGACCGTTGAGGTGCTGAACACGGATGCCGAGGGGCGCCTGGTGATGGCCGACGGTCTCGTCGCGGCGAGCGAGGAGTACCCGGATGCGATCATCGACGTCGCAACCCTCACCGGTGCGCAGCGGGTGGCACTTGGCGACCGCTATTCGGGGGTCATGGGAGAGCCGGGCCTAGTCGGCCAGGTCACGGCCATCGCGCGATCGACCGGCGAACTGTTCTGGGCGATGCCGCTTCCGGCCGAACTTCGCCCGCTGTTGAAATCGGATGTGGCCGACATCGCCAACGCGAAGATCGGCAATACCGCCGCCGGTATGCTTCTCGCCGGGGTCTTTCTGCAGGAATTCGTCGGCCCGAAAGCCGATCCTGCGGCAGGCCGCATCCCGTGGGCGCACCTCGACATCGCCGCTCCGGCCACTCACTCTGGCACCGGCTACGGGTTTGTCGGTCGCGGCGCCACCGGTGTCGCCGTACGAACCCTGATCGCCCTGGCGGAGGAGATTTCGCGCGCGTAGTAAGGTCTTTGTGGCTCGAAAATAATCGGGCCACGCGGTCCCCGGTCCACTCACGTGACGGGATACCCGCACACCTCTAAAGAAACCCAAGGGAGTCGCCGGGTGCCTGAGCAGAACTTCGACATGGTCGTCCTCGGAGCAGGAAGCGGCGGATATGCCGCCGCACTGCGCGCAAGTCAACTTGGGCTCTCGGTAGCCCTCGTCGAGAAAGACAAACTCGGCGGTACCTGCCTTCATGTGGGGTGCATTCCGACCAAGGCCCTCCTCCACTCGGCGGAGGTCGCGGATGTCACCCGTGAGTCGGCCAAGTACGGCGTCACCTCGACGTTCGGTGGCATCGACATCGCCGCGGTCACCTCTTATCGAGAGGGAATCGTCTCAAGCAAGTACAAGGGACTGCAGGGACTGATCAAGGCGCGCGGCATCACCGTGATCGAGGGGGAAGGCCGACTCACCGACGCCAATACGGTGACCGTCGGGGAGCACACCCTGATCGGAAAGAACATCATCCTCGCGACCGGGTCGTACTCGCGCACCCTTCCGGGCCTCGAGATCGGCGGACGGGTCATCACCTCGGAACAGGCTCTCGAACTCGACTTCGTTCCGAAAAAGGTTCTCGTGCTCGGCGGGGGTGTCATCGGAGTCGAGTTCTCAAGCGTCTGGAAGTCGTGGGGAACCGAGGTCCAGATCATCGAAGCGCTTCCTCATCTCGTGCCGAACGAAGATGAGGCGATCAGCAAGCAGTTCGAGCGTGCCTTTCGCAAACGCGGTATCGCCTTCAGCCTCGGCGTCCGGTTCCAGAGCGTCACCCAGAGCGATCAGGGCGTCGTCGTGACCCTCGAGGACGGCCAGACCTTCGAAGCGGAGCTCCTCCTCGTGGCCGTCGGCCGCGGGCCGGCGACGGCCAACCTGGGCTTCGAGGAGGCCGGCGTGACGATTGACCGCGGTTTCGTGATCACCAACGAACGCCTGCTCACCAGCGTGCCGAACGTGTATGCCGTCGGAGACATCGTTCCCGGCCTTCAACTGGCCCACCGCGGTTTCCAGCAGGGCATCTTCGTCGCCGAGGAGATCGCCGGCCTCAATCCGATCGTGATCGAGGATGCCAACATCCCGAAGGTCACCTACTCCGACCCCGAGGTCGCGTCCGTCGGGCTCTCGGAAGTCAAGGCAAGGGAGAAGTACGGCGAAGACAAGATCAGCTCCTACGACTACAACCTCGCCGGCAACGGTAAGAGCCACATCATCGGAACCTCGGGGTCGATCAAGGTGGTGCGGGTCAACGACGGTCCCGTTGTCGGGATGCATATGATCGGTGCCCGGGTTGGTGAACTCATCGGCGAGGCCCAGCTTGTCGTGAACTGGGAAGCGTACCCGGAAGACCTCGCTCCGCTCCTCCACGCTCACCCCACCCAGGACGAAGCGCTCGGCGAGGCATTCCTGGCCCTTGCCGGGAAGCCGCTCCACGCGATGTAACCGGAACTCCGACACGCCCGCCTCACCGAACTAAGCTAAGCAAACAGAACTGGTCTAAAGGAGCATCACTGATGAGCGAATCCGTCAACCTCCCGGCACTCGGAGAGAGTGTCACAGAGGGCACGGTTACCCGCTGGTTGAAGGTCGTGGGAGACCGGGTCGAGATCGACGAACCGCTTCTTGAGGTATCGACCGACAAGGTCGACACGGAGATCCCGTCACCCATCGCCGGTGTGATCGAGGCCATTCTGGTCGCGGAGGATGAGACGGTAGAGGTCGGTACCCCGCTCGTGACGATCGGTGCGGGACCCAGCGGAGCCGGTGCCGTACCCGAGCAGTCGACCGCGGCAAGCTCCGAGGCGGCCGAGCCCACATCCACATTCGCTCCGTCGCCTGTCTCGGCCGGATCGGACTCCCCGGAAGCCGCCGGCAGTGCCGGAGCGACCACAACAGCGGTGCCGCCCAAGCCGGGAGACCCGGCCGGTGTGACGGGCGCCGATACGAGCGCAGAGACGAGCGCGGAGACTGGCGCAGAGACTGGCGCGGCGACCGCCGTCCCGTCGCCTTCCGAGCAGGATGTCCCGGCATCCCCGCTCGCCGAGCCGTCCGAAGGACCCGTCGTCAGCGCGCCCGTCGTCAGCGCGCCCGCAGCAGTCGCGCCCGTCGCCGGCGCGCCCGTCGCGGAAGTCCCATCGAGCGATGCTCCCGCCCCGGGGGAATGGGCCCCAACGGCGCCCGCCGCGCCGGCGCCCGCAGGATTCGTGGACGAGGCTCCCGCTGCGGTCGCGCCCTCCGAGCCGGAGCCTGTTGCTTCGGCAGCGCCCGCTCCGGCAACGGTGGCTCCGATCATCGATGCCCACCCCGGTTACGTCACCCCGCTCGTGCGCAAGTTGGCCAATGAGAAGGGTGTCGATCTGACCGAGATCGCCGGTTCCGGTGTCGGCGGAAGAATCCGCAAGGAAGACGTGCTCACCGCCACGACCTCGACCGCGTCGGTTCCCGAGGAGGTCTCGGGTCCCTCGACCGCCCCCCTCGTGACCTCCCCGTTGCGGGGAACGAGTGTTCCGATGTCTCGACTTCGCAAGGTGATCGCCGAACGCGCCGTCATCTCCATGCAGTCGTCGGCGCAGCTGACATCGGTCGTGGAGGTCGATGTCACCCTCGTCGCCGACTTCCGCGATTCGGTCAAGGCCGAGTTCCTCACCCGTACCGGTCAGAAGCTGTCGTTTCTGCCATTCTTCGCTCTTGCCGCGGCCGAGGCTCTTCGGGCCTACCCGATCATCAACGCGACGATCGATGGCGACACAATCGTGTATCCGCCCCACGAGAACATGTCCATCGCCGTCGACACCGAACGTGGTCTGCTCACGCCGGTGATCCGAGACGCCGGTTCGCTGGACCTCGCTGGCCTTGCAACTCAGATAGCCGATCTCGCCGCTCGCACCCGCGACAACAAGCTGAAGCCGGACGAACTCGCCGGCGGCACTTTCACCCTCACCAATACCGGTTCGCGTGGTGCTCTGTTCGACACTCCGATCGTCTTCCTGCCGCAGTCCGCGATTCTCGGAACCGGGATCGTCGCCAAGAAGCCTGTCGTCGTGTCGAGCGGTCGGTCGGATGCCATCGCCATTCGATCCACCGTCTATCTCGCCCTGTCCTACGATCACCGAATCGTGGACGGTGCGGACGCTGCGCGCTTCCTCATCGCCGTGAAGAACCGCCTCGAGGGTGGCCAGTTCGCCTCCAATCTGGGGTATTAGCCTCCACCCGTCATATCACCGGGCGGCCGACGATCGCGCTCAACCGACGGTCGCGCTGAAGTGTTATCTCGCTCGAGCAGCTATCGCGCTCAACCTTTCTCGCTCAACCAAGGGTCAGGTCCCGGATTCGCCAGCCGGCGCCGCTTCGTATCAGGAGCAGCGGTGCGGGACCGACCTGCTCGGTGGCGGTGGCGTCCCCGGGGATGAGCTGGAGGATCGCGAGGTCGCCAAGGCGTTGGATCAGTCGGGGAGTCCAGCCGTCGAGTGTCGCGTGGCCGGGAAGTGCGCCCCCCTTCCCCAGGCGCCTTACCAGGTCGCGGTCCGCTTCGATCATCACCGACCCAGCCTGATCGACCAAGCCGAAACATGAGGTCGACCGTGTGGCGAAGCACTGAGCGCGGTCCGACAGCAGGGTGACGGCGGCCGCGACCGGATCGTCGCCCGTGACAGCCGCGGCATCCCGCATCCGGGCGCCCGGTGGACTCCCGGTCGCTGGCGCAAGAGGGGTCTGGGTCCTCGTCGGGGCAGCGCTTGTGGCTTCGGACCGAGGCGAGTACGGACTCGAGGTGGGTGGTGCGCTTGGCACCGGTTCGGAGTGGGCTGCGGGAATCACGGTGAGAGCCACCACCAGTGCGCCGAGGCCAGCACCTCCCGCGATCCATACCGGCATCCGAACGGGGGCCAGCGCGGTAAGAACCCGGGTTCGAACGGCCCGAAGAGGGTGGACGTCGAGCGCGGCGCCGACGGGAGACTCCGACGGGGATCGCCGGCGTCGAACCCCGCGATTGCCGCGTCGCAACACGCCACCCGTCGGAGCAGCTCCGCCGTCGCTCTCGACGGCGACGAGTTCGGCGCTCGGCATGGGCCGGGGTCGCAGCCTCATTTCCGTGGCGTCATGGGTCGGAAAGCCCTCTCCCTCGTCGAAGCGGATCGGACGGGCGGCCGCCAGGTCGAACAGGTGCTGGATCAGGTCGGCGAGCAGCGCCTCGCCCCGAGGCTCACCCGCGAGGATGCCTCGCAGGTCGGAGAGGGGGGCGTGGTTTCCCCCGGGCGCGAGACGCTCGAGCACGATCCGCACCACCTCGAGCACGCCGTTCCGATCGTCGTTCGCCCCGGGATCCTCGTCGAGTTGGGCCGGCGTGAGGCTTCGCCCGCCCTCGGTGGCCGGGAACGCGCCGATCAGACTCGCTCTGCCAAAACCCGCGAGGACGGGAGCACCACGATCATCGAACAACACCGACCCGCTGCATACGGATCCGTGCGCCACCCCAACCCGATGGAGCTCCATCACCGCCTCGAGGAGCGGCACGAGGATGCTCACCGCTTCGCCCGCCTCGACCGTTCCGCGAACCGCCAGCAGTCGAGCGAGAGTGCCGGAGCCGAGTCGAGGGAGAATCAGACACACTCGGCCGTCCGAGGTGGTGGCAAGGTCTCGCAACTCGAGCAGGTGCCGAGAGGATGCCCGCGCGAGGGCCTCGATTTCGCGGTCGATGGCCGTGTCGTCGGTTCCCGGGCGGTAGAGCTTGATTGCGGCGATCCGATCCCGGTCCGGAGGCTCGCGGGAACCGGCATGGCCGAGAAAGATCTCTGCCCGCTCCCCCGATCCGAGTTTGCGGATGAGTCGATACCCTCCGACAGTCTCCATCGGTAGAGCTTCTGACGCGGCGAGCACCCCCATCCTCCGCCCGACAGCACCGGTGGGCAGAGGCGCCGGAGGTACGCCTGTGAGGGAGCGGATGTGCGCGGCCAGGCCGTATCCTTGACTCATGGCACGCACCCAGAATTCGGCCCCGAAGCCGGCCAAAGAGCCCGGACGTCTGAAACAGATGTACCAGGTCTTCCAGATGACTCGGCGCTACGACTCCAACGCGATCTGGTGGTTTCTGCTCGCGTTCCTGGCGCCGGTGCTCGTCGGAATTCTCGCCGGCATCCTGATCTCCGGGGTCGGTAACGTCTTCGGATTCGTTCTGTGGATCATCTCGGGGGTTCTGGGGGGAATTCTGATGTTCCTGATCGTGCTCGGTCGGCTCGCGGAGCGCGCGGCGTATTCGCAGATCCAGGGCAAGCCTGGCGCGGTCGGAGCGGTACTGAAGAGCTCACTCCGTCGCGGCTGGACGGCAAGCGAGATGCCCGTCGCCGTGAGCCCGAAGACTCAGGACGCCGTATACCGCGCTGTCGGCACCGGCGGAGTCGTGCTGATCGGAGAGGGGCCGAAGAGCCGCACCCAGAAAATGCTCGACGAGGAACGTCGTCGCGTCACCCGGATTCTGCCGAACGTGAGCGTCAACTTCCTGCACGTGGGACCGGATGTGGATTCCGTTCCCCTCCACAAGCTCGCCGGTCGAATGGCCAGGTTCAAGCGCTCGCTCAACAAGTCCGAGATCCATGCCGTGAGCAATCGTCTCTCGTCTCTCGGCAAGAATCAGCTCCCGATCCCCAAGGGAGTCGACCCGACTCGGGCACGCGCGCCTCGACCGCGCTGACCAGGCACGGCTATCGCCGCACGAGCACCGTGCCGGCGAGCCGATCGTGGAGACCCCGCCGGTCGCGATCCGCAATCACGGCCGGCACGAGTAGCGCGAGCAGCGCCGTGCGCACCATCGGACGCCACACACCGATCCAGCGCGATTGCAGCGGCACGACCCTCAGCCCCAGGATGAGGTGCCCGATACTCCCGCTGAGCAGGCTGAGGAAAGTCACCTGCAAGACCATGAAGATCGCCAGGCTCGCCCACCGGTCGTAGTGGAAGAAGGCGAGAGACAGCAGAGCTGCACCGGCGACATCGATGACGAACGCCACCACGCGTCGTCCCGACCGGGCGATGGATCGGGGTCCGCTTTCCGGAAGACCGAAATGACGACCCGGCCATTGGGCGGGGGGAGCGGATGTGCGGGCGCCGACCATAGAGAGA
This sequence comes from Frigoribacterium sp., assembly GCA_031360325.1. GTDB lineage: Bacteria > Actinomycetota > Actinomycetes > Actinomycetales > Microbacteriaceae > Lacisediminihabitans. Next base: position 24,526 of record JANMBI010000188.1, on the reverse strand, counting down.
TCCTACGTTCGCCGCCTCGACGTAACATGCACGAAACAATAGCGACACCGTGGCGAAACTCCCTTCGTCTAGCGTCGCAGGTGGCCGCGTTTGCCGCCGTACCCAGTTCCAAACCCCATTGGAGTCCAGTCACATGTTCAGTGATTCTTCAGAGGTGCTCAAGTTCATCAAGAGCGAGAACGTCAAGTTCCTTGATATCCGCTTCACCGACCTCCCCGGTGTGCAGCAGCACTTCAACATCCCCGCCTCCACCGTCGACGAAGAATTCTTCTCGGTCGGACAGCTCTTCGACGGCTCGTCGATCCGCGGCTTCGCGTCTATTCACGAATCGGACATGCAACTCATCCCCGACGTGACCACCGCCTACGTCGACCCCTTCCGCGTCGAGAAGACGCTCATCCTGATCTTCGACATCTACAACCCGCGAAACGGCGAGATCTATGCCCGCGACCCGCGCCAGGTCGCCAAGAAGGCCGAGAAGTACCTTGCCTCCACCGGCATCGCCGACACCGCGTACTTTGCGCCGGAGGCGGAGTTCTACATCTTCGACGACGTTCGCTACGACGTTCGTCAGAACTCCAGCTCCTACTTCGTCGATTCCGAAGAGGGGGCCTGGAACTCCGGCCGTGTGGAAGAGGGCGGAAACCTCGCCAACAAGACCCCCTACAAGGGCGGGTACTTCCCGGTGAGTCCCATCGACAAGCAGGCCGACCTTCGCGACGACATCAGCCTCAAGCTCATCGACGCCGGCCTCATTCTCGAGCGCGCGCACCACGAGGTGGGCACCGGCGGCCAGGCGGAGATCAACTACCGCTTCGACACGATGGTGCACGCGGCCGACGACATCCTGAAATTCAAGTACATCGTGAAGAACACCGCGCTGGAGTGGAACAAGGTCGCGACGTTCATGCCGAAACCCCTGTTCGGCGACAACGGGTCGGGCATGCACACGCATCAGTCGCTCTGGAACGATGGCGTGCCGCTCTTCTACGACGAGAAGGGCTACGGCGGGCTCAGCGACATCGCACGCTGGTACATCGGAGGGTTGCTCAAGCACGCTCCGGCAGTACTCGCGTTCACGAACCCGACACTCAACTCCTACCGCCGACTCATACCGGGATTCGAAGCACCGGTCAACCTGGTCTACTCGGCCGGAAACCGCTCCGCCTCGATCCGTATCCCGATCACCGGTACGAACCCCAAGGCCAAGCGCATCGAGTTCCGTGCGCCGGATGCCTCGGGCAACCCGTATCTCGCCTTCGCGGCGCAGCTCATGGCGGGCCTCGACGGAATCAAGAACCGCATCGAGCCGCACGAGCCCGTTGACAAGGACCTGTACGAGCTTCCCCCCGAGGAGGCGAAGAACATCCCGCAGGTTCCCGCGTCGCTCGAGGAGGCGCTGCGCGCACTGGAAGCCGACCACGACTTCCTCACCGCCGGCAACGTGTTCACGCCGGACCTGATCCAGACCTGGATCTCGTACAAGCGCGACAAGGAAATCATCCCGGCCGCCCAGCGTCCCACGCCGTTCGAATACGAGTTGTACTTCAGCGTCTGATCACCCGTTCGCTCGAGAACCTGGCCCGTCGAGAGCCGCGTCCCACCCCGGGACGCGGCTTTCGACCGTTTCCGGGTTGCGTCGGCGGTCAGCCGGTGGTCGGGCCAGGCGACTTCGCCACGCCGTAGAACCGCCGCTCGAACACTGCTCGAGCCAGACGCGTGGCGCGAAGGTAATCCTCTTCGAGTCGGCTCGCCGAGCCCGGAGGGTACTCGAGCAGACGAGCGATCCCATCGAGCTGCTGGCGGTCGGTTGGGAGCACATCGGTGGTGCGCGTCATCCACAGAACCAGGGCGGAGCGCACGCGCGACGCCAGAATCCACGCGTCTCTGAGCTTGGCGGCATCCACCGCCGTCACGAGTCCCTCGGCTCGAGCGACCTCGAGGGCGCCGAGCGTCGAGGTGGTTCTCAGGCCGGCGACCCGGGCGCCGCTCTGCAATTGGATGAGCTGAACGAACCATTCGACATCGCTGAGCGAACCGCGACCGAGCTTGAGATGTCGCGCGGGATCGGCGGCCTGGGGCAGTCGCTCCGACTCGACGCGCGCCTTGATTCGTTTGACCTCCCTCACGTCGTTTTCGGAGATCGCAACCGGAAACCTCACCTCGTCGGCGAGGGCCTCGAAGTCGGTAAGCAGCGCCTGGTCCCCCACGGCACCGCGGGCACGGAGCAGTGCCTGCGCCTCCCAGGTGAGTGACCACCGTGCGTAGTAGGCGCGATAGGAGTCGAGCGAGCGGACCACCGCCCCGTTCTTCCCCTCCGGCCGAAGGTCGATATCCAGATCGAAGGGGAGGCGGAGGTCGTCGGTGAGCCGAGTGATCTCCGCAACGAGATGCCTGGCTCGTGCCGCGGCCTCCTCGTCGGTTGCCGTCGTCGCGCGATAGACGTAGAGCACGTCGGCATCCGAACCGAATCCCAACTCCTGACCGCCGAAACGCCCCATGGCGATGATGCCGAACTCGATGCCGTCGTCGGTCGGGCGCAACGCACGAAGCACCCCGGTCAGCAGCGCGGTCGTCACGTGCGAGAGCGCCCGTCCCAGTTCCTCGACGTGCACGTGTCCGAGAATCGCGCCGATCGCGAGCCGCAGCACCTCCCGCCGCCTGGCCGTGCGCATGGCAAGGGAGGCGGTGACCGCATCATCGTGGCGGGCGAGCGTCGATGCTGTCTCATCCAGCAGTGCGGCAAGGGAGCGCGGGGCCAGATCGCTCTCACGATCGAACCAGGCGGCGGCCTCCGGGATCCGTTCGAGCAGTGTCCCGACGAATCGAGCGGAGGACAACACGCTGGTGAGGCGCTTGGCCGCCCCCGAGGAATCGCGCAACATGCGAAGGAACCAGTAGGACTCCCCGAGATCATCGCTGAGCCGCCGAAATGCGAGTAGCCCGTAGTCGGGATCCGCGCCATCCGCAAACCACTGCAGCATCACCGGCAGAAGATGGCGCTGGATTGCCGCTCGGCGCGACACTCCCCCGGTGAGCGCCCCGATGTGCGCGAGCGCTCCCTTGGGGTCGCGGAACCCGATCGCGGCGAGTCTCGCCGCCGCCTGTTCACTGCTGAGCGCGAGCCCCCCTTCCGGCAGTGCCGCCACCGCCGACAGCAGCGGACGGTAGAAGAGTCGCTCATGGAGACTGCGCACCTCGAGCTTCGTGCGTCCCCACTGCTCGAGGAGGTCGGTGGCACCCGCCGCAATTCCGCTCGCCCGCGCGAGCACGCGCACCGCATCTCCGTCGCTCGGCATGAGGTGGGTCCGACGCAGGTGGGTGAGCTGCAGCCGATGCTCGAGCAGGCGCAGAAACCGATAGTCGCGGGAGAACTCGGATGCCTCGACCCGACCGATATAGCCCTGTTCGGCAAGCGCCACGAGAGCGGGCAACGTCGCTCGCTGTCGCACGAGGGCGTCGGTCTGCCCGTGCACCAGTTGCAGGAGCTGGATGGTGAACTCGACGTCGCGCAATCCACCCGGGCCGAGCTTCAGCTGAAAGTCGAGTTCGGTGTTCGGGATGTTCTCGGTCACCCGCTCCCTCATCCGCTGCACCCCTTCGACGAAGTTCTCCCGGGACGCACTCGACCACACCTTCGGTGACACCGCCCGCACATACCGTTCACCGAGCTCGAGGTCACCGGCCAGGGGGCGTGCCTTGAGCAATGCCTGGAACTCCCAACTCTTCGCCCACCGCTCGTAGTAGGCGAGGTGGGAATCGAGAGTGCGCACCAGCGCCCCGTCTTTTCCCTCGGGGCGAAGGTTGGCATCCACCTCCCACAGTGCTGGTTCTCGCGAGAAGTCGTGGATTCCCCTCATGGTGGCCATCGCAAGCCGAGTCGCGATCTCCACGGCACGTCCCTCGGCGAGCTCCGTCGACCCCTCCGCCACGAAGATGACATCGACATCACTCACATAGTTGAGTTCGCGAGCCCCCGCCTTTCCCATGCCGATGATGGCGAGGCGCGTCTCCGCGATCTCCGCCGACGGGAATCTGACCGTCCGCCGAGCCACCAGCAACGACGCGTCGAGAGCCGCGGCCGCGAGATCGGCGAGGGCGGCGGCAACGGTGTCCAGGCCGTCGAGCGGATGCGCGTGCCCGAGGTCCCAGGCGGCGAGCCGGGCAAGGTGGCGGCGATACCGCACCCGAAGGGCATCCCACGACGCTTCTTCGGTGAGGGCCTCCCGTGCCTGGACCGAATCCTCGAGGTCGGCCCGATACACCTCTGGCGTCGGGGGGCGGGTCATCGGCCGAGCGAGAGCCGACAGCTCACCCGGATTCCGGAGCAAGAACTCCGCAAGCCCGCTCGACGCTCCCAGAACGCGAATCAGACGATCCGCAGCGGACGGTTCAACGAGCAGCTCTCGGGTTTCGACCGGCGACTGCCGGAGCAGCGCGGCAAGCATGCGGAGCGCCTGATCGGGGTTGGCCGCAGTGGCGAAGCTCGGTAGGAGGTGGTCCACCCGCCGCACTCGGTCGAGCAGGCCGTCGAGTTCGGCGAGGAGACCGACCGTCGAATCCAGCTCCGCGAAACCGAGCTTCGCCAGGTCCGTCAATAGGGATTGCTCACGCGCCATGGCCGTCGGATCCTATCGCCGTCTGTGGTCGGGTGCCGCTACAACATCTCCAGATTGCTCTTCAATTCGTAGGGCGTGACTTGCGCACGGTATTCACGCCACTCCTGGCGCTTGTTCAGCAGCACGAAGTTGAACACCTGTTCGCCGAGAGTCTGGGCCACGAGTTCCGACTCCTCCATGAGGGAAACCGCGTGGTCGAGACTCGCCGGCAGCTGGCTGTAGCCCAGCGCCCGTCGTTCGGCATCCGAGAGCTCCCAGACGTTGTCCTCCGCCTCGGCAGGCAGCTCGTAACCCTCCTCGATGCCCTTGAGACCGGCAGCGAGCAGCAGCGAGAACGCCAGATACGGATTCGCGGCGGAATCGATGGCCCGGTACTCCACCCGGGCGCTCTGCCCCTTGTTGGGTTTGTAGAGCGGGACGCGCACCAGCGCGGAGCGGTTGTTGTGCCCCCAGGTGACGAAACTCGGGGCCTCACCGAGCTTGTTCTGTGACGTGCCGCCCCAGAGCCGCTTATACGAATTGACGAACTGATTGGTGACCGCCGTGATTTCGGGTGCGTGCCGAAGCAGTCCCGCGATGAATTGGCGACCGATCTTCGATAACTGGTACTGCCCCGCGCCGTCGAAGAACGCATTGGTGTCCCCCTCGAAGAGAGACATGTGGGTGTGCATTCCCGAACCCGGTTCCCCGGAGAGCGGCTTCGGCATGAATGTCGCATAGACACCCTGCTCGATCGCGACCTCCTTGATGACGGTCCGGAATGTCATGATGTTGTCGGCCGTCGTCAGGGCGTCCGCGTACCGGAGATCGATCTCGTTCTGGCCCGGGCCGGCTTCGTGGTGACTGAACTCCACGGAGATGCCGAGGTCTTCGAGCATCCGAACCGACCGACGGCGGAAGTCGTGCGCGGTTCCTCCTGGCACGTTGTCGAAATACCCGGCTCGGTCAACCGGCTGGGGTCCTTCCTCGCCGAACTGCGAACTCTTGAGCAGGTAGAACTCGATCTCGGGATGGGTGTAGTAGGTGAAGCCGCGCTCGGCGGCCGCCGCGAGGGTGCGCTTGAGCACGTTGCGCGGGTCAGCTACCGCGGGCTGACCGTCGGGGGTCGAGATGTCGCAGAACATTCGGGCGGTCGGATCGACCTCCCCGCGCCAGGGAAGAATCTGAAAAGTGGCCGGATCCGGATGAGCGAGCACGTCGGCCTCGTACGAGCGGGTCAGGCCTTCAATCGCCGATCCGTCGAATCCGAGCCCCTCGGCGAAAGCCCCCTCCACCTCGGCCGGAGCGATGGCGACGGACTTCAGAGTGCCGACCACATCGGTGAACCAGAGGCGGATGAACTTGACGCCACGCTCTTCGATGGTGCGGAGAACGAAGTCGCGCTGCTTGTCCATGGGCTCCTCTAAATTGCTTTCTCCGGGGCTGTTCTCCCCCGCTATTAGGCTAGTGGCTATGCCCCGACTCCGCTTGGCGCTTGGCCAACTGAACCCCGTCGTCGGCGACCTCGTGGGCAACTCGCGGCTGATTCTCGACGCCGCCCGACGGGCGTCCGCCCATGGCGCGGACCTGTTCGCTGTGGGTGAGATGGCCATCAGCGGCTACCCGATCGAAGACCTCGCCTCCCGGCCGAGCTTCCTCGCCGACTGTCGCGACGCTGTCCGCCGACTCGCGAAGACGTTGCAGGATGCCGGTCTCGGCGATCTAGCAGTGATCGTCGGGCATCCCGACGGCCCCTTCGAGCCTCGACTCATCGGCACGACCAATGCCCCGACGGCGATCGCCCAGAACTGCGCGAGCGTGCTCCAGCACGGCCATGTCACCGGACGCTACGCCAAGCATCACCTCCCCAACTACTCGGTTTTCGACGAATATCGAATCTTCATCCCGGGAGACGAACTCCTCGTGCTCCGCATCAAGGGGGTGGATGTCACCGTGATCATCTGCGAAGACCTGTGGCGCGACGGCGGTCCGGTCGCGCGCATTCTCGAAGCCGACGCCGGCCTGCTCGTCGTGATCAACGCATCACCGTTCGAGCGCGACAAGGACGAGGTGCGTCTGCCCCTCGTCACGCGCCGTGCGATCGAAACCGGCAGCATCGTCGCGTACGTGAACATCGTCGGTGGGCAGGACGACCTCGTCTTCGACGGAGACAGTGTGGTCGTCGACGGCGTCGGCACCATACTCGCCCGGGCACCACAGTTCGTCGAACACCTCCTCGTCGTCGACCTCGAGGTCTCCGCATCGACCGGGGCGCGGTTGCCCGACGGTGTCGCTCAGGTGACCCTGGCCGACGGTCCGGTCGAAGCACCCCCTCTCGCGCCCGACATCGCGATCCTCCCGGATGATCATCAACAACTCTGGGACGCGCTCGTGCTGGGTCTGCGCGACTACGTGGACAAGAACGGGTTCCCCTCGGTGATGCTCGGACTTTCCGGAGGCATCGATTCCGCGGTGTGCGCGGCGATCGCCGCCGACGCCCTCGGGGCCGACCGCGTCTGGGGCGTGAGCATGCCGAGCCGATACAGCTCCGGACACTCGCGTTCCGACGCGGACGACCTCGCCGACAACATCGGGCTGCACTACTCGGTGGAGCCGATCGCCGATCTCGTGCTGCCGATCGAGACGCAGCTGAAGCTCACCGGTGTCGCGGCGGAAAACGTGCAGGCCCGTATCCGAGCGATCATCCTGATGGGAATGTCCAATCTCGACGGGCACCTCGTGCTGACGACGGGCAACAAGACCGAGCTCTCGGTGGGCTACTCCACGATCTACGGTGATTCGGCCGGTGGCTTCGCTCCCATCAAAGACGTGCCGAAGATGCTCGTCTGGGAGCTCGCCCGGTGGCGCAACGCCACCGCCATGGCCCGCGGCGAAGTGCCCCCGATTCCGGCGAATTCGATCGAGAAGCCGCCGAGCGCCGAGCTGCGCCCCGGCCAGATCGACCAGGACTCGTTGCCCCCCTACGAGATCCTCGATGCGATCCTCGATGCATACATCACAAAGTCCCTCGGCCGGGAAGACGTGGTCCACCTCGGGTTCGCCGAGGAGACCGTCGACTTCGTAACCGGGCTCGTCGATCGCTCGGAGTGGAAGCGGCGCCAGGGCGCCGTCGGCCCGAAGATCAGCGGCATGGCGTTCGGGCGGGATCGCCGGCTTCCGATCACCTACCGACCGACACCCTGAGCGGCCTGGGTAGGATGGCGCACATGACCGACCCCACCGCAGCGGCAGCCCAGGCATCCCTCAAGCGAGTTCGCACCCGTCACTTCCAGAGCGCGAAGGAGAACGGCGTCAAGATCACCGGACTGACGAGCTACGACCAGCTTTCTGCGGCCATCTTCGACGCGGCCGGGATCGACTTCCTGCTGGTGGGCGACACGGCCGGAAACAACGTCCTCGGTTACGAGACGACACTCCCGGTGACCGTCGACGACCTCATTCCCCTCACCCGGGCCGTCGCCGGTGCGGTGAGTCGGGCTTTCGTGGTCGCCGATATGCCATTCGGCTCTTACGAGAGCGGCCCCGACGACGCACTGCACACGGCGTTCCGCTTCATGAAGGAGACACACGCGCACGCGGTCAAGTTCGAGGGCGGTGTGCGAAGCGCCGAGCAGATCCGCCGGATCGTGTCCGCCGGGATCCCCGTGATGGGTCACATCGGTTTCACCCCGCAGAGCGAGCACGGGCTCGGCGGTCACATGATTCAGGGGCGCGGCGAAGGGGCCGCGCAACTGCTCGCCGACGCACACGCCGTTGAAGACGCCGGGGCGTTCGCCGTGGTGCTGGAGATGGTGCCGTCGCTGGTGGCCAAGCGGGTGACCGAGGAGTTGCGTATTCCGACGATCGGCGTCGGGGCCGGCCCGTACGTGGACGGCCAGCTTCTGGTCTGGACCGACTGGGCGGGGCTCACCGTCGGCCGCATCCCCAAATTCGTGAAGCGCTACGCCAACCTCAGTGGTGTGCTCACGGATGCCGCGAAGGCCTACGCGGCGGATGTCGCGAGCGGTGAATACCCGGCGCCCGAGCACGAATACACCGAGTAGCCGCACTCGGCCCCAGCACCAGCCCCACGCACCCACAGCCCGCGCACCCACATCCCCGCGCGCACATCCCCGCGCCGGTGGGTGACACCCGCGTCCGCCCGTTCGGGCGCGGGTGTCACCCGCGCCGGCGGAGACCTTCGATCAGTCGTTCTTCGCGTCTTCTTCCGCCCACCTGCGGGCGCGCTCGGCAATGATCTCGGGCGCCCGCGCGGCGTCCTCCCTGGTCTCGAACGGCCCATCCAGTTCGGAGGCGAGAGACTGTCTCCCCTCCTCCACCTCGTGGGTGCGGGTGTTGTAAAACCACTGCGTCATGTCGACTCCCTGCTCGCCCCTAAAATTACTCCTATGCCCAAGGATTCGAACGGCCACCTGGTTGCGGGACGGATCAGCCCCGCCCGATTCGTCCCGAAGCACATCGCGCGACCGGAATACGTGGGGAAGCCCGGGCCGTCTCGGTTCACCGGCTCGGATGTCTACGGCCCCGATGCCGTCGCCCTCATCCGCGAGTCCGGACGGATCGCCGCCGATGCCATATCCCTCGTCGGCGCGAGCATTCGGGCAGGTATCACGACCGACGCGCTGGATGAGATCGGCCATGACTACCTGATCGACCACGACTCCTACCCATCGACCTTCGGCTATCGCGGGTACCCCAAGTCGCTGTGCAGCTCGGTGAACGAGGTGATCTGTCACGGAATCCCCGACGACACCGTGCTCGAAGACGGTGACATCGTCAACATAGACATCACGGCCTTCAAGAACGGCGTACACGGCGACAGCAATCAGACCTTCGTCGTCGGAGAAGCCACCCCGGAGGTTACCGACCTGGTGAATCGAACCCGCGAGTCGCTCAATCGAGGGATCAAGGCCGTTGCCCCGGGTCGCGAGGTCAACGTGATCGGCCGCGCCATCGAGTCCTATGCTCGACGATTCGACTACGGGGTCGTGCGCGACTTCACCGGACACGGTGTAGGAGAGGCCTTTCATTCGGGCCTCATCATCCCCCACTACGACGCGGCGCCCGCCTATTCGACCGAGATCGAAGTCGGCATGGTATTCACCATCGAACCAATGCTCACCCTTGGCGGCATCGAGTGGGAGATGTGGGCTGACGACTGGACAGTTGTCACCAAGGACCGGAGCATCACGGCCCAGTTCGAACACACGCTCGTCGTGACAGAGCGCGGGGCCGACATCCTGACGCTCCCGAAGGCGGCCCAGGCAGCATCCCACCCTCATGAGAAGAATGGCTAGATGGCGCACAAAGCGGTAGGCATCGACATCGGCGGGACCGGCATCAAGGGGGCGATCGTCGATGTCGCCACGGGCAAGCTCCTGAGCGACCGGGTCAAACTGCCTACGCCGGAGGGCGGCGAACCCGACGACATCGTCGGCACCGTTCAAGAGGTTTTGAAGAAGCTCGGCTCACCGGATCGCAGGTTGCCCATGGGATTGTGCTTTCCCGCGGTCGTCGTGGCGGGTCGCACCCTGTCTGCAGCCAACGTCTCGAAGAAGTGGATCGGACTCGAGGCGGAGAAACTCTTCGAACAGGGACTCAATCGAGACATCCTCTTCGTGAATGACGCGGATGCCGCCGGCTACGCCGAATCCCTCTACGGTGCGGCGATGAAGAATTCGGGCCTCGTTATCCTGACGACCCTGGGTACCGGCATCGGCACGGCCCTCATCTATCGCGGCGTGTTGATTCCGAATGCCGAGCTCGGGCACCTCCAGCTCGAGGGACTGGACTGGGAGACTAAGGCCGCCTATTCCGCCAAGGAGCGCGAGAACCTGAGCTGGGATGAATGGAGTTCCCGACTGCAGAAGTACTACGACGCCCTCACCGCCCTCTTCCATCCCGATCTGTTCATCGTCGGGGGCGGTGTGTCAAAGGAATACCGGGACTTCATCCCGCTGCTGAAACTCGAGACCCCGATCGTGCCGGCGACGCTTCGCAACAACGCCGGAATTCTCGGGGCTGCGGCCCTCGCCTCTGGACGATAGCCCGCGCGAATACACGATAACGATCGTTGTAACGCTTCGGCGCAAGTGCGTTGGGAATCCAATGGTTCCCCGGACGCGCGCCGTCCCCGGGTGTGGAATTCCTGAGTGACCCGGGGCGAACTTCGTCGGCCGGTCAGCATCACGACGGCGTTGCGTGCCCATGGGCCGCAGCCTGATCGCTTCAGGAGGATTTCATGCTCAATCTCGCGAACGTGATCGGCGCTGTCGGCCTTTCGCCCTCATCGCCTCTCGACCCCGGTCCGACTCGGCCGATACGGTCGACGCCCTGGATGCGGGAGCGGATGACTACGTGACGAAGGCGTTCGCGATCGACGAGCTGCTCGGCCGCCGTTCGCCCGCCGAGCCGGACGTGGCCGTAGCTATTTTCGGCGATGTGACGGTGGACCTCGCGGCGCACACCGTGTCGAAGTCGGACTCGGAGATCGTGTCACCCCCACCGAATGGCACATCCTCGAGGTGCTGGTGCGCAACCCGGAGCGCCTCGTGACCAAGCACTTCCTGCTGACGACGGTGTGGGGGCCGGCCTACGGAAGCGAGGACGGTTACCTGCGCCTCTACCTCGGCCAGCTTCGCAAAAGGCTCGAACCCGAGCCCTCCCGCCCGCGCTACCTGCTCACCGAACCGGGAATGGGGTTATCGGTTCTCGCCCGGCGCGTAGCTTCGGCCAGAGGCCCGGCAGTGTGTCCCAGGATGCGCCATACGTGAGTCTTGCCGCTGGATGCTCTCAACCCGGCCATCTTCCAGTCCCACGCAACCCAGCCATCCTCCACAGTCCTCGCGGCCCGCCGCACCGTCCCGAAGCGTGCCCTCGAATCGAAACCACGCCTTCTGTGCGACGCGGGCAGAGGCCGAACTGCCCGCGTACGCATGCCACCCGGTTCGGCCGAGCCCCAAACCGTGCGGCGCTGTCGACAGTCCGACGTCGAGCAGAGCGTGCAGCGCCTCCGACAGCAGCCCGCCCCATCGTGAGTCCGGCGCCATCCAGTGACCGACAGTCGGGTCATCACCGGCTACTTCGTCAAGGTCCGATCGCTCGATCGAACAGACCGTCGTGCACGGACTGCCCAGGTGCAGCAGGTGCCCGACTCCCACCCCGTATCTGAATGGTCCCGGACACATGACTTCGCATCCGATTCGCGATGCGGCACGGGGATCGGCACCCACCGTTGGATGTCGGGGTTCTGGCCCGCCGAATCGATTGCCGCGACATCTGCCTTCACGGGCGTTCGAAGGAGCAGTCTCTCGGCGAGCAGCTCGACCTTTTTCCTTCACCGATGCCAACCTGCACGCCCAGTCGTCAGGCAATCCAGCCGCACCCGCCCTCCGCGTTTCGCCCGCCGGGATGGATCAACCCACGGCGGCGGAATGAAGTACGGGATGCCCTCCCGCACCTCGATCTGCCAGCCGTCGTCATGCACTCGGTGATGATGGAAGGAACAGAGGAGCACCCCGTTGTCGAGGTTCGATTCGCCACCACGGTTCCACCAGAGGATGTGGTGCGCTTCGGCATAGGACGGCGGACACGAGCATCCGCCCACCGCACAACCGCCGTCCCGTTCGGCCAGGGCGATCTTCTGGGCACGGGTGAAGAGTCGTTTGGCGCGGCCGATATCGAGCACCTCACCGCCTCCGCCGAGCACCAGCGGGATGAATTCGGACTCGGCCGCGAGGCGACGGGCGGTGGCGGCGGAGATCGATGCGCCCGTTCCGTCGATCTCCGCGACGCCGGTACCGGCGAGCAGCGAATCGAGGGCCATACGCACGACAAGAGTGAATGCCGGCAGATCCCCACCGGGAGAATCGCAGGTCGCGACATGCCGGAAGACCTGCTCTGCGGCATCCGAGCGAAGTTGCGGCAGGATTCGGTCGTCGGACATCCCGTCGGATTCGCGCGCCTGGCGAAGCTGCTCGCTGACAATTGCGTCGATGCCCGCCTTCACGAGACCGCCGATCTCGGGCGGCATGACCCAGTCGAGCTTCACCATGCCGTCGGGGGTCGTGAAGATCCTCAGCGCCCGGCGCGATCGGCGGAGCTCATCGCGGGGCTCTGCGCCGTCCTCGTCCAGCCGATCCCGTACCTGCCGCGCGAGCGACTGCACCTCTCGCACGCTGAAATTGCCGCAGTGCTCGACGAGAGCCTTCTCCGCGACCAGACGACTCTCGCCGGAACAGCGCGGTCCCACGGATTCGAGTTCGCGCACGATCACTGCGGCGGCGTCAACGCCAAGCGTGCAGGCAGAGAGCGCCGAACCGACGCTCGGATAGCGCGGAGGCAGCCAGCCGCCATCGAGAGCCGAGCCGCACCGGGTGGCGAGACCCACGTCGCACAATCGGATGGCTTCCCCGGTCGTGATGCCCCACAACTCGGCGAGGAAGGATCCGACCCGCGAGTGCCCGGCACGACGGGCCATCCCCTCGCTTCCGAGGGCCTCACGCGAACGATGGGCGAGTTCGCCGGCGAGTGACACACGACGCACGTCGAGCGCCCGTTGTTCGTCTCCGAGGGCCGCGACGGACGACAGCACGGCGTCATCGGTGAGGCTGTCGAGCACTGCCGCCGGTGAATCCATACGATGATTCTGTCGGCAGCCACCGACATTCCTGCGGTCGGTCCATTCGCCTGCTGATCGGCGTATTTTCCGTGGACTCCCGGCAGAATGGACCCCTGTGGAGGAGGGGACAACGGGCGCTTCGTCCCACCTCGATAGTCGCCGGCCCGGCAGGCACAGCATCCGATCGCTGGTGGACCAGATCTCATTCGTCGCGACATCGCGCGAACTCCGGGTCGCAGGACTCATCGAACGCCACCTCGCTTTCGACATGACCCGGGAGGCCGCCACGGCCTGGACGACCGGACCGGACGAGTCGAACGCGCGTGGCATCTAGTCGACGAGCCACCTCGCCGATCGGCAGGTCCGAGGCACCCGAAGAACGACGACGGGGAGTGAATGGGCCGGCTATTACGCCGGGTTCTGTCCCGACGGGTCCGAAGACCCGTCATCGACGGCCATCTATCTACGATGTACGTTGCCGCACACCTCTAGCGGTCTACCCGGAAACTGGACGAGCCGCCCGTGACGCTTCCTGTTCGACCTTGCTCCGGGCGAGGTTTACCTAGCCGACCCGATCACGCGGGCCGCTGGTGGTCTCTTACACCACCGTTTCACCCTTACCCCCGGCCGAAACCGGTGGCGGTCTGCTTTCTGTTGCACTTTCTCGCGGGTTGCCCCGGGTGGGAATTACCCACCGCCCTGCTCTGTGGAGCCCGGACGTTCCTCGGTATCCTTAGGGGGATAACGCGACCGTCTTGCCGACCCATTCGAGTCGACAGCCTAGTCCAGCCGAGCGCGTACTCAGAGTCCGGACTCGGCGGTGCGCACCAGGATGGCGTTGCTGTCGGGGCAGAGCACGACGTCGTCCGGGGCGGCCGCCCGAATCGCCGCCATGTCGCTCTCAGTGAGCTTCACTCCACTCGCACTCGAGACCCCGCCGCGAAGCAGGGACGCCCCCTGGCCGTAGCGGGCGCGCTGGCGCTCATAGAGGGCGAGAAGGTCTTCCGAGAGAGCAGCGGCGACCGCCGCGCGATCTGCCGCGGCATGGGCACGTTCACTGTGCAGGACGCCGAGCGACTCATCCCTCTCGGCGAGAACTCGTGCGATGGTCGCCTGTAGCTCGTCGTACCGCGATCGCAGAACTCCGGATGCCGCCTCCATGCCCTCCACACGTTCCATCACTCCGAGTTCGATCTCCTCGAGGTCGAGCTGACGTCGAGCGAGACCGGCGAGTTCGCTCTCGAGCCCCGCGACATCCTTTACCGATGAAGAAGTCTGGAGGCGATCCGTGTCGCGCTTGATCCGCGCTTCGACCAGCGCGACGTCGGATTCGATTCGCCCCAGTTCCCGCTGAGAATCTTCGAGGGCGCCGGTCGCGCTCAGCAGTTCCGCTCGTAGCGCGGTCGACTCGCTTTCGAGCCCGGCGAGAACGGCAAACTGCGGGAGCATTTTCGATTTATGGTCGAGCTGCTGGATCCGGGTGTCGAATGCCTGCAGCTCGAGCAGGTGGGCCTGGTCGTTCGGGCTGGCCTTCAGTGCCATGGGTGCCTCATTCGGTTGGTCATTGGAGGATCGTGAAATCCCACGGGTCGGTGCGGAGTTCGCTCACCGTGACGACGACTCCCGGGAGGACGGTGCGCAACTCCTCGGCCGCGACCTCGAGCCAGAGCCATTCGCTGGCCCAGTGCGACACATCGATGAGGGCCGGACCGCTGCCGACCTTCGCATTCTCCCGAGTCTCGGATGCCGGATGGTGGCGCAGGTCGGAGGTGAGGTAGACATCCGCGGCGAGGACTGCCGGGTCGGCCAACAGGGAGTCCCCCGCTCCCCCGCACAGCGCCACGGTGCGGATCTCCCGGTCGAACTCGCCCGACACCCGGACTCCGGAAGCCGTCGCCGGCAGGATCTCTGCGACCTTCCGCGCGAAACGACCGAGCGTCGTGGGCAGTGCGAGCCGCCCCACTCGACCGATTCCTCGCGATGGTGTCTGCCCGGCGAGGATCGGCCGCGTCTCCTGAAGTCCGAGGCGCGCCGCGAGCACCGCGGAGGTGCCGGTCTCCACGACATCCGCATTCGTGTGAGCGGCGATGAGGGCGCAGCCCCCGCGGATGAGTCGCGCGATCACCACTCCCTTGTAGCGATCCTCGGCGACGCTCGTGACACCGCGAAGGAGTAGCGGGTGATGGACGAGCAGGAGATCGGCGCCCACCTCGACGGCCTCGTCCGCGACATCCGGAACCGCGTCGACGGCGAGATGAATGGCGGTGACCGAGCGGTCGGGGTCGCCGGAAAGGAGCCCGGGAGAGTCCCAGACCTCGGCTCCGGCGGAGGGCCACAGCCGTTCGACCGCACCATGCACGTCCGAGACGGTGACGGCTTCGGCAGGGACGCGGGGCATGGGCTCAGTCTAGTTTCGGAAGCGGAGCCGCCTCACCCGGGTGCGACGGCTCTGCGTTCCTGCCGGCGGATCGCGTGCACGCCCGAGACCAAGGGGGTGAGGAGGCCGAGGAGCAGAGCGACGAGCACCCCAAGGTCCGTGCCGCCGAGCGGACTCGACAGAGGTACTCCCAGCGCGGCGAAGAGGTATCCTTCCCACTGCAGCCCGGCCACGGTAGCCGAGGTGAAGCCGAAACCGATCACCGACGCCACGACGAGCATCGAGAGGTTGATCCAGTTGACGTCGGGATAGACCCCGCCGCGTGCCAGGAGCGAAGGAGTATCGAACCGCCGGCGACGGAGGGTCATCTCCGCGGCGAACAGTCCGGCCCACGCAGCAACCGGCACGGAGAGCGTGGTCGCGAGGTCACGGAACACGGTGACGACGTTGGTCACGGTGAAGCCGAGTGCGATCGCTACGGCGAACATCAGGATTCCCACGACAACTGTCGCCCCACCCCTCGATAACCGAAACCCGAGGGACCCGAGAGCGAGACCGCCGGAGTAGATGCTCAGGGCCACCCCGGACAGCAGGCTGAGGACGGTTGCCGCGATGAGCGGGAGGGGATACCAACTCGGGAGGAGACCGGCGATCGTGTCGAGGGGGCTGTTGGTGAGCCCCCTCGCCGTCGCCGGGCTCGACGCCGCAAGCACCGCCCCATACCCGATGAGGAGGAACGCGGGAAGTGTGGTTCCGAAGGAGGCCCACAGCATCGAAGCGCCCCCGGACGAACTCGGGCGCTGATAGCGGGCAAGGTCGCCGGTGCTGGTCGCCCAGACCAACCCGACGAAGCTGAACACGAGAACGACGCCCGTCACGACATGGAGCACCGGACCGTCTCTGACGGTGAGCGCCGTCGTCAAATCGACCGCGCGCCAGGTGATCCCGATGAACACGAGAATGAGCACCGCTGACGCAATGCTGAGGGCGAATTGGATGCGGGCGAGCAGTGGGTAGCCGAAGACGGCCACGGCTACGGCGATCAGGAAGCCGACCGCCATCACGATCACCATGAGTTGTAGCTCACTGAGAGCTGCGCCGAGTTTCGCCCCTACCAGAATGCGGGCTGTGGAGGCCGCGATCAGCCACAGGAGCACGGCCCCCCAGAACAGTCGGGTCACGATGGCCACGGTGGACGGCACGACATTGCCAATGACGCCGAAGGTGGCGCGGGACACGATCATGGTGGGCTGACCACTCCACTTGCCGGCGAGAGTGCCGAGCCCGAGGGGGAGGAATGAGATCGCCACACCCACGAAGGCTGCGACCACCGCCTGGCGCAGACTCATGCCGAGCGAGAACAGCGCCGCTCCGAAGGCGAGGCTGATGACCGACGAATTGGCGGCGAACCAGAGCCAGAACAGGCGGGTTGCGCCGCCGATCCGGCGATCGAGTGGGGTCGGCTGCGAGCCGGTCACTTCGGGTGCGAAGGGAGATCCGGCTCTCCGGGGCGGCTCGACCACGACCGGGACGGACTGGAGCCAGGGGTTGGTGGTGGTCGTCGGCCACGCCTGGTCTTCGACATCGTCGAGAGATTCGGATGGTACGACCCGGGGTTTGTATACCGGCCGGTCCCCGAGAACGGAGGCTCCGACCGGTTCGCCCGCAACCCTCTCGGCGTGCTGCGATGCCGGGAGCACGGATTCGGCCGGAATCGCCGGATCGACCGGAATCGCCGGTGGAACCGGGGGCACAACGGGAAACGGATCGACCTGGTCGACGAGTTCGTGGATCGGAGACCTGGGCACCTGGCCCAGAATCCCGGGTACGAGCGGGGGTACCGTCGGTGACACCGGGGCGACCGGCGATTCACGCAGGCCTCCGCGTCGCGAGTGTCCCTCACGAATCCGGGCGTGCTCCGCGTCACGAATGGCACGTCGAGTCGGAAGCGAGTTCTCGTCCATCGGCTCAGCGTCCTCGGCCGGGAACACGACGGGTGGCCCGGACGGTGCGGGGAGTTCCGCCAGCCGGAGCGGTTGAGGACTCTCATCGGACGTGCCCGACTCCGGAGGAGCGTCGGTTGTCGAGTCGCGATGGTCGCCACCGACGGAGGGGCCACCGACGGAGAGCCAAGGCACAGGGACCACGGGGGCAGACTCGGAGAGCGCAGCAACGGAGCCGGAGAGATCAGGGTCCGAGGCCGCGGAGGCAGCGGGTTCGTCCGGTGCCCCGGGTCCGAATGCCACCGCGCTCGCATGCGGCGGCGGACGCGGAGTGCTGACCGCGGGCCCGGTGGGCGGCGGCATGATCGAGATGGCGCCGGTCAATCCGAGACGCACGGCCTCCTCCGCCATCGCGGCGGCAAGCAGGTCGTCGTCGTAGTGTTCGGATTCGCGATCGCGGTCAGAGTCCATGCCGAGTTTCCATGCCCAGAATGATACGGCTTCACGGCGATTTGTCAGGATGACGAGCCGAGGCGATCACGGCGGCACCCGCGAACACGAGCGCTAGTCCGATCCAACTCACCACCCCCGGCCTCTCCCCGATGACCACGACGGCAAGCATCGTGGCGACGATCGGCTCGATCAGGGTGATCGTGGTGGCCGAACTGCTACGAAGCGAACGGATCCCCATTCCGAACAACAGGTACGCCGCGAGCATCGGCCCGAGGGCGAGATAGGCGGTGATTGCCACGGTGTCGGGCGACTGGAGGAGCGGCTCACCGGTGATCAGGAGTACCGGAAGCAGCACAAGCGCGCCGATTCCGAACATGCCGCCCATCACGCCGCGTGACGATTGGCCAAGAGAGATGGCACGGGATGACGCATAGGCATACAGCGCATAGGCGGCACCGGCGACCAGACCGAGGATCACTCCGGTGCCCATCCCCCCCGGTGCGGGGACCCGCGCGGACCCTCCCGCCGCGAGGAGGAAGACTCCGACAATCGCGGTCGACGTGCACGCAAGCCACAACCGACCGGGTCGGTGCCGCTCCCATACCCACTCGTAGAACGCGGCAAAGACCGGCCCGGATCCCAGGGCAACGACGTTCCCCACAGCGACTCCGGCGTCGTTCATCGCGGAATAGAACGCCAGTGGGTACACGGCGACGCCAATTGCGCCGAGCAGGAGCCACGGGCGGGATGCGGGGTTGCGAATGGCCGCTCTGGACTGCCCGGCAGAAATCGCGTAGAGGAGGAGGCCACCGATCCCCATGGTGGCCGATCCCACTGCGAGCGATCCGACGTCCCGGGGCAAGAAGCTCGCCGCGGTGCCGGTGGTTCCCCAGAGGACGGAGGCGAGAACCAGCGCAAGCGCCCCCCGGCTCAGCATCGACCTGCTCTGCGTAGAGCCGCTCGGCGTCGGCCGGCCCTGCGTCGGCCGGCTTCGGTCGAAGAAGAGATCGCACCCACGCCCTCGACTCTAGGGCTTCGCCCCGCGGGGGGTGAACGCACACGGTTCGCCGGACACCCGTCGCGCCGTCGATGCTCGAGGGAGCGGACGCCCAGCGGGGAGGACCCGCTCACTGGGCGGGCGGCGGTTGTCGAATCCTCGCGAAACCTCATCCATCGGTTGAACAAGGTAGTAACGTTCAGTTCAGAACCGGGGGTTCAACCAAACTCGCGTTCCACCGTCGCGACCCCTTGCCCGCTGCGCGCGGTTCACCACATGGAAAGGAGACCACGCGTGGGGAAGCTGCTCTACGGACAGACAATGGAAGTCTCCTTCGACGATCGAGTACTCGCCCACCTTCAGCTGGTGATCGGCCTCAAATTGAGGCGCGATGAGAGCTTCTTCTTCTCGTGGCGTGACGAGCAGAGTGTCGGTGACGGTCGGAGTGTGATCTGGCTCGATTCCTCTATTCCGCTGGTTTTCCGCTATGCCGGTGGCCGGATGCCCAAGATCAATCGGGAGTGGCTCGAAGCCCTCACCATCTCATCGAACAGCGCCCAGGGTCTCCAGCTCACCGAAGAGGTCGGTGCCGTCGGCACGACGACGGAAGAGTGACCGGAGAAGGTCCCCTGCGGCTCGGGTCAGACCAGGTAGGAGTGTAGGTCGGCGCTGCGCAGTCGTCTGAGGCTGCGAGTCTCCAGCTGACGCACCCGCTCTCGGGTGATTCCGTACAGCTCTCCCACCTCGTCGAGCGTGAGTGCCTGCCGGCCTTCGAGACCGAAGCGCAGGCGGATGACGGTGGCGTCTCGAGGCGGTAGGGCGTCGAGCCTGCGGCGGATGTCGTCATGCCGCAGGCCGATCTCCACCGACTCGTGCGGCTGGGGGGTGTCGGTGTCTTCGATCAGGTCGCCGAGTTCCGTCGTGCCGTCGTCGCCGATCGGCACTCCGAACGAGATCGTTTCGTGATTGGACTTGGCGAGCTTGATCACCTCCGCCACGGTCACCTGCGCGGAATCGGCAACCTCCTCAAGCGTCGGAGTGCGACCGAGTTCATTCATGAGGTCACGGCGAACCCGATCGAGCTTGTCCATCTTCTCGACCGTGTGCACCGGGATCCGGATGATTCGACTCGAGTCGGCGATGCCCCGCAGGATCGACTGACGGATCCACCAGGTGGCATAGGTCGAGAATTTGTTTCCGATCGTGTAATCGAACTTCTCGACCGCCCGGACCAGGCCGAGATTGCCCTCCTGGATCACATCCATGATCGGCAACCCGCGTCCGGCATAGCGCTTGGCGATGCTGACCACGAGCCGGAGGTTGGCGCAGACGAACTGCTGGTACGCGGCATCTCCGTCACGGGTGAGCCACAGCAACTCGCGGGTGGACTTGCCGTCGAGCTGCGGTTGCTTCGAGAGTCGTTCCCCGGCGAGCACGCCCACTTCCACCCGTCGCGCGAGGCTCACCTCTTCCTCGGCGGTGAGGAGACGGGCGCGACCGATGCGCTGCAGATAGTCGCGGAGGGGATCAACCGAGACCTGGGCCGTTCCGGGGAAAGCATCGATGGCGGACTCGTCGTCGTCATAGGCGTTCATCGTCATGAGTGACCCCTCTTCTGGTTAGATTCAGCGTATGTGAATGGCCCAAATGCGACTCAGGGGTTGACAGTGGCTCGGTCGGCGCGCTAGGCGCGAGGCGTCTATCCCCCGCTCAACAGCGGGCCTTCCACCCGCTTCTGATAGCCTCGACGCTGTTTCTCCGGACACCGCCAGCACGCGCCGCCCGGGAGCGCCCCGCCTATGACCCCGTCACACTCCGCTGCCCGCCCTCGCCGCTCGACGCCGCGCCGTCGCCGAGCGCCGCGATCGCCGAATCGGCCCGCGCTCTCAGTGGGGGGCGCGCTCGGAGCCCTGGCGCTTCTGGCCGTGTTCGCAATCGCGCCTCCCGCGGCACCGGATGCGGCGGGTCAGCTCGAACGCTACATCGCGACTCACCCGCAGTCTCTCCACGTGTCGGCCGGAGCGGTCGTGGATACGGGATCGCGAGACGGCTACTCGGCGACAGCCGGGGTGACCTCCCTCGCCGCCAGCGGAACCAACTACGACTGGGCGAAACTGGTGCTGCTCTCCGGCGGGTGGCCCCAATCGGACGCGAACGTCACCGTGATGGTGCGCTGGATGAGACAGGAAAACGGCCCGAACGATTGGTGGAATCGCAACAACCCCATGAACAACGGCTATGGCTCGGGAGGTGGGAGTGGCCTCGGGAGCTATGCCAATCTGGTTATCGCCGCACAGATGGCGGCCGAAAATCTCCACCGCAATCCGTCGTTCTCCACAATCGCGGCCGCCTTTGCCGTTTCGGCCCCCACGAGCATCACGGAACAGGCGATCTGGGCATCCCCGTGGGCGTCGAGCCACTACGGCAACGGCTCTCGGTGGCGCACGACCCCGGTCGAAGTGGTGTCGGCGCCGCGCGGCGCCTGGTGAGGGGCGGGACCCCTCGGCCGGCACCGAACTCCTGCGTGAGCGAAGCCCCGATCGATCGGGGCTTCGCTCACAACGAGTTGGCGGTCAGGCCTCGCTCATCGCGGTCTTCTCCGCCTGACCCTTGGCCGCATAGAACGCGGCGCGCGCCGCGATCCGCCGAGCCTGCTCGGCCTGGCCGGCATCGAGGATGTCTTGGGGCACCTCAACGTTCGGTACGCGGCTGACGCCATTCTGCTTCTCGATGTAGGCATCGAGCTCCGGGCCCGATTCCCACGACGTGATGAGGCAATAGCGAGGCTCGCTACCGAGATGGGTGGCGGCGTGCCAGAGACGCTGCGTGTCGATGATCAACTGGGCTCCGGAGGGCAGGGCGATCCGATATTCGACGCTCGGGTCGGTGCGGTTCTCACGCAGCACGAAGAAGCTGTCCCTGTCATCGGTGAGGTTGAAGAAGCCGCGCACCACCCATCCGGTGCCGTCCGGATTGAGGCGGTTGTTGTCGTCCTGGTGCAGGTTGTACAGGGTGTCTGCGTAGGTGTTCGGCTGCAGCTCGATCACCCGACAGCGCCCCACGTTGGCACCGGGTTCCCGCGCGCGCCGCACGAGATTGGGGGCCTTCTCGACCTGTGAGGGGATCCACACGCCGTCCTTGTCGGTGCGCGGCGGAGTGTGGTTCCAGAAGCCGTTCACCTCGATCTCACCCTTCGCGCTCGCCAGCGGAGCAAACTGGGTCTCACCCGAGGACTTCCAGTCGACGAACTCGATATCGCGCCACTCCTGGGGGTCCAGCTCCTGGTTGTAACGGTCGAGAACGACGTAGCCAGACTCTTCGAGCGCGGCAGATTTGATGTAACCCATGGTGTGAACCATGTCCCTTCGTCGGGGGCCAGCACGTTTTAACAGGCCCACTTAGGTGAGCCTAACATTCGGCACCCCGAGGGGATCGGTGGACGCCGACCTCCGAATAAGCTGGTGCCAACCATGGGTACCGCCACCAATATCGAAGCGACCGCCGTCAACACCGTCGCCTGGCTCTCCGCCGCGGATACGACAATCGTCGTGCCGGTGTATCAGCGACAGTACCGGTGGGACATCGGCGCCTGCGAACAACTGCTCACCGACATCCGCGCCGTTGCCGACTCCGACGAGAGGCACATGCACTTCATCGGGTCGATCCTGTCCTCGGTCAGCGTCACGCCCTCCGGCGGCGGCGACAGCAGTGCCGTCGAACTCGTGCTCATTGACGGCCAGCAGCGCATCACGACGCTCATGCTGCTGGTCGCTGCCCTTCATCACAGCGTGCTGCACGACCCGGTGCTGGCCGGCGATCCCACCCTGGCGACCGACCTCGAGAGGGTTCTGGTGCGTGACTCGAGTCGTACCCGCACCAAGCTCCGTCCGCACCGAGCCTGGGCCGAGATATTCGAGAGCGTCGTTCTTGACCGTCGACTCGCGGATGCGGCCCTTCGCGACTCTCGGTTCGACGACAACTACGCCTTCTTCCGCAGCCAGATTCCGGCGGCAGAAGCCCGGCGCATCTGGAGGGGACTTCAGCGGCTGGAGCATGTCGCCATCACCCTGGGCGCCGATGCCAACGCCCAGCAGATCTTCGAGAGTCTCAACTCCACCGGCGAGCCGCTGCTTGACCATGAGCTGATCCACAACTACGTGCTGATGGGCCTCTCGCACGCGGAGCAGAGCGAGATCGAGGACTCATTCTGGGTGCCGATCGAGCTGAACACCGGGGAGTCGATCGCCGGCTTCTGGCGGCACTACCTGGTCATGAAGACGGGACGTGAGGTCGATGCCACCGGCGGGCGCGGTGTGTATGACGCGTTCCGGCACCGGTTCCCTCGGCTCGACGTCGAGTCCCTCCGCCTGCACGCCGCCGAGTGGCGAGAGTACTCGCACATCTACCGCATCCTGCTGAATGCCGCGGGGGCGCCCGATGCCGAGGTTTCCCGCCACCTCGGTTTCGCGAACACCTTCGGGCGCGGGATCTACCCGCTCGTGATGCGCGCCTACCACGACTACGCCGAGGGTGAGTCCGAGGCGACCACCCTGGTCGCAACACTCGAACAGATCCAGTCGCTCCTTCTTCGACGGACCGTGGTGGGCCTCGGAAACGAGCGTCTGGTGGGGCGTCTGTGCCGGGCGCTCGAGCAGGGACCGGGTGCTCTGACCAACGCGATCGCCCGGGTCACCCCGTCCGACGAACGTGTGCGGGTGGCCCTGAAGTACGGTGATCTTCCGCACGCCACATACGTCCTTGGCCGCCTTATCGGCAACGACCGAGCGGTCGACCTGGAGGTCGAGCACATCTTCCCGTTTGCGCCGGGCGATACCTGGAGCGGCGACGGAACCCGTGCCTGGTCCGACTACACCGATGATGAGCAGAACAGCCATCGGGCCCTCACCCGGACACTCGGCAATCTCACCCTTCTCGAGCAGCGCTTTGCCGAAGGGGCTCTCGACGCGTCGTTCCCCGGAAAGCGGGGCCTGTACACGGCGAGCGCGGTGCCGGCGACGAGAGCACTCGCCGACATTCCCGCCTGGGGAACCGCGGCGATCGGAGCTCGAACCTCCGCTCTCACGGGCGATTTCGTGGCCGTGTGGGCGCGCCCGGCGGCCGCGGGAATAGACGACGACGGGCTAACTCCGATCCTCGATGCGCAATACAGGCACGGGTGGCCGCGGGGCTGGCAGCGGGAGTTCGAGTACGTGGAGTACCGCGGCGAGCACTGGGAGGTCCACGACATCAAGTCGCTGTTCAACCGTGTCTTCACGCGTCTTTGGGCGGACTCCCGGGGGCCGGTGGCCGCATTCAGCGCGCGACGCGGCGGGCCCATCTTCGATGCGCAGTCCTGGAACGGACAGTGGGATGCCCTTGACGACGCCCACTTCCTCTACATGGGCTGGGACTCGAAGTACATGCTCTCGGCGATGCAGGGCGTGTTGGAGGACTGCGGTCTCTCTTCCGAGGTGTTCGTCAAGTACTCCTACATCGGGGACGCGATGTAGGGAACGC
>JANMBI010000185.1:0-3632 GCA_031360325.1 Frigoribacterium sp. | reverse complement strand
CGCACGAGACAACAACACGTTCATCTTGTCCATCGCGATTCCCGCGATGTTCATCCTCTTGGTCCTCGATGGCGTTGCTATAGCGCTGATGCGCAAGGCGAGGGTCGTCAACGGCGATCGCTAACGCGGACTCAGGTTTAGTCAGCCGAAGGCGTTTCGGCGGCACTTCGAAGAAGGTTAGCCACGTGGTCCCAGGCGGTTTTGTTCCAACCGTGCGTCACTGACACCGCCACCATACCTGCCTGCCGGAGGCATGTTCTTGCGAGCACATGATCTGTTGCGTGTGGGTCCACACACATCGGCCGCGGGTCACGGACCAGGAAGTCGAGGCAGATTTCGTCCGGAAATCGACGAGTCGCTTGACACATTTGTCTCTTCGGATCTCTCGGCTGTTGCGTCGACGGATCATCGGCCGCCGGTGATCGTGAACCAGACTCCGTAGGTGCCGGCGATGCACATGATGGCGGTGGTGGCCCATCCCATGGTGGCGGCAAGTCTTCCGTTGCGGAATTCGCCCATGATGGTCTTGTCGCGGGAGATGAGCATGATGACGATGAGGAAGGGGCCAGCGGCGATGCCATTGATGATGGCGCTGAGTACCAGGAGTCCGATGGGGTCGGTCGAGACGATAGCCAGTACGGTGCCGGCGACGATTCCGACGCCGAGAAGAATATAGAACAGTGGTGCTCTTCGTGGGCTGCGGTCCAGACCCCAGTTCTTGTTGAGCAGGCCGGCCATTCCGGCGGCGCCGGAGGCCGCTAGCACGGGAACCGCGAGGACGCCGGAGCCGATGAAGCCGAGAGCGAAAAGATAGCCGGCGTAGTTTCCGGCGATGGGTTCAAGAGCTTTAGCGGCTTCCGCGGCGCTAGAGACGGCTCTGTGGTGGGTGCCGAGAGTGGCGGCGGACGAGGCGATGATGGCGAACATGATCAGCACCGAAAATGCCATCCCGGAAAACACGTCGATTCGTCCGTTCCGGAGACGTCTGGTGGCTTCCTTGCGGGGTCGATCATCGAGCGCGGGCGCCGTGTCGCCGCCGCGGTCTTCAGCGCGGAGTTCTTCGATGCGTTGCGCCGACTGCCAAAAGAACATATAGGGGGAAATTGTGGTCCCGAGAACCCCGACCACGAGGCCCAGGTAGGCGGGGCTGAATCTTATCTGGGCACCGATCAGCCCACGGCCCACGTCGATCCAGTTCACATGGGAGACGAAAAGGACCCCGACATACACCAGAAGCACCATGCATAGCCATTTGAAGATTCGACCGATCATCGCAAACGAACCCGCTGTCACGGCCACGGCGATGCCGACTCCGGCGACAGCGGCCCACACAAAGGCAGGGCCAGCATGCAGCAGATTCATGCCCTGACCGATCGCATTCAGGTCCGCCGCGAGGTTCAAACAATTCGCTGCGATCAGAAGAGCCAATAGGACACCAATGGCAATTCGAGAGCGGCGACTGAATCTGCGTCGGATCAACATGCCGAGGCTGTCACCGGTGGCAAGAGCCATCCGGTCACAGATTTCCTGCACCGCCATCATGAGCGGAAGGGTGAGCGGCACGGTCCACAGCATGCTGTTGCCGTAGGTTGCGCCCGCCTGAGAGTAGGTGGCGATGCCCGACGGGTCATCGTCGGCGGCACCGGTCACCAGGCCGGGACCGAGCACTCCGAAGAATCGGGAAACCGGATTTCGTCGCTTGGACTCGTTGCCGGGTTGATCCGATGTTCCGGCATCCAACTCCGGGGGCACGCCCTGCGCCGGTTGATCCGTTGCCGTCATGGTGTCCTCCCGTTCGGGGCGCAACTCGGGTTGCCGACGTGCCCAAATGCTACGGCAGACGACCACCTTACGGCCAGTTACGGCTCCCCTGACTCGTTTCCTTGGGGCCAAATTCGGTTCTTCCCGACCGGAATTTACCCACCGGACTGTTGGGAGAGACGCCTCTTCGGGCGAGTGGCCAGCGGCGAGTGGCCAGCGGCAGTCGGGCCGGGCCGACGGCGAGGGTGCGGCCTCCACACGCTGTCGGCGTGACTATTTCGACAAAGCCTGGTGATTTGCCAGAGTTCTCAAGTATCGTTCGTGAATCCGAGGTTCGTCACTGGATGGATGGGCTAGCCTTGCGGGCAAACAACGAGCCGACGAACGAGACCGAGACAGGGGGCGCTGACCACGTGAGACATCACGCGATCGACGTCGCCGTCGGCAACTCCCGGACGTACCGGTCCCTCGCGAGTGTGCTGTTTGCGGTCGCCGCGGTAGCCGCGGTCTTTCTCGGACTCGCCGGAATGCATTCGATGATGGCCACCGCGATGCCTGCCACTGCGGCCACCGCGATGCCTGCCACCGCGTTGCCGCTCTCTGGCGCGCCGAGAGCGGCCCCGCACGGGACCGTGGCGATGGCCTCCGTGCCGGTGACCGGACTCGACAGCGCTCCGGCGGGGGCAGCGAATCCCTGCCTTCTGGCCAGCGGCGCCACCTGCCTCGCATCGGGAATGGCGTGCGGACTGGCGACCACCGCTGTCATCGCCGGCTTCCTGCTCATCCTTCCCCACCGCCGGCGGAAGCTGTTCGCCACCGCGGCTCGAGCGCTCGCGATCCTCGCTCCGCTGCTCCCGGCGCCTCGTCCGCCATCCCTTACCCAACTCTCCATCAGCAGAATCTGATCTCTCTGGGCGCGTCACTCGTCTGACGTTCGTGTCGCTTCGGCGACACCTCATCCGTTTGTTCACCTTCTCTTGATTGGTTTGAAAATTGATTTCTTCAGTACGCACTACCGCAGTAATCGTCGGTGTTCTCAGCGCGGGGCTTTTGCTCAGCGGATGCTCCACCGCCAACTCGACGCCGGGGATGGACATGGGCGCCGGTTCGTCCATGCCGCCGACCGCGGGCTCCGGGGCATCCAACAGCGCTGATGTCGCCTTTGCCACCGGCATGATCCCCCACCACGAACAGGCGGTGGAGATGGCTCAGATGGTCCTCGACAAGCAGGGAATCGATCCGCGCGTTACCGCCCTCGCCAACAAGATCAAGGCGGCCCAGTCCCCGGAAATCACCACGATGAAGGGCTGGCTCACGGCCTGGGGCGCTCCGGTGCCGAGCGGCATGTCCAATATGGCCGGAATGAGCGGCCTGATGTCGCCCGCCGACATGGACGCTCTGAAGAGTGCGACCGGCCTCACGGCGAGCAAGCTCTTCCTGACCCAGATGACGCAGCACCACAATGGCGCGATCGACATGGCGAAAGTGGAAGTGACCTCGGGCAAGAATCCGGATGCGATCGCGCTCGCCAAGAAGATCGTGACCGATCAGCAGGCCGAAATCACCGAGATGAGCGCTCTGCTCGCCTCGCTGTAACCATCGATCCTGCGCTTTTCCGGCGCCTTCCGGCGCATTCCCGGCCGGAGGGGCAGTACCTCGCGTGCGCTCCTCCGGCCTTCGACCTGACCTCTCCCCGGTGGAAGGTCTCCGCTGTCTTCAGAAAGAAATCATGACCCACACGTTCAACAGGCGCACCTTCATGGGCGCCGCAGTGCTCGCCACCGCAACCGCGGGGCTCGCAGCCTGTTCGGCATCGCCCGCGGCAGGCTCACGGGTTCTTCCGACCGAACCGCTCGTAGCGAGGTACGAAG
>JANMBI010000234.1:0-2029 GCA_031360325.1 Frigoribacterium sp. | reverse complement strand
TCGATCTCCATGTACATGCGAACGCCGGTCTCGCGCATGATCTGGAAGATGCGCTCGAGCACGATGGCGTTCTTGCCGGACTCCAATGCCCAGACGTACTTCTGGTCAGTGTCGAGGCGATCGGCAAGTTCCCTCTGGGTCATCCCCTTGACCAGTCGCCCCTGCTGCAACATTCGACCAAGAGCTTCCGCGCTCTTCACTTCTCCGCGTGCACCCATAACTCCTCCTGACGGTCTTATTGCCTTCAGGTTAGCTGACGGACTTATTGCCGTCAATAGGCGTGACGGTCTTATTGACGTCAAGAACCTTCAGAGCACCGACCCTTGACAGCCGAGACGACCTCGAAGTCGCCAGACCACCGCATCACGAGGAACTCGACCAGATCAAGCCCCTGCTCTCGGCCTGACCACTCTGTACCCCAAACCCTGCACCGGTTTCTCCCCTGTCCCGCCGCCGCTCCTTTACGTCCTGACCCCTTACAAGTAGCTTGCGGAGTGTGAGGGGTCAGGACGCGAGCTCGCTCGGGATCGGCGGCGGGACAGGGGAGAAACACCCCACAACTATTCGTTTGCCTATTCGTTCTCAAAGAAGAGTCAAACGAAAAGGCAGCGGTCGCTGAACCGCCAATCCACGCCCGGGAGTTGGCCCGAATCCTTGTACCCAGGTAGCAGCCCCGAGGATCTCCGTGACAGCGGTCATCGCTAGTGTGCCGAGCGCAATCAGTCGGATGTCATGGAGGAAGGCATGGGAAGCATCGAGTCGTACGCCACTCAGGCGGGCCGCCGCTATCGGGTGCTCTATCGCCGGCCCGACCGCTTCCAGACCTCCAAGCGGGGATTTCGCACCAAGCGCGACGGGGAGCCGTTCCTGGCCGGCATCGAGCTCGACAAGAGCCGCGGCGCCTACATCGAGCCGACAAAGACCCGCGTCACCATCAGCGACTGGATGGATGTCTGGGTCGCCGCCCGACCGGACCTCCGGGCCACGAGTCGCACCCGGGCCATCGGCATCATCAACACCCACATCCGTCCACGGCTCGGACCGATCCAGATCGGGCAGTTCACCCGGCTGCAAGCGCAGCAGTGGGCCGCGGGAATCCCCGGCTCCCCCGAGACGGTTCGCAAGGTCGTCAACGTGCTCTCCGGTGCCCTCCAGCTCGCCGTCGACGACGGACGCCTCCCCGCCAACCCGGCTCAGCGCCTCAAGCTGCCGAAGCGGATCTAGACCGCGAAGCGCTACCTGAGCCACGACGAGGTCGCCGCGCTCGCCCTGGCGGTCGGCAGGCGGCCCCACGGGCGCGAATTCGGCAACGACCGGTTCATCCTGCTGATGGCGTATTGCGGACTCCGTTGGGGCGAACTGTCGGGCCTGCCCATCCAGGATCTCGACCTCCCCCGCGCCCGCCTCCAGGTGAAGCAGACCGTCGTCGCCGACAATGGCTACCAGCGCATCGAGGCGCCGAAAGACTACGAGCACCGCTCCATCCCGATCCCCGAATTTCTCGTCACCATGCTCGAGCAGCAGGTCGCCGGGCGCCCGGGATCGCAACCGGTCTTCTTCGGGGTGCGCACGAAGACCTACCTGCGCAACCACGCCCTACGCAAAGGCTGGTTCGATCCCGCCGCCACCGAGGTCGGCCTCGACGGGATCACGCCCCACGAGCTGCGCCACACCGCCGCGAGCCTCGCCGTGTCTGCCGGCGCCCACGTCAAGTCGGTGCAGCGGATGCTCGGCCACGCATCCGCCGCGATGACGCTCGACACGTACGCAGACCTGTTCGACGACGATCTGGACAACGTGGCGTCTGCGTTGAATGAGATTGCACTCAAGTCGGACGTGCAGCTTCTGATGACATAGCAGTGCCCCCTTGCTACAGCTCCAGCACCAGGCGGAGCCCGCGGTTCACTTCGTCGAGAATCCCGTCCGAGATCTGGCCACTCTTCTCGTCGAGTTCGGATTTGTTGAGCGTGACGAGAGCCGTCACGTTCACGACCGAGTCGCGTGGCAGACCAGAGATGGCTGACGGAAG
>JANMBI010000141.1:0-14255 GCA_031360325.1 Frigoribacterium sp. | reverse complement strand
CCCAGTCGGTGTCCCCCATTCCCACCGCCCGGAGCATGCCCCGAGAGGTCATGGCCTCGATTCCGTCGGTCACGGTGCGCGAGCGGGGCTTCCAGTCGATCTGAGACGGTGTTTCGGGCATGTGACCGAGTCTAGAACGCGTCGGATGCTGCGGTGCTCCTGCCCGAGCATCCTCCCCTCTCTGTCCCAAAACGCAGGAGATCCGCCACGAAGGAGGGGCATCGGCGGCGAAAGGGGCCGTTCCGCGGCGAATGTCCTGCGTTTTCGGCTTGGACGGAGGGGGAGGGTACGGACGTCGGCGCGGGGATGACCGGCCGCACCGTGTGCACAACCGGAGTTGAGGGACGAAGGTCCCTACCTTCCTCACACTCAGGAGCGCTATTCTTCCCGCAGGAGGTACGACGACTATGTACGGATGGTACGGCGGAGACTGGGGAGTCGGCGGATGGATCGCGATGACCGTCATGATGGTTTTGTTCTGGGGCGGACTCATCACGCTGGTGGTGTGGTTGGTGCGACGCCCGACGTCGGGTCTGGGCGGCGACCCTCGACCGACACATCACGACGCCGAGCGGATACTGAGCGAGCGATTTGCGCGGGGCGAGATCGATGAGGATGAGTTCACCACCCGCCGGGCCGCTCTTCGGCGCACCTGACCGGTCGGCGGAAAGTTCCACGGCACGGTGAGTTGCGCCGGTTCGTGTGCGATTCGACGAACCATCGGTGACACGTGTCCAGAGGGGTCGCTCTCGCCACAGGCGCAGCGGAGGTTTCGGATTCCGGAGAGGCAGGGAGCGTGAGCCAGAAGTCCCAAACCGTGGTGATGGAGGTCGGGGGCGTCAATTGGGCGTCGTCGAAGTCCGTCGCCGATGCCGTCCTCTCCCGACGCCCCGGAGTGCTGAGCGTCGACACCAACCCGCTGGCCCAGACCGCCACGGTCAGTTTCGACCCCGAGCGGACCTCGGTCTCCGATCTGACTTCATGGGTGCGGGACTGCGGATACCACTGCGCGGGACTCTCGGTTCCCGACCACATCTGCGACCCCCTGACGGATGCTTCGGGTCCGATGAGCGGCCACTCGGCGCACGTGCCCGCGGCACCACGACCGCAATCCGGCCATGCCCACGGCGGACCCGCCGAGCCGATCACGCGCGTTCCGCAGGAGGTGATGGGGCACGGCGGTCATGCGGGGATGTCAATGGACTCGATGATCCACGACATGCGGAACCGGTTCTTCGTGGCGGCCATCCTGTCGATACCGATCATCCTGTGGTCTCCGATCGGGCGGCAGGTCATCGGTTTCACGGTGCCCGCGCCGTTCGGACTGAGAGACGACGTCTTCTCGCTCGTCCTCTCCCTGCCCGTCATCTTCTACTCGGCGTGGATCTTCTTCGACGGCGCATTCCGGGCCCTGCGTGCGCGCACCCTGGACATGATGGTGCTCGTGGCCGTGGGCGTGGGCGCGGGCTGGCTCTACAGCCTGGTCGTCACCGTCACCGGAGGCGGCGACGTCTTCTACGAGGCGGCCACCGTTCTCGCCAGCTTTGTCCTGCTCGGGCACTGGTTCGAAATGCGGGCGAGGGGCGGGGCGAACGACGCCGTGCGGACCCTGCTGGAATTGGCTCCGTCCAAGGCGTTCGTCATCCGCGACGGAGAACCGGTCGAGGTCGCCACCTCCGAGGTGGTACCGGGGGATCTGATGC
Organism: Frigoribacterium sp.; assembly: GCA_031360325.1. Lineage (GTDB taxonomy): Bacteria > Actinomycetota > Actinomycetes > Actinomycetales > Microbacteriaceae > Lacisediminihabitans. Next base: position 12,552 of record JANMBI010000141.1, on the reverse strand, counting down.
TGGTGCGGCCGGGATCGAAGATTCCGACCGATGGAACCGTGGTGGAGGGCGATTCGGATGTCGACGAGTCCATGGTCACGGGAGAGAGTCTCCCCGTCGCCAAGTCTGTCGACTCGCAGGTGATCGGCGCCACAGTCAACACCACCGGAACCCTGCGCGTTCGTGCCACGAAAGTCGGCGCGGATACCGCCCTTGCGCAGATCGTCGCCCTGGTCCAGGAGGCGCAGAATTCCAAGGCGCCCGGACAGAGACTCGCTGACCGGGCCGCATTCTGGCTCGTTCTCGTGGCCCTCATCGGCGGAACCCTCACCCTCCTTGTGTGGCTGGTCACCGGCGCAACCATCCAGGTGGCGATCCTGTTCGCCATCACGGTGGTCGTCATCACCTGCCCCGACGCGCTCGGGCTCGCCACCCCGACCGCGATCATGGTCGGCACCGGACTCGGTGCGAAGCGTGGGGTCCTCTTCAAGAACGCCACCGCCCTGGAGACCGCGGCTCGTATCGACACCGTCGTCATGGACAAGACCGGCACCCTGACCAAGGGTCAACCGGAGGTGACCGACTTCATCTCGATCGGGGTCGACGACGACGAACTCCTCGCCCTTGTGGCGGCCGTGGAACGGGAGTCCGAGCATCCACTCGCCGCCGCCGTCGTTGGCTATGCGGTCGGTCGCGGGGCTGCGGTGGTGAAGGCCACGGAGTTCCGAAACGTTCCCGGGCACGGTGCCGGAGCGACCGTCTCCGGTCGCCAGGTCTTCGTCGGTAATCGCAAGCTCATGATCGCGCAGGGCATCGACATCGCCGCCGTCTCCGACAAGAGGCAGGAACTGGCATCGACCGGTCGCACCGCCGTTCTCGTGGCGGTCGACGGCCGAGCGGTGGGGATCGTCGCTCTTGCCGACGCGGCTCGGGACACCGCCGCCGCCGCGGTCGCCGCCCTGCACGACGCGGGCATCACGGTGGTCATGCTCACGGGCGACAACGAGGCGACGGCAGAACGCATCGCCAGCCAGTTGGGCATCGACACCGTCATCGCGGAGGTTCTGCCCGAGGACAAGACGGCCAAGATCGCCGAGCTGCAGCGCGCCGGCAAGAAGGTCGCGATGGTGGGAGACGGAGTCAACGATGCGCCGGCGCTCGCGCAGGCGGACCTCGGCATCGCAATCGGCGCGGGGACGGATGTCGCGATCGAGACCGCGGACGTGGTGCTCATGCGTTCCGATCCACTCGATGTACCGGTCGCTCTCCGGATCGGCAAGGGGACCGTGCGCAAAATGCGCCAGAACCTCGGCTGGGCCATCGGCTACAACGTGATCGCTCTCCCGATCGCGGCCGGCGTCTTTTTTCCCTCGTTCGGGATCAAGCTGAGCCCGGAGATCGCGGCGATTTCGATGTCCGGCTCCAGCGTGATCGTGGCCGTGAATGCGCTCCTCCTCAAGCGGCTTCGCCTGCCCGCTCCGGCGCAACCCGCCGAGACTACTGCTCGTGCACATCCCCCTCGCGCAGATCGGCAAGCAGATTGATGGCCCGCGCGACGTCGATCGGTCCGTCGACGCGGAAGTTCGCAAGCGTCGTCCCCCGCCCGCTCTTCAGTCCGACGTCATCGGCCCCGAGCGCGGCAAAGGCATCCTCGTCGGTCACATCGTCACCGGCGTAGAACACGGCGGTGGCGTCCGTGTAGGCCCGAAGATGCTGCACCGCCTCGCCCTTTGTGGTGGACCGCACCGAGAATTCGAGCACATTCTTGCCGCTGCGCACGGTGAGGTCCTCGAGTTCGGCAGCGGTCTCGCTGCGCGCCACCAGGTGCGCGATACGACTGTTGTGCTCGGAGGCCAGCCGGGTGTGCAGGGCGAAGCCCGCCGGCTTCTCCTCGAGCCAGACCTCGTCGAATGAATCGGCCACCTCGCCGAGCACTTCGCCGAGCAGGTCGATCCGTTCGAATTCGGTGCTGTTGAGGATCACGCTGTCGCCGGGGTTGTCGAGCCGAAGCTCGATGCCGTGCGAGCCGACAAGCAACACGCTGTCCGGCAGATCGGACACAGCGATGAGGCTGTCGAGGGCCCTCCCGGAGACCAGGGCGACCCGCGTGTTCGGCATGTCGTTGAGGCGCAGCACGGCTGAGCGGGCCTCGGGCAGCGCACGGGCGCGCTCCGGGGCATCCACCTCCGGGGCGAGCGTGCCATCGAAGTCGAGGGCGACGAGAAGGCGGCGGGTGCGTGCCAACTCGCGGAGCGCACCGATGAACGGCTCGGGAAGGCGGGAGAAGTTGGGCGGGGTGTCGACGTCGACCATCAGACGAGTTCGTGTCCTACGGATCCATGATGCGCCCGACTACCGAGCACGCCGAGGAAGTCCCGCGACCAACGCGAGACATCGTGTTCGAGAACGCGTTTGCGGAGCGCCCGCATGCGGGCGGCGCGTTCGCTCGCCGGCATCTCAATGGCGCGGAGGATGGCCTCCTTCACCCCGTCGATGTCGTGCGGGTTGATGAGCAATGCCCGCTTCAACTCATCGGAGGCCCCCGCGAACTCGCTGAGGATGAGCACACCGTCGTCGTCGAAGCGGCAGGCGGCATACTCCTTCGCCACGAGGTTCATTCCGTCCCGAAGTGCCGTGACGAGCATCACGTCCGCGGCGAGGTAGAGCGCCACCATCTCGTCACGGGGGAATCCGTGGTGCTGGTAGCTGATCGGGACGTGAGCGATGCTCCCGTAGTCGCCGTTGATTCGGCCGACGGTCAGCTCGATCTCGTCCCGCAGTGCCATGTAGGCCTGCACGCGTTCGCGGCTGGGATTCGCGATCTGCACCAGCGTCACATCCTCGGAGCTCACGAGCCCGTCGGCAAGTAGTTCTCCGAAGGCCTTGAGCCGGTGGGCGATTCCCTTGGTGTAGTCGAGCCGGTCGACGCCGAGCATCACCGTGCGGGGGTTGCCGAGTTCCATCCGGATCTGCCGTGCTCGCTCCTGCACGGCGGGAGTGCGGGCGAGCGCTTCAAAACTGGCACTATCGATCGAGATCGGGAACGCTCGGGACACGACCGTGCGAAAGGACCCCTGTCGTTTGATTTCACCGAACACCCGAACGCCGGGCGAGCGGTCGACGAGAGGCACCTCCACCTGGTATCCCTTCGTGGCGTAGCCCTTGAGCCGACGAACGGCCCGCTGGAAATTGCTCGCGTCTGCGACGCGTTGAAACCCGATGACGTCGGCTCCCAGAAGTCCCTCCACGATGTGGGTGCGCCACGGGAGTTGCGAGTAGATGCCGTAGGGCGGGAACGGGATGTGGTTGAAGAACCCGATGGTGAGATCGGGGCGAAGCTGCCGAAGCAGCTTCGGTACGAGCTGGAGTTGATAGTCCTGCACCCACACGACGGCGCCCTCCGCGCTCGCCTCGGCAGCGGCATCCGCGAACCGCTGGTTGACCTCGACATAGCTCTCCCACCACTCACGGTGGTAGCTCGGCGGAGCGATCACGTCGTGGTAGAGCGGCCAGAGGGTGTCGTTGGAGAACCCCTCGTAGTACTGCTCGATCTCCCGAGCGCTCAGGGCCACCGGAACGATGTGGATGCCGTCGGTGTCGAACGGATCCAACACCAGGTCGGGCTGCCCGCCCCACCCGATCCAGGCCCCCTCGTTCTGCTGCATCACCGGTTCGAGAGCGGTCACCAGGCCCCCCGGGGAACGACTCCACGAAGCATTTCCGGCCGCATCCACGATGCGGTCGACGGGGAGGCGATTGGACGCGACGACGAAGTCGTAGGCGCCGCGGATGGAAGAAGTCACTGTGCCCTGAACTTTACCTCAACGCGTGCAACTACCATGTTCGGATGGTGACTACTCGGCTCTACAGCCACGGCACGCTGCAGACCGAGGGATTTCCGGTCGCCGACATCTCCGACCACATCGTCTCGAAGGACTGCACGGTCTGGGCCGACTTCCTCTCGCCGACCGAAGCCGATCTTGCGACCATCGGCGAAGAGTTGGGGCTCCATCCCCTGGCCGTCGAGGATGCCGTGCACGAGTCCCAGCGCCCCAAACTCGACCGCTACGGCACCCACCTCTTCCTCGCCGCCTACGCGGTGACGCTCAACACCGATACCGGTGAGCTTGACACGCATGAGATCAAGGCGTTCATCACCCCGCGCGCTCTCATCACGGTGCACGGACCGGACTTCGACATCTCCCGGGTGGTCGAGAGGTGGGACAGGGACAAGGACCTCGCCAAGCACGGGGTGGCGTACCTGCTGTGGGGCCTCCTCGACGAGATCGTCGACGGGCACTTCTCCACGGTCCAGCTACTCGACACCGCCTCGGACGAGTTGGAGGATGCCCTGTTCGACGAGCGTCCGCGCGAGAAGGAAGTGCAACGGCGATCGTTCGAGTTCCGCAAGTCCCTCGTGTTGCTGAGGCGCGTGGTGTTGCCGATGCGCGAGGTCGTGAACACGGTGCTGCGGCGAGATCTCGATACGCTCGACCCCGGAATGGCGCCCTACTTCCAAGACGTCTACGACCACGTGCTTCGTGCGACCGAGTGGACGGAGTCGCTGAGGGATCTCATCTCGACGATTCTCGAGACCAACCTCAGCATCCAGGGCAATCGCATGAACCTGATCATGAAGAAGGTGACCAGTTGGGCGGCGATCATCGCGGTTCCGACGGCGATCACCGGTTTCTTCGGTCAGAATCTCACGTTCATCGGTTTCGGCACGGTGTGGGGGGCCTGGGCTTCCCTCGCGTTCATCATCGTCGCCTCGTTCGGGCTCTACCTGCAGTTCAGGAAGCGCGACTGGTTGTAGCCGGCCAGTCGCCTGCCGTCTCCCCCGGCGGGACCTGCCGCTAGGCCGGCCCCGGTTGTCCCGCCACCGGGCGCGACTCCGCCAAGCGCACCGGCTCCGGTCGACGCGTGAGCCCGAGCGCCGTCGCCCGGCGCACTCGCGCTACGGCGAGGACCGACAACAACACGCTCAGGATGCCGAACGCGGCCAGGGTCAGCGCCGAACCGATGACCGGACCGGATTGGCCGCCGGCGACGATCGACTGCATGCCCTGAACCCCGTAGGTGAGGGGGAGGAACGGGCTGAGCGCCGGAAAGGGAGCGGCGAGCAATTGCACCGGGTACAGTCCCCCGGTAGAGGTCACCTGGAGGGCGAGAAGCAGCAGCGAGATCACGAGCCCGGCCCGACCGAAACCGACGGTGAGAAGCTGGTGGAACGCGGTGAAGGCGAGGGAGAGGATCAGGGCGAACCCGAGCGTCGCGGGCAGGGAGCTCCACGCCACCCCCAGCCCGAGATGCAGCAGCGCCACGAGAAGAACGGCCTGCGCCGCGGTGATTGTGCCCGCACGCAGAAACGTCGAGAGCACCAGTCGACCGGCGCCGGCGGTCGTCGCGAGCGAGCGACGGGTCACCGGAGGAAGCACGAGGAAGACCGCCAAAGCTCCGAGCCACAGACCGAGGGGCACAAGGAGCGTCGCGATCGCCGTGCCGACGGCACCGATCTTGTTGTCTCGCGTGACCGAAAGAGAGACCGGACTCGCGGCGATCTTCGCGGACTTCGCGGCGGCCGCGGTGTTGGTGGCCGGGAGCTGGGCGGCACCGGAGGTGAGGCCCGTTGCAAGCTTCGAGGCTCCCGCGGCGAGGGTCGAGGCTCCGGATGCCGCGGAGGCCGCTCCGCTCGAAAGCTGGCCGACCCCGCTCGACAGGGCGCTCGCCCCGGAGCGGAGGGAGGCGGATCCCGCGGCCAGCTTTGCGGCCCCGCCGGCGCTCTGCCCGATCCCCCCGTGAATGCCGCTGATGGCACCCGCGGTCTGCTGGGACAGCGAAGCGCCCCCGGTCGACGCGGCCGAGAGGCCGTCCCTCACCTGCTTTATTGTTGCGGCGGCGCTTGGATCCGTACCCTGGAGGTAGGCATAGGCCTGGTCGAGTCCCTGCGAGAGCTGTGTGATCGATCCCGTGTACGCCGAGATCCCGGTCGACAGCCGACTGAGCGCGGCCGCCCCGGAATCGAGCGCCCCGAGGCCCGCGCTCAGGGAGTCGACGCCCGCCGTGTATCGGGCGATCCCGGCGGACAGGTTGGAGGCTCCGCCTGCCGCGGAGTTCGCACCGCCGGTCAGAGCGGCGAGCCCGCCGTTCAGGTCGCTGGCTCCCGTCGCGAGCCCGCTCGCTCCGGCGGCCGCGGTGGTTAGGGAGCCGCCAAGGGTGCCGACGTTGGCGTAGATACCCGCGATGTACCGCTCGGTGATGGCCCTACCGAAGGTGTTGACCATGCCGTCGCCGACCGCTTGGGCGACCGCGCCGGTGAGATAGCTGTGGGCATCATCGGTCTGGATCGAGATGTTGGCACGGATCGGAGTCGCCGTCTGCAGCGACAGAATCGACGAAGAGAAATTCTTCGGGACGGTCAGGATCGCGTCTACGGTGCCGGCCGAGAGAGCCTTCTTGGCGTCGGCGGCGTTGGTGATCGTCCAGTCGAAACCGGTGGAGATTCCGCCCCCAGCGGTGTCGGTGACTGTGCCTCGGGTGAGTTCGGTGACAAGCTGCCGACCGGCGAACACCGGAGACTTGGTGCCATCCGCTGCCGTCGAATAGACGAGAGTGTCCCCGTTGACGATCGCAGCGGGAATACGCGTCGTCGCTGTCGAAGCCTGCGACAGCGCTCCGACGACGAGACCGGCGAAGGCGAGAGGAACCAGAACGACGGCGATCATTGCGGCTCTTCTCAGCCACCTCCGACGGGCCGCGGGAGCGATGATCTGACTCATGAGGTGACTCCTCTGCTCTGGTCGAGACTGTTGTCGAAGCGGTGGTCGAGGCCGTTGTCGTGCGGGGCGAGTGGCAGCACCACGAGCGGTCGATCCGGCGCGGCATCGGAGCGAATGATCGCCGAACTGAACACCACAACCGTGGTCGTCGGCGGCGCGAGGTTGCAGACCGCCGCGAGGAAGTCCGCGTCGTCGGTGGGCACGGCGTACGAATCGCCCAGGTCGATAACCACCAGCGGCGTGCCTTCGGCGAGCGCGAGGGTCACCAGAACGATGGCGCGCTCTCGCTGCCGCAGGTTCGGCAGAGCCGACCCGGCCGTCAGCGTGACCAAGCTCGGGCCTTCGCGGAGCGAGGCGAGTTCCGCGTTGACGCGAACGATCCAGCGGGCGACTCGATGCCGTCGACCGCTCAGTCGATACCAGGGCTGGGTGAGTCGTACTCGTTCATCGAGAAGTTCGCCGATCGTGACCGCCGGCTCGTCGCTCTCCGCGCCCCCGATGTCCGCCATGGCGACGAGCCGGGCGACCCGGCCGGATTCCGACGGGAGCGGATGTCCGTTCACCTGCAGGCGACCGGAGAGCGGGTCGAGACGCCCGGCAAGGGTTGCCGCCACCAGTCTGCGCGCGCTCGTTTCTCCGCTGGCGAGCACGAGAGCGCCGGCGGGGACGCTGAATTCCAGGGGTCCGATCGAGTACTCGGGTGAGCCGACGACGAGCGCTTCAGCGCTCAGCACCGCGCCACGCTGGTCGTGCGTCCAGAGCACGGCCTCGCGGTGTTCGCGCAGGTTCTCCCCCTCGATGTCCATGTTCGGGAGGGTGCGCTGCAGCCATCGCGGCATCCACCAGGCGGCCCGTCCGAGCAGGGTCATGATCGCCGGAACCAGTGTCATCCGCACGAGGAAGGCGTCGAGGGCTACCCCAACGGCAAGCCCGAGTGCGATCGGTTTGATGGTGCCGGAACCTTCCGGCACGAAGGCGAAGAACACGAAGAACATGATGAGTGCCGCGGCGGTGACCACGCGGGCGCCGTTGGCGAATCCCCGGCTCACGGCTTGCTTCGCGTTGCCCGAGCGCACGAATTCCTCGCGCATCCCGGAGACCAGGAACACCTCGTAGTCCATCGCCAGACCGAACAGCACCGCAATCAGCAGGATGGGCATGAAGCTCAGGATGGGACCGGGGTTCTGCACGTTGAGCAGACTTCCGAGCCATCCCCATTGGAAGATCGCGACCACTACCCCGAACGAGGCGGTCACCGAGAGCAGGAACCCGAGGGCGGCCTTGAACGGTACAAGCACCGATCGGAACACCATCATCAGGAGCACGATCGAAAGTCCGACGACGATGGCGCCGAACGGGACGAGGGCGCTCGACAGCCGATTGGAGATGTCGATGCCCACGGCCGTGGTTCCGGTGACGGAGATCGGGGTGTGGTACCGGTTCTCGATGGACGGTGCCAGGTCGCGAATCGCCTGAACCAGTGCCTTCGTCTGGGGCGCATTCGGCGCGCTCGAGGGCACGACCTGGGTGATCGCGGTGTCGAGGCCGGCGTCCGGGAAACCCTGGGCGACATACGCGACATCGCCAAGGGTCGTCAACTCCGCCCCGATCTTCTGGAGATCGGACTGGATGGCCGTGGTCTGCGTGATGTCGACCGCCACGATCAACGGACCGTTGTAGCCCGGCCCGAACCCCCGATTGATGAGGTCGTAGGCCTGCCGCTGCGTCGACCCTTTCGGCTGCGAACCGCCGTCCGGCAGGTTGAGGTCCAGGCTGAGGGCCGGGATGGCCAGCACGCCGAGCACGGCGACGACGGCGACGACGGCGAGCACCGGCCGCTTCATCACTCCGGTGACCCACCGCAGCCCCATCGTCGGGCGGCTGCCCTCCTCGTGCACCGTGGCACGCTTCCAGGCGCGGGAGCCGGGTCGGGGCGTCAGTCGCCCCTTCGCGAGACCGAGCAGAGCCGGCAGCAGCGTTGTCGCGACGCCGATCGCGACGAGCACGGCGAACGCGGCGCCGACCCCCATCACGCTGAGGAAGGGGATGCCGACCACCAGCAGACCGAGGAGTGCGATGATCACCGTTACTCCGGCGAACACGACAGCGCTCCCGGCGGTGCCGACCGCGGTTGCTGCGGACTCCTCCGGACCGACCCCGGCAGCCAGTTGGGTGCGATGTCTCGAGAGAATGAACAGGGAGTAGTCGATGCCGACGGCGAGGCCGATCATGAGCGCGAGGAGCGGCGCCGAACTCGACACGGTGGTGAAGGCCGAGATCGCGCCGATGCCGCCGATCACGATGGCGACCCCGAGAATGGCGCTCAGCAGCGGCATCCCTGCGGCCACCAGGGAGCCGAAGGTGATGAGCAGCACCACCGCGGCGAACAACAGTCCGAATACCTCGGTGATGGTGATTCCAAAGGTGTTGTCCTGGAAGACCTGGCCGCCGAATGCGACCACAAGGCCGGCCTTCTTCCCGATGGACGCCGTGTCCGTGAGCTGCTTGAGGGTCGCCGGGGTGACCGTCGTTGACGCGCCGACGAATTGGATCTGCGTGTGTGCGTACCGCCCGTTGTCGCTGACGGCATTGCCGGCGTACGAAGAGAACGGGCTGATCACCGAGTCGATCCCGGGGATCTTGGCGATCGCGGCATCCATCTCCACGATGGCCGCGGTGACCGCCGGGTCGCTGATTGCGCCGCCCTTCGGGGCGACGACGATCGCTTGCGCGCTCGCGCCGGCGACGGCCGGGAAGACGGCGTCGAGTCGGTCGAGTGCGATCTGCGACTCCGTGCCGGGGATCGCGAAAGACTCCTGAGTCTTGCCGCCGAGGGCCGCGCTGGTGCCGAGAACTCCGACCACGAGCACGAGCCAGACCCCGATGACGATCCAGGCGCGTCGATAGGAGAACCGGCCGAGGCGATAGAGCAGGGTGGCCATTAGCGAGCCCGATTCTCGGGGGATGGGCCCATCGGCGCGAGAAGTTCGGTGAGGATGTTGATGAGGGCCGCCCGTGTCTCGTCGACCGGTGCCGCCTCGAGTCCGTGTGACTCCTGGATGCAGAGCATGTAGGCCGCACCCCCGAGGGCGATGCCGAAACGCATCTTCTCTTCGACGGAGGTGGTGTTGGCGGCGAAGTAGTCGGCGAGTCGGACGACGAGTTCGTTTCCGCGGTCGATCACCGGCACGTCGACGAGGGAGGGGCCCTGGTTGATGAACATGTGGACTTCACGGCGGTACTGCAGGATGAAGTCGACGAACTCGACGAGAAAGGCCCGCCGTCGCTCCGGCGTGAGGGACTCCGCCTCGAGCGCGTCGAGGATCTCTCCCATGCGTCTGATCGCGGGGGCGACCGCCGCCTCCAGCAGTGTCTCCTTCGACGAAAAGTGGTAGAGCACGCTGGATTTGGACAGTCCGGCGAGATCGGCGATGCGGTGCAGGGAGGTGCCGGCATAGCCGGCGTTCGCGAATTCGGTGAGGGCGATCGACCGTAGGTCGTCGGAGGATGTGGACACCCTCCGACGCTAACTGACCGATCGGTCAGGAACTGTCCGATCGGTCAGTTTGACAGCGGCTTGCCAGCTTCCCGCAGCACGGACCGGAGCGCCTCACCCCCGGACCGTGGCGAAGCCGAGCATCGTGAGCGCAAGGCCGAGCGTGGCGAGCACGACCGTGAGCGGCGCGGCAACGAGCCCGAGCAGGGAGTACCGTCCCCAGGAGATCTCCACGTCGAGAGCCTTGAGGCGTTCGTGCCAGAGCAGAGTCGCCAGCGACGCCCACGGGGTGATGAGCGGCCCGACATTCACCCCGACGAGAAGGGCGATGAGCCGCACCGGACTCCCGGCAACCGGCTCGAGAGCCAGATAGGCGGGCAGATTGTTGACGGCGTTTGCCCCGAGGGCACCCACTCCGGCAAGCCGCAACAGACTCACCGGATCGGTGCCGGTGCCGGAGACGCTCGAGAGGAACTGCCCGAGTCCGAGGGAGTGCGCCGCTTCCACGACGAGGAAGAGACCGGATGCCAGCAGCACGAGCTGCCAGGGGAGCAGACCCAATCGCAGCACCGAACGACGGCGCACCACGAAGAAGGCGCCAAGCACGACGGCGGCGGCGACGGTCGGAATCCACACCTCCACTCCCGATACCAGCGAGGGGATGAGCAGAGCCACGACCACCCCGCTGGCGATCAGCAGAACGCGGTCGTCATCCGACCTGTCGGGCTCCGACCGGTAGCGCACGCGGAGGTCGCGTCGATAGACCAGGAAGAGGATGACCGCTGGCACGATCACGGCGATCAGCGCGGGCACTGCGGTGAGGGCGGCGAACTGAAGCGGGCCGACCCCCGGAAGGCTGCGCTCGGCCAGAAGGTTGGTGAGATTCGAGACCGGAAGTAGCAGGGATGCCGTGTTCGCCATCCACACTGTCGTCAGGGCGAACGGCAGCGGCGACAGACCCGCGTGCCGCGCGAGGATCACCACGACCGGTGTCAGGAGCACCGCCGTCGTATCGAGCGAGAGGAAGATCGTGCTTCCCACCGCGAGGGCGAGAACGAGGAGCCAGAGCAACCATGCCCTCCCCCTGCCCCAGCGCGCGGTCTGCTCGGCCACCACGCGGAAGAGGCCCGCTTCTGCGGCCAGCTCGGTGACCACGGTGATGGCGACGACGAAGAGAAGAATCGGCCAGACCCGCCCCCCGATGGCCAGGGCGCCGGCCACGGGGAGGATCCCGGTCGCGATTGCGAGGAAACCGAGAAGGAGAAGCACGGCTCCGAGGATCGCGGTTCGCACATCATCCCTTCGGTCCGGCCGTGCCGGGGTGGCATTCCACTGTATCCCGCGGCCACGGCGGCTCTTGGCCGTGCGCCGCCGGTTCCGGGCTGTGCGCCGCCGGGGAGGCGGAGTAGCGTGGAAGCACCCACTCGAAAGGCACACATTGCGCAAATTCTTGTTCAGCGGCGCCCTGTGGAGCGCCGTGCTCAGCGGCTGGAGCACCCTTCGGACCACGAGAAGAGGCACTCGCGACTGGCGGCTCGCGCTCCTGTGGATCAGTTGGGCCGCTACTGTTGCCATTGCGGTGGGCTCGGTACTCGAGAAGTCGCGCAAGGCAGACGAGCTAGAGGAGTAAGAATGGACTACCCCGTCTTTCCCGGCGTGCACGGAATCGGAGCCGGATTTCTCGGCATCTTCGGTCTCGTGGTCCGGGGGTTCGTCTCCCTCCTCGTCGCGGCGGTGCTGCTCGGCCTGCTCTTCCTGCTCGTACGGTTTCTGCTCGTGGGTACGCGCGCCGCCCAGCTCTACGTGCTGAAGAACGAGCCGGTGAGACCGCCGGCGCCCGCAGCACCGGAACCCGCAGCTCCTGCCGCCCCTGCACCGTCATCCGTCGCTCCGTCATCCGTCGCCACGCCACCGGTCGTTCCGGCGATTACGAAGGCCCCACCGAGGGTGTCAAAGGCGACCGCACCGACCCCTGCCCCCACCATCACCGCGGTGTTGCCGACGGCGGCGGACACGGCACCGACAGTGCCGCTGACACCGACGAGGGCACCCGCACCGCCGACGTCTCGCCGGACGAAGGCACCTCCGGTCGGTTAGGGACCGGGGCGGCCGTGCGCCGAGGATTTCTCTGGCACTGCCGCACGTCGCCGCTCGCGAGCCGGATCTTCAGGCCAGGAAACCGCGAAGGAGGGCCGCCGACCCCTCGAGGTGCTCCTGCATGGCCGATGAGGCCCGCTCCGCGTCTCCGGTGAGGATGGCGATGACTATCGCCTCGTGCTGCTCGTTCGAGTGCTCGAT
>JANMBI010000115.1:0-20120 GCA_031360325.1 Frigoribacterium sp. | reverse complement strand
CGCCGACATGGGCGGTGCGGGGTGGTCGCCGGAGAGTGATGCCCGAGAAATCCTCCTCGAGGCGCTCGGTCGACAGTTTGGAATCTCGTTCCCCGACTGGGTGAGCAGTGCGACCCTCGAGGGGGCTGCGGCCCAGCGCCTGATCGAGGCGAGTGCTGGTGCGGAGATGCTCGTGGTCGGCAGCCGTGGCCACAGCGGCGTTGTCGGACTGCTGCTCGGGTCGGTGAGTTCGGAGTGTGCCGAAAGAGCCCAGTGCCCGGTTCTGGTGGTTCACTGACGGCCCCCGAGAAGCGTCCGGCCGAGCCCTGTTCGGGAGCGCCGTGATAGCGATCGCGGTGCTGACCCTCGTCATCCCGTTCGTTCCGGCGGCCACCGCGATCGGGTTCGCCACCCCGCCTCTCGGCATGGTGTTCCTGTTCTTCGGGATAGCGGCGCTGTACTTCGCCACTCTCGAACTGGTCGAGCGCGCGTCCTGGTCGGGCTTCGACCGTCGATCCACGCAGCCGAGCGGTCGCGTCAGCGTTGGAGATGCCGGCGGCGGCGCACTGCAATCTCGGAGTGCCTGAGGGCTCTTCGCTCTCGGCTCCGCTCAGCTGCTCGTGTCCGCTCCGGGGCGGAGTCCGCCGGTTTCTGCTTCGCCGTGAACGACGAGAGTCGGGCCGGCGATGTTGAGAAGAACATCGTGGCTCACCGGACCGAGTGCCGACATGGCGGCGCCGTGTCTGCGCGAGCTGCCGATGACGAGAAGCGCTGCCGTCATCCCGGCATCGACGAGGGCTTCCGCCGGCTGACGTCGGAGTGTGCGCGTGCGCACAAGCAGCCCGTCACCGGCTCGGCGGGCGAGCGCCACCGATTCGGAACCGAGGGTGTCTCCGGCACCACGAGCGCGAGTGGCGGAGTGTTCGACATCCGCGGACGAGCCGAGCGGTGCAACGGTCCAGGCGTGCAGAAGCACCAGTTCCATGTTCGTCCGTTTGGCTTCGGCGGCGGCAAACAAAACGGCGGCGCGCCCCGCGGCGGAGTCATCGACCCCCGCCACTATGCCGTAGCGACGGGACATCGACCCCTCCGGTATGACCGCAACGGGACACCACGCCGTGGCGGCAAGCTGCAGGCTTCTCGATCCGAATGCCCGTCCATGCAGAAAGCCGGTCTTGTTCGTCCCGACCACGACGAGACCCACGGCGCGAGACGCGGCGGCCAGTTCCACCATCGGGTCGCCGACGAGCACCCGAGCGGTGATCGACACCGCGGGTTCGACCGTGCGGGCGAAGACCAGTTCCGACTCGAGCAGAGCGTGGGCCGAGGGGTGGAGTTCTGCAATCGACTGTTCGCCGACCATTCCCCACTCGTCGTCGACGACGTGGACAAGATCGATTCGAGACCCCGTCGAACGTGCCCGCTCCATCGCCCAGCGAATCGCCGCGCGACCCGCAGAAGTGCCGTCGACACCGACCAGGATCGTTTCATGCATCGCACTTCCCCGCATTCACTCCATCCCAGCATGCGGCGCCGGTGATTCCGCGCCCGGGTCTAAAGTCCCGCTTGCCGAGAAGTTGCCGCCGGCCGGATGCGGGTACGCTGAACTAGCCAGACCGAGAGGCACGGATCTGCCGTCCAAGCACCAACGTGAAACCAGCGACGGAGGAGTTACGTGGCGTCGAAGGACGAGGGACTCAACTTTCCGGACGCGCCGCGGGCGGGGTTGGATCGTGCGCTCGCTGACCTCGTCGATCGAGCGCAGGATGTTCTCGCCACCCAGGGTCGGCTCCGCGCACTGCTACGAGCAAACCTCGCGGTCGCCGAACACCTCGAGCTTCCCGTTGTGCTCGAACGGATCGTGGAGGCCGCGGTCGAGCTGGTGGGCTCCGAGTACGGTGCTCTCGGGGTGATCGCGCCGAGCGGCGGACTCGAACAATTCATCCACGTCGGCATCCCGCTCGAGCAGGCCAAGGCGATCGGTCACCTTCCGGAGGGCCATGGTCTGCTCGGCGCCCTCATCGACGATCCCCGACCGATTCGGCTCGAGCACCTTCACGACGACCCTCGCTCGAGCGGGTTCCCTCCGAGACATCCGGCGATGGAGAGCTTTCTTGGCGTGCCGATTCGGGTGCGGGATGAGGTCTACGGCAATCTCTACCTCAGCAATCAGGCTTCCCGATCATTCAGTCGCGAAGATGAACAACTCGTCGAAGCCTTGGCCGCGTCCGCCGGCTACGCCATCGACAATGCCCGGCTCTTCGCCGAGACCCGCCGCCGTCAGGCGTGGTCCGCTGCCTCGGCCGAGATCACTGCGGCGATGCTCTCATCCGAACGGTCGGATGCCCTGTCGACCCTGGTCGACCGCGTTCTGGGGCTGGCCGAGGCCGACCTCGTCTGCGTGATTCTGCCGGGGTCGGCGGCCGGCACCCTCGTGGTCGAACTCGCTCGGGGATATGGTGACCACGACCTCGTCGCTCGCACCTTTCCCGCGGCCGGCACGCTCGCGCAGAGCGTACTGGAAGGCAAGCAGCCACGATTGGTCGGGGACGGCAGCCCCGATTCCGACCTCTTCTCCACGGGTCGGCACCTCGGCCCGATGATGGCCGTGCCGCTCCTGGCCGCCGGTCGGGCCGAGGGCGTGCTTCTGGTGGCCCGGATGTCGGAAGGCCAGCGCTTCGCCCCGGCCGACCTCGAAATGGCGGCGGATTTCGCCGGACAGGCCAGCCTGTCGATGCAGCTCGCCCGAGCGCGCGCCTCCGAACAACGGATGCTGCTGCTCGAAGATCGCGGGCGCATTGCCCGGGATCTCCACGACCACGTGATCCAGCAGTTGTTCGGCACCGGACTGGAGCTTCAGAACATCGCGGGAGCGACGGAATCCCCGGCCGACCGAGAGCGCATCCTCCGCGCCGTCGCCAACCTCGACACTGCTGTGACGCAGATCCGCACCGTGATCTTCGCCCTGTCGGCACGCGACGACACCCGGCCATCGGTGCGTCACCGCATCATCGACCTGGCCAACGATGTGTCGTCAGGGCTCCAGAGGAGCCCTACGGTGGCGTTCAGTGGGCCGGTCGACCTCGTCGTCACCGGCGACCTCGCCGAGGATGTGGTGGCGGTCGCCCGTGAAGGACTGTCGAATGCCGCGCGCCATGCCCACGCGGAACAGACCGGCGTGACCCTCGACGTGGCCGGGGGAATGGTGCACCTGGCGATCTTCGACAACGGCGGAGGTCTCACCGAACCCTCGCGACGCAGCGGCCTTGCGAACCTCGAAGTCAGGGCGACCGCTCGAGGGGGCTCGTTCACCATCGAGACGAGTATCGCGGGTACTCGCCTCGATTGGACTGTCCCGATCGACGGGGAAGCGGTCAGCGGCCCCGCAGGAGAGGGGACCGGGAAGTCATGATCCGTGTATTTCTGGTTGACGACCATGAGATAGTGCGACGGGGCATCGCCGATCTGTTGAATGCCGAGCCCGATCTGGAGGTCGTCGGTGAGGCGGGAACCGCGGCGCACGCCCGGTCGCGCATCGCCGCAACCCGGCCGGACGTCGTTCTGCTCGATGTGCGCCTGCCCGACGGGAGCGGAATCGATGTCTGCCGTGACGTGCGTTCGCACGATCCCGAGGTGAAGTGTCTCATCCTCACCGCCTACGACGATGACGAAGCCCTCTCTGCCGCCGTGATCGCCGGGGCATCCGGCTACGTTCTGAAGGATGTGCGCGGAAGCGGGCTCGTCGAGTCGCTGCGCAAGGTGGCACAGGGCCGATCCCTTCTTGATCCGGCACTCACCAAGAAGGTGGTCGAGCGTGCCAACGCCCACGGGGGAACCGACCCTCGCCTCGGTTCGCTCACCGCCAGGGAAACACAGATTCTGACCCTCATCGCGGCGGGGCTCACCAACCGCGAGATCGGCACAGAGCTCTCTCTCGCCGAAAAGACGGTGAAGAACTACGTCTCCGGGCTGCTCGGAAAGCTCGGACTGCAACGACGAACCCAGGCGGCGATTCTGCATATCGGCTCCCACCGGCCGCCGGAGTCGTAGCAACGGCGCGCACGTGAGGCCCGGCGACGATGCAGTCGGCTCGTTTGGTACAGTTCGATCCGAGTGTTCCGATTCTGCCCGGTGGTTCTCCCGCGATTCTCAGGCGGTGGGGATCCTGTCCGTCGGTACTGGTACCAGCGTCCTGAGGAGGGCACGTGCACACTGCACGACGTCGTCTAGAACGACTCCTTCGCCTGGTGTGGCGCATCGGAAGTGCCGAAGTCCGAGCCGTGTGGAGACGCTTGCCGCTTCGGCGTCGCACGGTCCTGTACGAATCGTTTGCGGGCAACGGGGCTCTCTGCAACCCCGAGGCGCTGTTCCGAGCGCTTCTCACCACCCCGGACATGGCGGACCTTCGTCACGTCTGGGTTCTGAAGCATCCGCATCGAAGCGGGATTCGCACGGAGTTCGCCGGACATCCCCGGGTGCGGTTCGTCCGGTACAAATCCGTCGGCTATTTCCGTGCCCTCGCCACCAGCGGATTTCTGATCAACAACGCCACATTTCCTCCGGAGTTCGGCAAACGCACGGGCCAGATCTACCTCAACACCTGGCACGGTACGCCCCTCAAGCGGATGGGCTACGACATGCCGGATGGCGCGCTGGAGTCGGCCAACACCCTGCGCAACTTCGTCTCGGCCGACTACCTGCTCTCCCAGAACCCCTTCATGACCCACCGCATCTACGAAGAGGCGTATCGGCTGCGTGGCGTGTTCCCGGGGCTCGTCATCGAGGAGGGCGCCCCCCGCGTCGACCGTCAGTTTCTGGATGATGCGGGGGATCGGGCCGCGCGAGCACAGCTCGAGGCCGCCGGTATTCCGCTCCGCGGGCGGGAGATCATCCTGTTCGCGCCGACCTGGAGGGGAGAGTCCTTCGCCTCGGCCGTCGACGACGCCGACGACCTGATCGAGACGGTGAGGATGCTGCAGCGGGCGGTCGGCGACGAGCGCTACATCGTGCTGCTCAAGAGCCACCAGATCGTGCATCGGTTTCTCGCGGCAGACGCCGAATACCGTCAGGTGCTCGTTCCCAATTCGATGCCGTCGAACTCGGTTCTCGGCATCACCCGCCTGCTTGTGACCGACTATTCTTCGATCTTCTTCGACTTTCTCGCGACCGGTCGACCGATCCTGTTCTATGTTCCGGACTCGGCAGCGTATGGGGCCTCGCGAGGAACCTATTTCGGGCCCGAATCACTTCCGGGGCCGGTGCTGTCGACCATCGGCGAGGTCGCGTCCGCGGTGCGATCCCATGTCGGCGGCTCCGAAACAGACCTCGCGACCGCGAACTATGCCGAGTGGCGGGAGCGGTTCGTCGGCAGGGACGACGGCGGCGCATCCGCCCGGGTGATCGACGCGGTGTTCCGAGGTCGAGCGGGGGCTTACAACACCGTGTCCTTCGCCGACACGCCCCGCGAGTCCCTGGTTCTCCATCTCGGGAGCATGAACTCCAACGGCATCACCACGTCAGCACTCAACCTGCTCACCTCGATCGACCACGACTCCTTCGATGTCTCCGCCGTCTTCACGCGCCCGACGAGCGCCCAGCAGCGCGCCAACCAGCGGCGAATCGATCCCCGGGTGCGGCAGTTCCATCGCGTCGGTCGCATGAACGGCAGCCTTGCCACCCACCTTCGCCGCCGCCTCGCCGAGTGGGGTGGCAAGCGTGAGGTGCACCGGTCCTCCGCCGGTCAACGGCGGATGTGGGACGACGAATGGCGCCGCTGCTTCGGCGAGGCGCGATTCGATCGAATCATCGACTTCGACGGTTACGGTCCGTTCTGGGCGACTCTCGCACTTCACGGACCTGCCAGCGAGGAACGGGCGGCAAGCCGCTCCATCTGGCTCCACAACGACCTGGGGGCCGAAACCCACCGCCTCATTCGAGGGCGGGAGCGACTGCGGCACTCCCTCCAGGCCGTGTTCGCGCTGTACCACGAGTTCGATGCCCTGGTTTCCGTTTCCCCGTCTCTCGCCGAGGTGAACCGCCGCGCACTCGCCGCTCCCCACCGTGTTGATCCCCGCTCCTTCGTGTCCGCCCGCAACCTGGTCGACGACAGCCGAATCCGCGTCGCGGTAGCGGTGCCTATCGCGGGACTGGCGGAACATCGCCCGAACACCGCTACCGGCGGCGGCCTCCCCGGCTGGGCGGGGGAGCTGGGGCGTGACGATGGCGTCTCCTGGTTCATTACGCTTGGTCGCTTCTCGACCGAGAAGAACCAGGCCCGCCTGATCCGCGCGTTCGCCCTGACGCACCGGATGCGGCCGGAGACCCGCCTGCTCCTCATCGGTTACGGGCCACTTCGCGATGCGCTGGTTCGACTCATCCAGCGCCTCGAACTGTCGGATGCCGCCTTCGTCGCCGGACCGTACGACAATCCGTATGCTCTTCTGGCGGCGGCCGACTGTTTCGTGCTCTCGAGCGACTACGAGGGCCAACCGATGGTGCTCCTGGAAGCAGCCCTGGTCGGTCTGCCCATCGTGTCGGTCAACTTCGACTCCATCCGCGACGCACTTCCCGAGAGCACGATGACCATCGTCGACCAGTCCGACGAGTCACTTGCGGAGGGGATGCTTGCCTTCCTGAACGGCGAGGTCACCCCGCAGCGCCTCGACGTCGATGCCTACAACCTCGCCGCCCTCCAGGAATTTCTCGACGCGAGCGCACGAACGCCGTCACCGCCGGATCGGACCGGTGAGTGACGCGGCGATTCAGTCTGCCGACCTTGGTGGCTGGCGCCGCGCAGATTGGCGTGTCAGCAGGAGACTTTCAGGCGAGGTTCCGTATCGTAAGAATCCCGTGGCGTTCGCCGCTGGCTGGCCTGCTCATGGTTCGCGGTGTCAAGTTCACGCCCGATGCTACTTCTGACCAGCGAGGATGAGATGAACGCGAGACTACTTCGTTGTTCGGAGTTCTCGGCACCCGCCCGGGTAACCGCGCCGAATCCGGCGCTGCCACCGCGCACCCCCGGTGCGACAGACGATGTCGGTTGATACGGCGGTTGAGGCCACCACGGTGACAGCGCACGATGAGCTAACGAGACCGATGCATTTGACGAAGTCACCGGTCTGGGTCCGATGGGCGATGACGGTGCTCGTCCTGTCGTCGGCGGCACTCTACGGCTGGGACGCGAGTCGGGCCGGCTACTCCGACTACTACGCCACGGCGGCCCGAAGCATGTCGTTGAGCTGGAAGGCCTTCTTCTTCGGTGCGTTCGATCCACAATCCTCGATCACTCTCGACAAGCTTTCCGGATTCCTGATTCCCCAAGCACTCTCGGCGAGGATGTTCGGCTTCAGCCCGTGGTCGCTCGCCCTGCCGCAGGTGGTGGAGGGCCTCGTCACGATCCTGGTCACCTATGTCATCATCCGTCGTTGGATTGGGCCGATTGGCGGCTTGATCGGCGCCACCCTGATGGCCACCACCCCGATGTTGGTTGCGATGTTTTCGCACCCGATGGAGGATGGGCTCCTCACCATGTTCTCGGCCCTCGCTATCTGGGCGCTCCAGCGGGCACTTGATACCGACCGGCGGCGCTGGCTGGTGCTGGCCGGCACCTTCGTCGGACTCGGATTCCAAGCCAAGATGATGCAGGCCTGGCTGCTCCTGCCCGCGATGGCACTTGTCTATCTGTTGGTCGCGGCGGGTCCGCTCGGGCGGAAGCTGTGGCGTCTGCTGGCGACCGCCGCCGTCACTCTCGCCGTTTCCTTTTCCTGGATGACCGCGATCGCGCTCGTGCCTTCGACGCAGCGACCCTACATCGACGGAACGACGGACAACAACATCTTCTCGATGGTCCTGAGCTACAACGGCGTGAATCGCTTCATATCGAATTTTTTGCCCGGAGCACTGACCAACGACCCCATTCAGCGGGCGTCGAACGATGCGTACGCGGTCGGACTGGTGTCGGACGGAGGTCTCTCCCACAGCCCGCTCAAGTTCTTCGTCCCGGCGTATGCCAGTCAAATCGGTTGGCTGTACCCCCTCGCGGCGCTCGGCATCCTGCTCGGTGCGTTCGTCATTCGCCGGGCCACCGCCGACCCCGCGGTTGACCGCCGGCTTCGGGGCGCACTCGTGCTCAATGTCTCGCTGCTGGTCACCCTGGTGGGAGTGCTGAGCGTGATGAATTTCCCGCACACCGCCTATGTCGCCAGCCTGGCGCTGCCACTGGCCTCTCTCAGCGCGATCGGTATCGTCCTCGCCTGGCGCGACCCCGGTATTCGGCGGTCGCGCCTTCGGTTCGCGCTTCCGATCACCGTGGCTGTACACACCGTGTGGTCCCTGATCCTGATGGCGCACTACCCACAGTTCGCCGGAGCACTGATGGTCGTCGTCGGCGTTCTCGGAGCCGCAGTGTCCGCGTTCCTCTTCGCGCACGCGCTCGGCTGGGGTCGAACGAAGCGGATCCGGTCCACCCTTGCTGCCGCGGTGGTCGGGGTGGTGCTGATCGGCCCGCTCGCCTGGTCGCTGTCGACGATCGACATCGCGTTTGCGGGGACCTCGAATGACGCGTATGCCGGGCCTCCCGCATCCGCGCTCACCAAGCTGATCGCCCAGTCCAAGGGCACCTACGGCATCGGGTTGGACTCCAATCGGGTCGACCCGATCACCGCCCGCGCCGAATCCCGAATCTTCAAATACGCGCTGGCACACAGTGGCAACCAGCAGTTCGTGCTCGCCACGGACTCCTGGCGCAGCGCAGCACCCCTCATCATGGCCGGCGACACCCGAGTGCTCCCCATGGGGGGCTACACCTCGCGCGTACCGGCACCAACCGCAGCGGCGCTCGAGCAGAAGATCGCGGCGAACTCGCTGAAATTCGTGCTCCTGACAGCGCCGGAGTCGAAGAGCGGCATCAGCACCCCGAACGTCTTCGAGATACACCGATGGGTGACGGCCAACTGTCGACTCATCCCCGAAGCGGCATATAATCCGAATTCAACGCCGAGCCGCACCACCTCGACCCCGATCGACCGGCTTTACGACTGCTCGCCCTAGCGGAGACCTCTCTCCAGCCGGGTAGACTGTCGACGTGTCTCGCGTCTGCAACCGGTGGTTGGCGAGCACGCGTACGATACGGGGAAGTAGCTCAGTTGGTAGAGCACCTGCCTTAGGGCGGGAAGACACACGTTCGAATCCTGTCTTCTCCACACCGTCACCCGGTGCACCGACGACCGCCGCGCGGTGGCATCGCCCAGGCGCTAGAGCCCGAGTTCCCGGGCGATGAGCATGAGCTGAACCTCGGTCGTGCCCTCGCCGATCTCGAGGATCTTGCTGTCCCGATAGTGCCGGGCAACGAGATACTCATTCATGAAGCCATAGCCACCGTGGATCTGGGTGGCGTCCCTCGCGTTGTCCATCGCGGCTTCCGAAGCGACCAGTTTGGCGATCGACGCCTGCTTCTTGAACGGTTCGCCCGCGAGCATGAGCGCTGCCGCGTCGTAGTATGCCGTTCGCGCGACGTGTGCGCGTGCCTCCATCCTCGCGATCTTGAACGCGATGCCCTGGTTGGCGCCGATCGGACGTCCGAAAGCCTCTCGTTCCTTCGCGTACCTCACACTCTCGTCGACACAGCCCTGCGCCGCCCCGACGCTGAGGGCGGCGATCGCGATCCGCCCCTCGTCGAGGATTCGGAGGAAGTTGGCGTAGCCGCGGCCTCGCTCGCCGAGCAGGTTCGCCTCCGGCACGGTGACGTCGACGAGGCTCAACGGGTGGGTGTCTGATGCGTTCCAGCCCAGCTTGTTGTACGCCGGCTCGACCGTGAATCCCGTGGTCGGTGTCGGCACCAGGATCGTCGAGATCTCCTTCTTGCCGTTCGCTCCGGTGCCCGTAACGGCGGTCACGGTCACGAGTCTCGTGATGGCAGTGCCGGAGTTGGTGATGAACTGCTTGCTTCCGTTGATCACCCAGTCGCCACCCCGAAGCTCCGCACGGGTTCGGGTTCCCCCGGCGTCACTCCCCGCGCCCGCCTCGGTGAGACCGAAAGCAGCAAGAGCTTCTCCGCTCGTGAGCTGCGGCAGCCACTGCTCCTTCTGCGAGTCGCTTCCAAAACGGTAGACAGGCATCGCGCCGAGCGAGACGCCCGCTTCGAGAGTGATCGCCACGCTCTGGTCGACTTTGGCGAGTTCTTCGAGGGCGAGGCAGAGAGCAAAGTAGTCGCCGCCCATTCCGCCGTACTCCTCGGGGAAGGGCAAGCCGAAGAGGCCCATCTCTGCCATCCCTGCCACCACCTCATAGGGGAAGCTGTGATCGGCGTCGTGTTGCGCGGCGACGGGCGCGACCACCGACTTCGCGAAGTCTGCGACGCTGTCAACGAGTTGTCGGTACTCGTCGGGGAGGGTTCCCGTTGTCAGGTGCTCGGTCATCGGTGACCTCTCGTGGCGTCGTCGCCTTCACGTCGACAGTTTTTCAGTTAGTGAACACTAACCGTGTTGCAACGTTAGCAAGCATCGGTGAAAAGTCCCAGTACGCGGGACGGCGAGAGTCGCGGATCCGTCTTGGTTGCACGCGTGCGAAAGGCGGATATCCGACTTCTCCGCCCCCAGCGCACGACCACGAGCGCCCTCAACCCCGCTCCGACTGTTGGCGTCATCGAACCCCAGTTCCGTCACACGCCAGACCGCCCACCGGGCCAGCCCCGACCTGGCCGGCGCATTCCGGCCCAGTCCCTTCACGGCCGAGTGTGCGAGCTTCCGGGCCGACGGTGCGAGCGCTTCGGCAAAACGGGAAGGAGACTCCCGGAGCGCCGTCCGGGCCGTGATGGCGATCGCAGCGTCTCCGGTGTCGACACTCATCGAGCACCCCTCCGAGCGGGCGGGCCAGCGAAGCGTTTCGCCGCAAAGCTACCGCTGTCTGCGCGGCCGCCGGGTTCGGTCCTCGACGATGTCGAAGAAATGTTAGTGTGCATGTCATCCACACGGGTGCCCTTGCAGGGGCTGAGATCGGGCTGACGCGGCCTGTGACCGTTGAACCTGTCCGGGTAATGCCGGCGAAGGAAGTAGGAGTCCGCGCATGGAACCTGTCAGCTCATCCCACACGCTCGCATACACGCACGATCTCGAGCACGGAATTCATGTCCCCGTGACGCAGATCGCGCTCGAGCGGTCACCGAACGGTCGGGTGAACGAACCCTTCACGGTCTATCGCACCGAGGGACCGGGGAGCGATCCGGTGCGCGGCTTGCCCCCGTTCCGCTCGGAGTGGATTGAGGCACGTGGTGACACGGAGGCTTACTCTGGGCGGGAGCGGAATCTGCATGACGACGGGCGTGCGGCGCTCCGCAGGGGCGCTGCATCCGCCGAGTGGGAGGGCGACAAGCCCATAACTCGCCGGTCGCTGCCGGGCAGGACGGTCACGCAGATGTTTTACGCGAGGAAAGGCGTGATCACTCCGGAGATGCGTTTCGTTGCTCTTCGTGAGAACTGTGACGTGGAGTTGGTGCGCTCCGAGGTAGCTGCCGGGCGGGCGATCATCCCGAACAGCATCAACCATCCGGAGTCCGAGCCGATGATCATCGGCAAGGCGTTCCTCGTGAAGATCAACGCTAACATCGGCAACTCCGCGGTGACCAGCTCGATTGCCGAAGAGGTAGACAAGCTGCAGTGGGCCGCCCAGTGGGGCGCCGACACGGTCATGGACCTTTCCACCGGTGACGACATTCACACGACCCGGGAGTGGCTCATCCGCAACTCCCCGGTGCCCATCGGCACCGTGCCGATCTACCAGGCTCTCGAAAAGGTCAATGGTGAAGCCAACGCGCTCACCTGGGAGATCTACCGGGACACGGTCATCGAGCAGTGCGAGCAGGGTGTGGACTACATGACCGTCCACGCCGGAGTGCTGCTCCGGTATGTCCCATTGACCGCCGACCGGGTGACGGGGATCGTCTCCCGCGGCGGATCAATCATGGCCGGCTGGTGTCTGGCGCATCATCAGGAGAACTTCCTCTACACCCACTTTGATGAACTGTGCGAGATTTTCGCGCGCTACGACGTCGCGTTCTCCCTCGGCGACGGGCTGCGCCCCGGATCAACCGCCGATGCGAACGACGCCGCCCAGTTTGCGGAACTCGACACCCTCGCGGAACTCACCAAGCGGGCCTGGACCTATGACGTCCAGGTGATGGTGGAAGGGCCCGGGCACATCCCGTTCCATCTGGTTCGGGAGAACGTCGAACGTCAGCAGGAGTTGTGCGACGGCGCCCCGTTCTACACGCTCGGCCCTCTGGTCACGGACGTTGCTCCCGGTTATGATCACATCACCTCCGCGATCGGAGCGACCGAGATCGCCAGGTACGGAACAGCGATGCTCTGCTACGTCACCCCGAAAGAGCATCTGGGGCTGCCGAACAAGGACGACGTCAAAACGGGAGTGATCACTTACAAGATCGCCGCTCACGCCGCTGACCTGGCGAAGGGACACCCCAGCGCACACGAACGCGACGACGCTCTGTCCAAAGCGCGTTTCGAGTTCCGTTGGCGGGACCAGTTCGCCCTGTCCTTTGACCCGGTCACGGCCGAGGCATTCCACGACGAGACGCTCCCGGCGGAACCGGCTAAGACTGCCCACTTCTGTTCGATGTGCGGGCCGAAGTTCTGCTCCATGCGGATATCTCAAGATATCCGCGATCAGTTCGGTGGCCTTTCTGAGCAGCAGGTTATTGCCGGAATGGAGGAGAAGTCGGCGGCGTTCCGGGAATCCGGCGGGAAGGTCTATCTCCCGGAACCTGTCATCGGCACGCGGCAGTAGCGCCCGGTGACCTACCGCCTCACCGCGGACGACGTCTGCGTCCTTCTGGAGAAACTGCGCGCGAGCCCACCTCTCGTTCAGTGTCTGACGAACACTGTGGTGACCAATTTCACCGCCAACGTCCTGCTCGCGATCGGCGCGACTCCGGCGATGACGGACATCCCGACCGAGGCAGGAATGTTTGCCGAAATCGCCTCGGCGACACTGGTGAATGTTGGTACCCCGCATGTCGAGCAACGAATTGCGATGCTCGAGGCCGCTCAGGCGGCCCACCATACGGGCAGCCCCTGGGTTCTTGATCCTGTCGCTGTGGGCGCCCTTCCGGTGAGAACGGCGTTGGCGAGAGAGTTGC
This sequence comes from Frigoribacterium sp., assembly GCA_031360325.1. GTDB lineage: Bacteria > Actinomycetota > Actinomycetes > Actinomycetales > Microbacteriaceae > Lacisediminihabitans. The sequence goes on along the minus strand of JANMBI010000115.1, from coordinate 6,991 downwards.
TGGAGTATTCGCCGACTGCGATCAGAGGCAATGCTTCCGAGATCATAGCCTTGGCCGAATTCGGGGCGGGCGGCCGCGGTGTTGACACCGTGGATAGCGCGGAGAGTGCTCTGGATGCCGCCACCCACCTCGCCGACACCTACGGTTCCACGGTCGCGATTTCTGGCGCAACCGACCTCGTCACGGACGGAAAGGATGTGCTCCGGATCAGCAACGGGCACCGCTATTTGACGCTCATCACCGGCGGCGGGTGCGCGCTGGGTGCGGTGACCGCAGCCTTCCTCGCCATCGGCGACGACCGGCTGGCTGCAACCGCATCGGCAACGGCCGTCTATACGATCGCGGCAGAACTCGCAGCAGGAAACGCGCACGGCCCCGGCACCTTCGCCGTTGCCTTCATCGACGCGTTGGCTGCCGTTGACACGGCCGAGATCCGGTCGCGAGTCAAGATCGCATGACTGGTCGCCCGACTTTCGCCGGCGGTGTGTATCTTGTCACGGACACCGTGCTGTGCGGTGGACGCGGCGTTGTGAATACCGTGCGGGCAGCGGTTGAAGGGGGTGTCGGCCTGGTCCAGATTCGGGACAAAATGGCCAGCGACACAGACTTTTACGATCTTGTCACGCGCATTGCCGATGCCGTCGGCGACCGGGCGTTGCTCCTCGTGAACGACCGGATCGGGGTCTTCCTTGCCGCGCGTACCGCCGGCGCCGCGGTACACGGTGTGCACCTCGGACAGGGTGATATGTCCCCGCTCCAGGCAAGACGTAACGTCGGGGCGGATGCTGTGATCGGGCTCAGCGCAAACACGGTCGCACACATCGCAGAGGCGCACCGTCTCCCTAAGTTCACCGTCGACTATCTCGGGATCGGCGTCATCCGGCCAACCACGACCAAACCAAACCATCCCCCCGCCCTCGGCGTGCTCGGTTTCGGGGTTCTTGCCGGCCTGACACCGTTGCCGTGCGTGGCCATCGGCGGCATAACTCTGGCAGACATGCCGGAACTTCGCCGGGTCGGCGCTGCGGGTGCCGCCGTGGTCTCGGCGGTCTGCGCAGCGTCCGACCCACAGGTGAGCGCCAAGAATCTGATTGCGGCGTGGCACCAGTGAGCACCCCCACCCCTTCGGCGATTCCCCGGGTGCTCAGTATCGCGGGAACCGACCCAACCGGGGGAGCAGGAATCCAGGCCGACCTGAAGAGCATCGCCGCCAATCACGGGTATGGGATGGCCGTCGTCACCGCTCTCGTCGCCCAAAACACGCAAGGTGTTCGAGCGATCCACGCACCACCGCCAGAATTCGTGTACGAACAACTCCGTGCCGTCAGCGACGATGTCACAATTGACGCCGTAAAAGTCGGCATGCTGGGCAACGCGGACATTGTCGCAGTCCTCGAATCGTGGCTCAGAGAGACCAGGCCGCCCATTGTCGTGTTGGATCCCGTCCTGATCGCCAGCAGTGGGCAGCGGCTCCTCGATCCGGACGGGGTGTCGGCAATCACTCGGTTGCTCAGCCAAGTTGACCTGGTTACTCCGAACCTTCCAGAACTTGGTGTCCTTCTCCGAGAGCCGGCTTCTACCTCTTGGGCGGATGCACAGGCTCAGGCCCGTCGCCTGTCCGCGGCTCACAATGTGATCGTTCTGCTGAAGGGCGGTCACTTGATTGGCTCGGAATCCCCTGACGCTCTTGTCGATGCTGCGGGTCGACTCGTTGGCGGTCTGCGGTTCTTCGAGGTATCCGCGGCACGCGTGGGCACCTCGAACACGCATGGCACAGGTTGCTCCCTCTCCTCCGCGGTGGCCACCCTCCAGGCTCAGCTCGGCGACTGGACTGCCGCCTTAACCGTCGCGAAAGCATGGCTGCAGGACAGCATCCGCTACGCCCACCAATTGGGGGTCGGGTCAGGAAATGGTCCCGTTCACCATTTTCATCACCTATGGGAGACCGCTTCGGAGAGGCCGGGGCCGGGTTAGTTGAGATTCCCGACTCTGTTCGTTTCCGGACCTGTGACTCCACCGATGAATACCAGCACACCGCCGAGGCCGAGGAGCACGGCGATGGCCGTCTGTTGCCCGAGGGCCGCTTGCAACGCTGGCAGGTAGTAGGGGTAGAACGCGGGGAGCACGATGGAGAGGCTGTAACCGACCCCGTATCCGGTGGAGCGAACGGCCGCAGGAAACCGTTCGGCAAGATACGCGCCGACCGGACCGTAGCCGGAAACCGTAACGATCTGCAGAGCCACGACCAACAAGATGACGACCGGAATTCCGTTCGAACGGAAGATCGCGAGGAATGTAATCGGCGCGAACACGGCGGCGATCAGTCCGAACCCCAGGAAAAAGGTGCGCCTTCCCAGCACCGTCGAGATGTGTCCCGCTGCGAGCATCGCGACGGCCGATACCGCGGTGGCGCACAGCATGGTGAACGATATCGCTTGCGCACTCAGGTGGGAGGCGACTTTGAGTTCGCCAGTCAGAGTGGGGATCGCCATGTCTGTCATTAGCCATAACCCACTCATCAACACGAAGACCTGCACGAGCGCGCGCCGGTGCGGGCCGAAGAAGAGTTCCTTCAGCGGGTTTCGCGCCTTCAGCGCACCGGTCGAGGCTGGCGAATCCACAACTGCGAAGCGGTAGTACACCAACATGGCGATAGCGAGAACGGACCCGAGCAGGAACGGGACACGCCAGCCCCACGCACCATACATTGACGGTGTGGCGGTGCTGAGAAGCAGCAGAACAATCCCCGCGATCGCGGCGTTGGCCCACGGTGACATCCACATGATGAATCCGCTGACCAGACCTCGTCTCCTCGGCACGGCCCACTCCATCGCCAGCGGCACAGCGGAGGTGTACTCCCCACCAAGGAAGATCCCGCCGAGAAATCGCAGCCCGACGATGCATATGAGGGTGCCGTCGCCGAGAACGGAAAACCCGGGAACCAGCGCAATGAGGAAGGTGGTTAATGCGATCCCTGCGAGGGCCACCTTGGTGGTCACGGTGCGCCCAACCCGGTCGGCAATCGGACCGAAAATCGCGGCGCCGAGAGGGCGGCCAAGGAGCGTGGCGACAAAGACCAACCCGGCATTGCCGGCGAGATTGTTGGGACCAAACACGTCAGCGGCGACGGGAGTCAACGCGATGACCGGGAGGAAAATGTCAAACTGATCGACGAAATTTCCAAAGATGCCACCGCGGACAGCGCGGCGGACGGCGGACGGCACCGGGGCGCCTCCCACTTCGGTGTGGGTGGGCACGGGCGCCTTGCCGGAGGGCTGGACAAAACTGTTCACCGGAACTCACTTCCTTCGCCGGCATTACCCGGACAGGTTCAACGGTCGAAGCTGCGTCAGCTTCCTCTCAGCCCGTGCATGAGGGCTCCCGTGTGGATGAACACCACTCTAGCGTCAAGCCGACGGTCGTCATCCACTGGCAGCGAGTTCATTGTGTTCCGTTGAAGTCAGCATCGAGGCACGCCCGGCTGACCCAGTGCCGCTACCGAACGCTGAAGAGTTTCTCCGGGTCCACCAGCAGAAAATACGTGCGGGCAGGGCGTCCTGGATAGCCACAAATCACTGTCGGGTGCTTCTGCCAGGGTCACGTCACGTTTCGCTCTGGTCTGTTCGAGACCGCGGTGATGATCGTCGGTTCGCACTACGCAGGTCAGCAAATTCCGAACTGGACGACCAGGAGAAAGGCGGACGTACACAGCTTCTGCCGTGGATCGTGAGTTGACGCCACAAGGACGTGCCTGGAAGGTTGAGGCGCGCCGCTTCGTAGACAGCGCGCCGCCGCGCGAGGCGGAAGTCAAGAAGGTGGCCCGCCCGTTCGAGGTTCTTGAGCAGGCATGCGGAGAACGAAGCGGCGAACAATTCTGCGGGTCCGGGCAGCCCCGAGGGTTCGGATGCCCAGCTGGCGTCGAAACTGATCGTCTCGCTGCCGACGTCGACTTCGGCTGTGCCGGGTTTGGTCGTGCGAGCGCGCACGGAGTAGGTCAGGGGAGAGGCCAAGTGAGACTGGCGTCCCAAATATGGGCGCCAAGACTCCCACTATCCCGGCAAAGATCAGGAGCGCTGCAATCGTCATCTGCGTTGGAGTTGCAACAAGTGCGTGGAACGCCGCGATGGTCGCGAGGATCGGAGGAAATGGTCGCCGAGCAGATTGCAACCGGCTTCTTGAGATCCACGATCGGCGCGTGCAGCGCCGCGTAGTTGCGAATCTCCTGCTGGAAGACACCGAGATCGTAACCGCCGGGCTCGACCCGTACCAGGAGCCGGATCGCGAGGGTCGAATAGCCCGCGGTGAGCACGGCGAGGAATCCGCGCGGCAGCGCGGCCGCTCGCATCAGGTCCGGAACACTACGAGGTCTGCAGGGCGCTCCCAGTATGAGGAAAAATGCTGAACGGCCTCCCGCCAGCCCGGCTGTTAGCCGAGGATCACTCCGTGAGCGGCCATCGCCGGCTGCGGATTGACGGTCGTGCCGTTCATTCGGAATTCAAAGTAGAGGTGGCATCCGGTGCTGTCTCCAGTTGAGCCAACCAGACCGATGTTCTGCCCCGCGGTCACCCGTTGACCGGTGCTCACCAATATCCCACTGTCGAACATGTGCGAGTACGCAGTCGACACCCCTCCGGCATGGGTGATCACGATCTCGTCTCCGGCGAGTCCGGCGTGCGTCACCGAGGTGACCACTCCCGCCGTGACCGTATAAAACGGGGTATTGCACGGGGCAGCGAAGTCGTCACCGTGGTGGAATCCGCTGTCGCAACCGACGCCGCTTGTGCAGATCACCGCGCGTGGACCCCAGCCGGAGACGATCTTCCGGTTGATCGGGGCGACCCAGCCGCTTGACGCGGCAATGGATGACCCGGCGGGCTTCCAGCTGCGAGTGACGGTAGAGCCGTCCCGCACGAAACTGGCCGGCACCGCCCGGCCGCTGACCGTGAGGTCCTGCACGACGGCCGGCTGGAGGGTGAAGTGTGCTGGTGCGACGGCCACATCCGCGAATGACGTCTGCGATGTGCCGACCTGGGACGAGGCCGACACAGCGGGGATGGCCATGCTCACGCTCAGGGCGACCGCAACGACCATCGCCGCGGCTGACGCCGCCAGTTTCTTCAGGGACATCGGCCTGGTGCGTGACCGACTGCTCGACGAACGTCCGCGGTCCGTGCCCCGGGAAGTCACTTTGACTGGACCGCGATCGCGGTGGCGAGGTGCCATAGAACTGAGTATCCAAACAGGGTCTTACGGGCTGATAGCCGAACGACAATGGCGCGGTAACGCCTCAAACACGTTACAGCATCAGTCCGGGAGCCTGCGGCATGCCGCATCCCGGCCGGGTGCCCGAAGGAAACCGGTGGCTAGAGCGACGAGTCAGATAGTCGCGGAGATCACCGACATCGCGGATCGGCGTGGCCCGCTGAAGCTCAGCGCGCCGAGGTCACGGAAGATGCAGGCGCCTGGCTGAACATCCTCCCAGCGGGCAGGTCGATCCAAAAAGAGTTGAGGTCACACGGACTGAGTGCAAACCTGTCCTCATCCCCGCCCAGGGTGTCGAGAACCCCAAGTGAACACGGGGCTATCCAAACCCGGTCGGTGAATCGACTCACCGGTGCGGAGCTTCTGGCGTTGTCTGCACGGTCTTCCACAGGCGAGACTTTTTCCGGCGCGCTATGGATGGCTTGCTCTCGTCCGGGTCATGGGTGACCCGGGTAGGCCCAATCACGGGGCGCTTCGTTAGGACAATGACAACTGGAGACATGATGCACATCCGCAAACCGCGATCTTTGCTCGCGACCGTTGCGGTAGCCACAATTGCGATCACGTTCGCTACAAGCCCCGCATTCGCCGACAGCACTAACGTGAACCCGCCCGGATCCAATGATTTCTCCTGCAAGCCCTCTGCCCTGCACCCCTTCCCGGTGATCCTTGTCCCCGGCACATATGAGTCAATGTTCAAGAACTGGGCGGTGATGTCACCGGTCCTGAAGAACGCGGGATATTGCGTGTTCTCACTGGACTATGGCGCGGAGGACGGCGTGCCGGCCTCCGGTCCGATCGAAGACTCTGCCCTCCATCTCGGCAATTTCGTTAACGCCGTTCTCGGCGCGATGGGAGCCAAGCAAGTTGACCTTGTCGGGCACAGTCAGGGAGGAATGATGCCGCGCTATTACATAAAGTTCCTCGGCGGCACGACGACAGTGCATTCCCTGGTCGGCATCGCCCCGTCGAACCACGGCACCACGCTCATGCCAAACCCGCTGAGCTACGTGCCCGGCGTGTCCGCTGGTGGGGATGGCACCCCATCCACCGTGCCCATCCCCGGCGGCCCCACCACCACGGCGATGTCAGGTTCCGTGGCCCTGGGCGACCTCAACGCGGCGGCCGCCGAACAGAGTGCTGGTTCGGCATTCCTCGCCAATCTCAATGCGGGTGGAGACATCCAGGGGCACGTCTATTACACGACGATTGCGACGATTGCGACGACACACGATGAGGTCGTTACCCCGTTCGCTCACCCGCTCGACCTAACAATTCGGCCTGCCAGAAATCACTGTGGCGGGCCGATCGTGCGTTAAACAGGTGTCTCCCAAAAGCCCACCGCCAAAATCAGACCCTCGGGAGCACAAAACATGGGCCGGACAACCGATGAACAGTTGTCGCGACCCATTTTCCGAAGAAGTACCGGGCAATTGTCCGAACTTCCCTCTGTGGGTGATTCGGAGAATACAAAAGGCCTGATCAGAGGAGTCGGATTTCAAGCGAGGGAAAAGTCATTCCACCGAGAAACTCCGCAAATTCCAGCGGGACGCTTGCATCCCAATGAATACGGGGATTCAAGCGGTCATTCGAACCGCTTGGTGCGCCGCCTAAAAACTGTCAATCTCAGGCTGCCGAAGACGGGTTGGTCAACCTATCGCGCAATTAATTCGATCCCACTTGTTCGAGGGCGAGGGTGTCAAGATCCCGGGCCTAGGACTAGATCGTG
>JANMBI010000089.1:0-4178 GCA_031360325.1 Frigoribacterium sp. | reverse complement strand
GTGGCCCAATAGTAGGTTTCGCGTCGCCGATTCGTGATGCTGTGGATCGACAGTGTCCGTTCCGACCGGAACCACAGCACGAAGACGAGCGCGAGCGCGGTCGCGAACGCAACCGTCGACAGGAGATAGGGCACGCCGAGCACGATATGGGTCACATCGGCCGCCATCGTGCCGAAGACGCTCACCATCGAGACGGCGAGCCAATACACCCACGGGATGTATCGCGTCGTCGCGAACTGGAGCAGGAGAGCCACCACGAAGAGCAGTCCGCCGATGGCGACCGCCAGAACGGGGTCGATGGCGCGAACGAGAAAGTCCGACGAGGTCTCCCCCATCCCCGTCGTCAGTATCTTGACGATCCAGAACAGCGCGGTGACCTGAGGCACCTTTCCGCTGATCACCGGTCGAAACTCGATCACCGGCCGATCGGCACGACTTCGAAACGAGAAGCTGGGGGAAATCACGAAGTCGACAGTGCCGTTCGACGCCTAAGAATCGACTGAGAATCCGGGACGATCGTCGCCCTTTCGGGAATCGCTTCGAGAATTCTTAGTGCTCGCTGTGCAGGCTGCTGGAATGACGATGCCTCTTCTCGCTTCCTCTGGTCTGCTCGATCCGCAAACCCTCATCACGGGAGCCGGCGTCTGGGGACTCGCGATCGTCTGCGTCGCGGTATTCGCCGAAACCGGGCTCCTCATCGGGTTCTTCCTGCCGGGCGACACGCTTCTGTTCTTCACCGGAGTGCTCACTCTCAGCGGCGCTATCCGCCAGCCACTCTGGCTGGTGATGCTGCTCGTCGCCCTCTCCGCGGTTCTCGGCGATCAGCTGGGATACGTTATCGGGCGACGAACCGGACCGGTCGTGTTCGAGCGACGGGAATCCGGAATGTTCAGTCGCACGAGCGTCACCAGAACCCAGGGCTTCTTCGATCGATTCGGGCCCGCGGCGGTGACCATCGCGCGGTTCGTGCCGGTGGTGCGCACCCTCGCGCCGGTCGCCGCCGGGGTCGGACACATGTCACGGCGACTCTTCACCGTATTCAACCTTGCCGGTGCCGCCCTGTGGTCCGGACTGATAGTCCTGCTCGGATTCGGACTCGCCCACGTGCCGGGTGTGACCGCCTTCGTCTCAAAATACATCGACATCGTGTTGGTCGGGATCGTGGTCATCTCGGTCGTGCCGATCATCGCGCGCGCGATCGTGGTTCGACGGCGCAACCTGGCGGCCGCATCCACGGCGGAGTGACGAGCGACGAGCGGGCGCCCGCCGGCTGATCCGGACGCCCCTGGCCGATTGCGGACGGCGCTCGCCGATCAGACCGCCCCGTGGCCGGCGGCGTGGCGCGGCCGGACCACCGCCGAGAACTCGTCGACCGCGGCACGGTTGTACGCCTCGGCGTCGAGGAAGGACCGCGGCACCTCACCACGCAGGTACGCGCGCATCCCGTCGGCCAGCCCGTCGTCGGTCTGCGGAACGATGAGGATCGCCGAGTGAGGCAAAGCGTCGCGTACGGAATCGAATTCCACCGAGACGATCGGCATCCGCGCGAGGGCCGCCTCGAGGAGCACCATCGGTTGCCCCTCATAGTTGCTCGACAACACGAAGCAGTCTGCGGCGGCGAGAACGGGGAACGGGTTGGGGAAGGGGCCGACAACGAACGCCACCGATGGGAGACCGAGACTGTGGATGAGGTGCTCGAGTTCCCGACGCAGCGGTCCGTGTCCCACGATCACCAGCCGGGCACGCGGATTCTCGCGATGCACCTCGGCGAACGCACGCACGAGCCTCGCCTGGTTCTTCTCCGGCGAAAACCTCCCGACGCTCGCGAACCACACCGTGTCGGACCGGCGCCCGAGCTCGTCCATCCACGACCGGTCGGTCGGGTCCCCCTCCTCACCATCCGAGGCGTATTCCGCGATCGATGTGAGGGGGGCGGCCAGCCCCTCTCGAACGTGCTCTTCGTCGACGAGGTTCCGCGCCGAGACGAAGGCCGATTCATCGAGGGCGTATCGCCGACTGAGCGCCCGGCGATTGATCCGGCAGAGGCTCTCGGACACGGACACGAGTGAATCGAAGTCCCGGTAGAGACTGAAAACCGCCGGCAGGGTTCGCTTCATGCGCTGCTTTCCACCCACGAGTCGACCGGTTTCGAGCACCAGATCGTTGTGCAGCCAAATCGAACGGTAGCTGTTCGGCGAATGCAGGAGCAAGAGAGCCCAAAACGCGGTGTATCCGCTGAAGTCGACCACTGAATCGAAGCGCACATCACCGAAGCAACGCGCCCACTCGCCCTCCCACATCCGCCGTTCGGCCGGCGACTCGAGCGCTCGACGTCGTGCCGGGTACCGATCGTTGACTCGCCGCCGAAGGTGGGTGAACTTGCTCCCGTTCATGCCGCCGACCCGATGGAACTGGCGGACCTGGGGGGGAATCCGGCGCTGGTTCGACGCCTGCTGCGCTTCACGCGGCCGGGTGAAGACGACGGAGACATCGAACGCGTCGTGGTCGATCGCGTTCAGGAGATTCAGCGCGGACGTCGTGATCCCGTTGGAGCGCATGCCCCCGATGCTCAACAGAATCGAGGTGCGACCGTCCGCGACCAGGGATGTGGTGCCGTTCTCGGCAGACTTCCCGCGGAAGACGATGTCGACGATTCGACCGGCTGCGGCTCCGTCGTCGTCTGGCGTGAATCGTTCCTTCCAGGACGCCGCCCGTGCTCGATACGGCTGGAGGAGGTCCTCCTCCGCAGACAGGGACCGGATGATCGAACCGACCTCGGCAGGGCTGTGGCAGATCGGGCCAGGCAGCTCCCCAAGCGAAAAATAGAGGCCGCGATTTTCGGAGTAGTCCGCGGCATCGGGCGTGTAGAAGACGATGGGACGCTCTCGGGCGAGAAAGTCGAACATTATCGAGGAATAATCAGTTATTAGAATGTCGGTGATGCCGAGCACGACGTTGGTGGGCATGTCGTTCGGCACCAGAATCTTGCGGAACTCGGGGCGATGCGCGGCGAACCGGTGAGCGGCCTGATGGGTCTTCAGCAGCACCGCATAGTCGGAGCCGACCTCCCCCTGAAGAACCCGCACCGCGTCGAACAGCTCCATTGCGTCGTCCGCGGGGGAGCTGAAGTCGGTTCCCTTCCAGGTGGGCGCATACAGGATCACCGGGCGTCCGTCGGTCACCACTCCTGCTGCCCGAAACCGCGATTCCAGGTCGCGCGAGTCGCGCTCGGTGAGAACCTGACGATCCATCCGGGGATAGCCGGACTGGATGACCACGCCCCGAAACGCGCCCCGCAGTTTGTAGGCCTTCTCGTACATCTGCTCGGTCATGAATGGATTTTGGGAGAGCAAGAAGTCGGCGGCGACAAAGTTGCGGAGAGTGTTCGCCGAGTCCAGGGCACCGTCGGGCATGTCGTACCCCATGCGTTTCAGCGGGGTTCCATGCCAGGTGTTCAGGTATACCTGGCCGGGCCGCTTGCTGAACTCTGCGGGAAATGTGGCGTTGTTGATGAGGTATTCACTGGTCGCGAGCGCACGAAAGTAGGCAAGCGAGCGGCGTCGCACGAAACGCACGCGCGGATGACCCGCGAACTCCTCCCGCACGAGGCGATGATGCCGAACGCTGTCGAGCACCCAAATGTGCAGGTATTCTGCCAGATCCGGTGACCGCAGCACTTCGCGGAACAGTGCCTCGGGATTGCAGAGCACCCCGTTTCCCGCAAAGGACTCGTACATGACCGTCTTCGGGCGAATTCTCCCTCGCCGAGCGAAGGCCTGGAGCTCTGCGTTTGCCGCCGAGACCAGCATGCGCGACAGCCGCCTGGCTCGCCGGAGGATCGGATTCATGCCGCTCCCTAGGGTCGCGAGCCCGCGTGCCGGCGGGCCCTGATCTGAGTGGCTGCCGCACCGCGTCGGTCTCCCGGTGGCGGGAGCCCAGAGGGGCCGCAACAGCGCCTGCGGCAGTCCTCTTCAGCATAGGGGCATCGGCACAGCCGATCCTCACCCGGCATCTTCACTCGGCATCGGCACCGGCACTCGGCACCGGCATCTTCACTCGGCATCTTCACTCGGCATCGGCACCGGCACTCGGCACTCGGCACTCGGCACTCGGCACTCGGCACTCGGCACTCGGCACTCGGCACTCGGCACTCGGCACCGGCACCGGCACTCGGCACC
>JANMBI010000064.1:0-36189 GCA_031360325.1 Frigoribacterium sp. | reverse complement strand
GTTCAATCCGATCATCGGTGCGCTGTTCAACGCCTCCGACCTCACCAAGGCGCTCGTGGTCAGGATCCCGTCGTTGAGCGGTGGGAAGCCGGCCGAGATCCTCTTCGGGTCGGTCATCGGAGCGGCCATCCAGTTCCTGATTGTCGCGCTGGTCGTCTACTTCGCGCTGGTGATGCCGATCAACCACCTCAGCAAGGTGGCGTTCGCCAAGCAGAAGCGGCAAGCCGAGGCCACCCCGACCGACCTGCCGCCGACCGAGGCCGAGTTGCTGATCCAGATTCGCGATCTGCTCGCGGGGTCACCGTCTCCCGAGGGCGACCACACACTTCCGTCGACCGCGTCTCCCACCGGAGCGCACGCGGCGCCGTAGGAGTCAGGTAGCAGCCGTGGCTGCCCCCTCTTCCGCCTCCGGCCCGTGCGACGGACGTGCGGTTCGGTGGCCTCATTCGCGACCGCCGCCGGTGCTCGCGGCCGACTAGTGAGTCTGCCCCCAGTGCGGAGGCTTTTCGGCCTTCAGACGCTCGTCGTTCTCGTTCTCGGCGTGCCGGGCAGGTTCCTTCGGCGGGTTCGGGTCCGCCCCGGCGATGCCGTCGGTGGTGACCCGTCGTCGCGGGCGATCCCGCGGGGTCGGGGCGTCGTGCCTGCCCACGTCAGACTCGATGGTCGGTCCCGCTTGCGGAACCCACGATCGGGATCGGTTGAGTCTCCGGGCTTGGGCTGGCGCCGAGCATCCGCACGATCCGATCGGCCACGGCATCGGGCTCGCTGAACAGTTCGAAGGCGTGAACCCGCAAATAGTGCCACCCCAAGCGCCGGAGCATCTCGGGACGCAGGCGCAGCGACTCGCGCAGACTCGTACCGTGGAGCGCCGAATCGGTCTCGATCGTCAGACACATGCCGCGGTGGGATGCCACGAGGCCGAGCTTCGCCCGATGATCGAGGGAGACCCGAAGACCTCGGATCTGGAGACGCCTCGCGAGATCGACCAGCATCGGTTCACCGTCGCCGGATGACGCGTCGAGCGCGTTTCGTGCCGTGACGTCGGTGAGGATCTCCGCGAGAGCGATCGCACCGTGGTGCATGCGATCCTCGTCGATGTCTTGCGCTTCGAAGCAGGTGACGATCACCATCGAGCGTCGAGCGCGGGTCATTGCGACGGCCAGCAGCCGCTCCCCACCCGGTCTGCCAAGGGCGCCGAAGTCGGAGAGCACCCGGCCGTGCGGGGTGCGCCCGTAGCCGATCGAGAAGATCACTCGGTCGCGGCTCTGAGCCACGGCCTGTTCGATCGTGGTGACGGTGAAGGGTTCGGCCCGATCCCCGAGCACGAACTCACTGAGTTCGGGTCGTCCGTGGGTCGCAGCGAGTACCGCCTGCTGAACACGAACGGCATGGCGAGCGCTGGCGGTGATGACCATCAGCGACTCGCGCGGTCGTTCTGCGGCGTGCTCCATGACGAGCTCGACCGCACGGTTCACCTCGGCGTCGACGCTTTCGACACCGCCGGATTCCGGATCGGGCATTCCCGAGCCATCGGCCAAGAAGTCGAGCCGGATGCTGCCGTGGCCGAGGAAACTGCCCGCCCATGGGAACGAAACGATCTTGCCGGCATAGAAGCGGCGATTGACGAGTTCCGCGAGATCCTCGCCGCCCGCCCGGTAGCTGCGGGTGAGCGCGAGCGTCGGCAGCAGGGCGCCGAGGCGTGCGAGAGCGGACTCGGCGTGCAGTTCGTCCAGAGCGTCGGCTGCGATGGCATCGACCTGGTCGGCGTCGGGCGGTGCCAGGCCGGAGAGCCCGACCGAGAACGGCGACGGCGTCTGAGTGACCGGATCGCCGAACGCGACGGTCTGCCGACCACGGCGGACCGCACCGAGGTTCTCCGCGAGAGTGGTGGCACCGGCATCCACCAGCACGACGGTGTCGAAGGCGAGGGTGTCCGTGATGCCAGCCACCTCATAGGGTGACGCGAGCCAGACCGGCGCGATGGTCCGCGAGAGATGCGGAGCCGCCTCCTGGAGATCGCGGGCGTCGATCGACTGGCCGCGAAGCGCCGCCTTGAGGGCGGATGCCTCCTCCGGCCAGTCCACCAGACCGATGTTCCAATTCTCGGCGAGCTGCCAGGCCAACAGTTGCGCGCTGCCCGCGGCGTGCGCCTCGTCGACCAGTCGGAAGTCCGCCTCAAGTCGATCGAGCACCGAGGTGTTGGCGTTCAGGAGGGCGCGATCGGCTTCGAGCAGCGACTCGAGTGCCGACTGCCACCACGCGAGTTCGAGCTCCGCGGCGACCTGCTCGTCCGGGACGTGTCGGGAGGCCAGGTCTTCCAGCAGCGGGTCGAGTTGGAGGTGGCGGAGCGTCGCGCGCAATTCGGCGCGCTCCTGGAGGTTGTTGAGCACATCCGACTCGGCAGCCAGAGCGTCGAGCCGCTCGAGCAGGATATGGATCGGCTGGTGCACGAGCTGCGTCTCCCGGCTCACCGAACCGAGCGGCTGGTCGAGGAATTCGAGATCCTGCGCCACCTGTTGGTAGGCGACCTGCACGTCGGCGATACCGACCGGCACCTCCGGCGTCACTCCGGCGGCGACGAAACGCTGCCACAATACACGCTGCTGCTGGATGTGCCGGAGACTTTCGTTGATGTCTCCGATGTGCACACCGGGTCGCACATATTCCCGGGCGAGCTTCTTGAGTCGTCGCCGGTTCGCCGACGACATCTCGGGGGAATCCTTGCGGGATGACGTCGCGGCGATCAGCTCGCTGAGCGAACGATCGAACACGACGGGAAGAAAGCGGTCGAGAGTGTCGCGGATGTCGATGAGCAGCCGAAGGTAGATCCCGAGTTCGTTGATCGACTCAAATGGGCGCATACGCGTGCCCGCGATGAGCTCCGTTGCGCGTTCGAGCAGACGCGGAAGTTCGGTGTGGTGCAGCTGCTTCGCGATGCCGTGGGCGCGTGAGGCCGCCTCGCTCGTGGCGAAGTCTGCGCCGTACCAGGGCGAGTCGCCCGGTCCGTAGCGGAACTCCCCGAGGCTCGCGGCTTCGACCATCGACCGTGCGGCGACGGCACGATCGTCGGCCAGGAGTTCGACCGATTGGCGGGACAGCCGCGCGGTGGTCGCCGGAGGACTCGGCAGCAGGGCGAGACGGGACAGTTCCGTGAGGCAGTCGAGCACCGAGACACCAAGCGCGGAGTCGGTGCGGACGACCGCACCGCGGTAGTCGAGCAGAATCTTGCGCAGGCGAACCAGCGCGTCGTCCACGTCGCCGATCTGGGGGGCGCGGGCCTTTTCGTTGCGCCCGATCGAGCGGATCAGGTCGCGGCGGAGCGCAGCCGGCGTGACGGCGAGGCCGGCGAGGCCGACATCCCCGAAGCGCTGGGCGATCCCGGCGAGCGATGACCGACGGGCGCTCACCACCAGCACCCTCTTGTTCTGCCTCACCAGGGTTCCGATGGCGTTGACGATGGTCTGCGTGGCGCCCGTGCCGGGCAGAGTCTTGACGACCACCGAGTTGCCGGCTGCGATCTGGGCGATCACATTCTCCTGCTCGGCATCCGCGTCGAGAAGCAGCAGGTCGGTTTCGGGTGTGCGCAGATCCGGGCTCTGGGGCTCGACCGGGGCGTAGCTCTCTTCGATCGACCACTTGGCGGAGGGATTTCCGGCGAGGGCATCGAGCAGCGGATGTTCGAGATCGGCGGCATCCGCACTCATCGCTCGCTGTACGTCGGCGAACGACGAGACGACGAGTCGCGGCTGCACGTTGAACCATTCGAGGTGCGAGGTGAGTCCCCGCAGCCGGTCGATCACCGGGTTGGGCTTGAACGAACCGTCCTCCTCGGCCAGCGCCACGAAGGCGTCCGCGTCGAGGGCGATCCCGAACTGGGCTTCCAACGCTCGCGCGAGCTCGGGGTTGAGGAACGGGGCGCCTTTGAGCTTGAGCTCGAAGTTGCTTCCGTAGCGGCGAATAGCCAGCGGACGCAACAGCACGGGGGCGCGGAAGGGCTCGCCGGCGTGTTGCCACTCGGCGATTCCGATACCGAGGTGGATGGAGTCGATGCCACGAGCGGTTGAGAGTTCGAGGCTCTTGTCGGCGATTTCGGCCGCGGCGAGCTTTGCCGCGCGCAGCGAGATGTCGTCGCGGATGAGGTTCGACAGGAGCGTCGATTTACCGGTGATGAACTGCGCGAGACCGCCGGGATGGGTCGCTCCCAACTCGATCCGCGTGCGCGGGGCGTCGACGAAGTGCAGAAGGGGCGATGGCCCCCCGATGCGGTCGAGCTCGGACCGCCAGGCCTGCCAGGTCGGCGCCGCGATGTTCGAGAGCGCGAAGTTCGGATCACCGAGAGTCAGCGCGTGGGGGGCAGTCACCTGCCGCTCCACGCCGGCATAGCCGTCTTCGAGCTCGGCGAAGAGGTCGTCATCCTGAGGTCTATTGGCACGCCACACAGGGCCACCTTAACGGTGCCGCTCCCGAATCTCGGGAGATGCGGGGGAGTTTCGCCACGCGTCGCCATCGCCTGCGCCCGCACCCAGCGAGCCGAACGTAAGATACCGGCCATGTTCATCCTGGCAATCCGCGCCGCTTCGACCAACCTCGTACAGGCCGTGACGACAGCGCTTGTCACCATTGTCGTCCTCTTCGCCGTCGTCGTGATCGTCGGCTTCACGGTTCTCGCTCTCCGTCGCCGTCGCGCGCCCGCCGAGACGGGCGGACCGATCGACGGGTCCGCGGATCCCCAGCAGGCGACCCGGGCGAACATCTCGCTGGTGCGACTCGACGATGCCGTCTCGCAGGCGGAGGACGATCTCGGCTTCGCCATCGCCCAGTTCGGCGACGACCGGAGTCGCGTCTTCTCCGAAGCCCTCGCGAGCGCGAAGGCAGCGCTCACGGAGTCGTTCCGGATCAAGCACCGGCTCGACGACGCTCAGGCCGACACCGCGACCCAGCGTCGCGAGTGGAACGCCCGGATCATCAATCTGTGCGAGTCGGCCAAGCAGACCCTCACCGAACAGTCAGCCGAGTTCGATGCGCTCCGCCGCCGGGAGTTGGACGCCCCCACGGAATTGACCTCGGTGCGGATGCTCGTGGTGACCACCTCCATGCGGGTGCCGGCTGCCGAATCCGAACTCGCCGCGCTCGCCGAACGCTTCTCCCCCGCCGCCCTCACGACGGTGAGCGGGAACGTCGCCGAAGCACGCGAACTGCTCACCGCCGCGGGACAGGGCGCGGAGACGGCGAACGCGCGCCTCGCCGATCCGCTCGCCGGAGATGTCGCAGACGACGTGCAGGAAGCCCGCGCGGCCGCGACGAAAGCCGTGCGTCTGCTCGATGCCGTCGATGCCCTCGGTGTCTCTCTCGACGAGCTGTCTGCCCGGCTCGTCGATTTCACCACCCGTGCCCGGAACGACCTCGCCGAGGCTAGAACGGCGCGGGATTCGGCCCCGGATCCGACCTCCGGCGCGAATATCGGGGCGGCAATCACAGCGGTCGAGTCCGTGCTCGAATCCCTCCGCGGATCCGTCGGCGGCGCCGACCCCGGTCTGTCGATCAGTCGACTGGAAGCGGAGACGGCGACGTTGGACGCGGCCCTGGCGAGCGCCCGCAATCAGGCGCAGCGTCTCGAACATGCGAGCTCCGCCCTCAGCGGTGTGCTGGTCAGCGCCCGCAGTCAGATCGCCGCTACCCAGGACTTCATCGCGAGCCACCGCGGAGTCGGCGCGGATGCCCGCACGCGGCTTGCCGAGGCGCAGCGCCTGCTCGAGGTCGCCGAGGCCCAGACCGACCCGGTCGCCGGCCTCGACACGGCGCGAAGCTCGGCGACCTACTCCCGAGACGCGGACGCCCTGGCACGATTCGACGCGCAGCGCTGAGCCGCCCGACCGGCGGCGGTCCTACCCGCCGGTCTCCGGCCGGCGTTCCACCGCGAGCAGCACGCAGGTGCAGAGGGCGTCGATGGCCGCCTCGAGATCGGCCGGGGAGGGAAACGTGGGCGCAAGACGGATGTTGGTGTCGAGCGGGTCGTTCCGGTACGGGAAGCTCGACCCGGCCGGGGTCACCGCCACCCCGATCTGTCCGGCGAGCGCCACAGCTGCGGACGCCGTCCCCGGCGGCACGTCGAGGCTCACGAAGTAGCCACCGGTCGGCGTCGTCCAGGTCGCCACTCCGCTGAGCCGCCTCTCGAGGATCTCGAGCGTCGCGGCGAACCGGGGTTCGATGATGGCACGGTGCGCGCGCATAAGGCGACGGACGCCGTCAGCGTCCCCAAGCATCCGCACATGCCGCAACTGATTGATCTTGTCGGGACCGATCGTCTGCACGGCGCTGTGCGTGCGACGCCAGGCGATGTTTGCCGGTGACGCGCCGAAGAAGGAGATGCCGGCGCCGGGGAAGGTGATCTTCGAGGTGGACGCGAAAATGAGCGGACGGTCGGCATTGGTCGCGGCACGGGCCGCCGCAAGCACGTCGATCGCGGCCGGCTCATCGTCGGTCAGGTGGTGCACCGCGTAGGCGTTGTCCCAGAACAGGCGGAAGTCGGGGGCGGCAGTCGGCATGCCGACGAGCGCCTCGACCTCTCCGAGGGTGAAGCTGGTGCCGGTCGGGTTGGCGTACATCGGCACCGCCCACATGCCGCGGATGCCGGCGTCCTCCGCCACCAGGCGGCGGATAGTGTCGAGGTCGAGCTTCCCCGCGACGAGCGGTACGGGAATCATCCGGATTCCGAGAGATTCGCAGATCGAGAAGTGGCGGTCGTAGCCGGGTACCGGGCAGAGGAATGCGAGCTCCGGTACATCCCGCCAGGGGCCGGAGCCCCCCGGTACGCCGTGAATAAGTGCCGTGACGATCGTGTCGTGCATGAGCGCGAGGCTCGCGTTGCCCCCCGCCAGGAGTTGGTCGACGGGGATCGCGAGAAGTTCCGAGAAGATCTCGCGCAACTCGACGAGGCCATCCGGCCCGCCGTAGTTGCGCAGGTCGGTGCCGGCGGCATCGCGGAAGTCGTCTTCCCCGGGAAGGCGGAGAAGATCGCGGGACAGATCCAACTGGGCCGGAGACGGCTTGCCGCGCGTCAGGTCGAGCGCGAGATGTCTCGCCTCGAGTTCGGTGTACTGCTCTTCGAGGGTGGTGCGGGTTTGGCTCACCGTCCAAAACTACTTGACGATGCTCTCCCCGGTGAAGATCGGATCCCCGGTTGCGTTTCCGGTGGGATGCGGGGCGGCCGGGTTCGGCAGAGCCCCGTCGACCCGTCCGGCGTGGCTCCCGAGCGGTGGGGACTGGGATGATGGCGGAAAGCCACGAGGACCCTCGCGGCCGAACACGTCACCGAGAGCAGGCGATGCTCACTCCCCTGCAGAGGGCGCGAATCGCGGTCTCGACGCTCTTCCTCGCCAACGGCGCGGCGTTCGCCAACATCGTGCCGAGGTATCCGGAGATCAAGCAGGCCCTCGACCTGTCGGTCGTGGGGTTCGGTACCGTGGTGGCCGCCTACCCGCTCGGCGCCCTCCTGCTCGGCACGCTCGGGGGCGCCATCGTTCGACGCTGGAGCTCCGCACGGATCGCCCCGCTTGCCGTCATGGTGTTGGCGCTCAACCTTGTGCTGATCGGGTCCGCTTCGGTCTGGTGGGTTTTTGCTGTCGGCCTGGTCGTCGCCGGGGCGTTCGATTCGATCGCCGACATCGCGAACAATGCCCACGGCCTTCGCGTGGAACGACTCCGCGGAAGATCGATCCTGAACTCGATGCACGGTCTCTGGAGCGTCGGCGCGGTGATCGGCGGAGTGATGGGCGCCGCGGCGGCGGGCCTGTCCGTGCCGCTGGTGTGGCACCTTTCCGCGGCAGCCGTGGGGTTGCTTGTCGTGGCGATTCTGGCGAGACGATGGATGCTGCCGGGCCCCGACGTCCACGAGGCGGGGAGCATCGCCCCGCCGGTCGGGCTCGGTCGTCTTCGCCTCCTCCCCCTGCTCCTCGCACTCGGCATCATCGCCGCGGCTGCGAATATCCTGGAAGACGTGGGCGCCACCTGGAGTGCTGTCTACCTTCGCGACTCGCTGCACACGGCGCCGGTGATCGCCGGCTTCGGTTTCATCGCGCTTCAGGCGAGCCAGACGGTCGCCCGGTTCGCGGGTGACGGCCTGGTCACCCGGTTCGGCGATCGGGCGGTCGCGCGGGTGGGGGCATCCGTGGCATTCCTCGGAATGGTCGTCGCCCTCCTCGTGCCCACCGTGGCCACGACGATCATCGCGTTCGGGATGGTGGGGGCGGGGATTGGCACCCTGATTCCGGGTTCGATCCGCGCGGCGGAGCGGCTCCCCGGCCTGTCTCCGGGCACCGGTCTCACCTGGGTGACCAGCACCATCCGCATCGCGCTGTTCGTGTCGCCGCTGCTCGTCGGGGTCATCGCGGATCTCTCGTCGCTGCGCATCGCCCTCGGGGTGATCCCGGCCCTTGCCCTCGGGATCCTCCTGCTCAGCCGCGCACTCGGTCAGCGGCAGGCGACCCCGGCCGCCGCGTAGTCGGGTCGGCGGGCGTTGCGCCCCGCAGATGTTGCGCCCCGCAGATGTTGCGCCCCGCGGGCGTTGCGCCCCGCGGGCGTTGCGCCGCGCAGACGTCGCGCCCCGCAGACGTCGCTCACAGCGGAGATCCGCGCAACACGCCGCACCACAGGCGGTCCAGGCGGCGTGCCATCCGGGTGATCCGCTGTCGGACGCGGCCGCGGGACCGCAGGGCGGCCCTGGCGGCACGGCGGCACGGCGGCGGCACGGTGCCGGCCCCCGGGCCCACCACCCCTGTGCCCTAGACGGCGACCGGGGCGGCGATCGCCGGATGGTGCCGGTAGTCCAACACCGCGAAGTCTTCGACGACGTAGTCGTCGATACTCTTGCGCTCTGCGAGGCGAAGGGTCGGGGCGGGAAACGGATCCCGGGTCAATTGCTCCGTCACCTGCCCGAGATGGTTGTCGTAGATATGGCAGTCGCCGCCGGTCCAGACGAACTCGCCGACGTCGAGCCCGGTCTGCGCCGCGATCAGATGGGTGAGCAGCGCGTAGCTCGCGATGTTGAACGGCACCCCGAGGAACAGGTCGGCGCTTCGCTGATAGAGCTGGCAACTGAGCTTGCCGTCGGCCACATAGAACTGGAACAAGAGGTGGCAGGGGGCGAGGGCCATGCTCGGGATGTCCGCCACATTCCACGCCGAAACGATCAGCCTTCGCGAATCCGGGTTGGTCTTGATCTCCTCGATGACCGCGGCGATCTGGTCGATCGTGCCGCCGTCCCGCGTGGGCCAGGAGCGCCACTGCACCCCGTAGACGGGACCGAGGTCGCCGCGGGCATCCGCCCACTCGTCCCAGATCGTCACCCGGTTGTCTTGCAGCCAGCCAACGTTTCCGTCACCGCGCAAGAACCAGAGGAGCTCGTAGGCGATCGAACGGAAGTGCACCCGCTTCGTGGTGATGAGCGGAAATCCCTCGGCGAGGTCGAACCGGAGCTGTCGACCGAACACGCTGCGCGTTCCGGTGCCGGTGCGATCCGACTTGTGAACCCCGCTCTCCAGGGTGTCGCGCAAGAGATCTTCGTACGGGGTGGCGATCGGCGTAGTCATCCCTTCGAGCGTAGAGGCAATCGACGGCATTCGGGACCTTGGACCTGGCATCCGCGGTGCCAACACTGCTGGACTGGCTGCACCACCCAGTGCGAGGAGTCCGGCATGAACGCAGCAATCGATCCCGCGCTCGAGGAACTCAACGAAGAGGAGAGTTGGCACCTTCTCGCGTCCGCCGATCTTGGTCGCCTCGCGGTGACGATTGACGGCGGCGTCGACATCTTCCCGATCAATTTCGTGGTGGCGGATCGGGTGATCTTCTTCCGCACCGCCCCCGGCTCGAAACTGATGGATCTCACCAGACATCCGGTCGTGGCACTCGAGTCGGATGGCACCCGCCAGCGCCAGCGCTGGAGCGTGGTGGTGAAGGGGGTCGCGAAACGTCTCGGATCGGACGCGGAGATCGAGGCATCCGGGGTGCTCAGGCTGCACTCCCTGGTCCCCACCGAGAAATGGAACTACGTTCGGATTACCGCGACCTCGATCACCGGCCGACGGTTCACGAGCTCCCGGCTGGCCTGACGGTCCGCGAACGGTGCCCGTCACGACATCCCGATCGTTTCCGCCCCGTCTCCCGGCGTTAACCGCCGAGACCTACACTCGGCACATGGATGCTTCGGACTCCCGTGAGATCGAACGAAAATACGGTGTCACGGATTCGACACCGCTCCCGCCGTTGCGATCGTTGCCCGGGGTCGGCCGCGTGCAACGACCGCGGAAGTTCCTCCTGGAAGCCACCTATTTCGACACCTCAGAACTCTCTCTCGCCGAACAGCACATCACCCTGCGGCGACGCACCGGTGGGGATGACGCGGGGTGGCACCTGAAGCTCCCGCTGTCTGCCGACGAGCGCCGAGAGTTGCACGAACCGCTCGGAGAGAATCCCGAGTTCGTGCCTGTCCGCTTCCGCACACTCGTGGCCGTGCATGTGCGCGGTCGCGCAATTCACCCCGTCGTGTTGGTGCGAACTCGGCGCACCGTGCGCCAGCTCCTTGGCCCGAACGAGGAGGTCCTTGGGCTGTTTTGCGACGATGAGGTCGATTCCGAACGGCTCCTTCCCACCGTGCTCGGCCAGTCGTGGCGGGAGTGGGAGCTCGAGCTCCTCGACGGCGACTCCGACCTGCTCGATGCGGCCGACGCGTTGTTCGCGGCGGCTGGCGTGTACCGGTCCGACTCGGCATCCAAGCTCGCCCACGCCGTGGGCACCCTGGGCGCCCGGGTGGCCGCGGGGAGTCCGGTGACGCCGCCGCCTAAGCCGCCGCGCCCAGGAAGCGCGGGAGAACTCCTGATCGCGGCTCTGCGGGAGTACCGGCGCGAATGGACGATCCAGGATGTCCGCGTGCGCACCGAACTGCCCGACTCCGTGCACCGGATGCGGGTGGCGTTGGCGCGAATACGGAATGCCGTCGGCACTTTCCACCCGCTGCTCGGCGACGGAGCTGGTTCCCGACTCCGATCCGATTTGCGGTGGATGGGACACACGCTCGGAGCCGCGCGGGACGCGGATCTGCTGGCGGCGCGGTTGGCCGATCTTCTCCGGTCGGAGGCGCCCGACCTCGTGCTCGGCCCGATCGCCGCCCGGATTGCCCTCCGACTCGGAGAGGAGGCGGACACGGCGACGTCCGCGCTGCGTGACGCGCTCGACTCGCCCCGCTACTTCCGCCTCCTCGACGATGTCGACGCACTGTGCTCTGGTGCGATGCTCTCGGCGATGGCCGACGGCCGGGCGAAAGACACGCTTCCCGCGTTGGTGGATCACCTCATCGCGCGGCTCCGCGCCGCGGCGCGTTCGGCGGACCAGACACGCGACGGTGCCGATCGCGACCTCGCCCTTCATGAGGTGCGAAAGAAGGCGAAGAAGGTGCGGTATGCCGCCGAGCTCGCCTCGGCCTCCCGCCCGAAGCGATGGAGACGAATCGCGAAGTCTGCAGAAGCGGTGCAGGACGCGCTGGGAGGCCACCACGATACCGTCGTTGCGCGACAGACCCTCCTTCGACTGAGCGCGGATGCCGACCAGGCGGGCGAGTCCAGCTTCAGCTACGGTCGTCTGCACGCCGCCGAGGAACGCCTCGGCGACGCATCCGAAGCGGTCTATGATCGAGCCGTGCGGCGCATCCCGAAGAGTGTCGACACCGCCTGACGCAGTCGTTCGGCCACCGGGGACGCGTCCGAGGGATTCGAGCGTGCGGGCGGCGATCGTGGCGTCGGAGTGCTCCCACACGCGGTGATACACAACGACGATGCTCTCGCCCAGCGCTCACACGTAGGGAACTCGTCGGCATCCGCCCACATCGGCACTCGGCGGTGCCTCGTCAGACCCGCAGATCGGTCATCGTTCGGGTGTACTCATGGTGTGCGTCTGCACCTGACCGGTGACGACCATTTATCAGTTATGTTGTGACGCCGGGCTGGGCGCTCTGTCGCGACTTGCGCCATGAGTACCTCGGTTCGGAGGACAGAATGTCTCGGCGTCGTGGCGGACAATCCGTCAGTGCCTCGTGATCGCCGTGGGGTGTGGCCTAGCCGCAATACCGTTCAGTTAGAGGGAACTTCCATCTTCGCGCATCGGCCATTGCCTCGAATTTCCAGGCGGTGAGTTGCGGCAGCACGGCTTAACTGAACGGCATTGGGCCTAGCCGTGCACACCGCGGTGGCACTCAGCATCTGGATCGGGGCGATGGGCAGCCTCTTTCACTCAAGCGCTGGCTTGGGTTATGCGCCTGCCCAGCGTCTTCGGGACGAATGGGTCAGGCAAGAGCGCTACGGTCGAAGCGCTTCACCCAGCAGGACGAAACTGGTAGCGTGAGAGTTCCGAAACGTTTCGTGCAGATGCGCACTTCTTGACATCGAGACGAGGGGGTCGATCTTCATTGAGACATTAAGAAATGGTCAAGGTAGTGAGTTAAGGCTCGCAGAATTGAGGTGCCAATTTGACCGCCAACAGCTCCCGTGCGAAGTCTGGCCGGGTTGAGTTCATGGCCGACCCGAACTGGTGGCGTAGCGCTGTGGTCTACCAGATCTACCCACGAAGCTTTGCGGACTCCAACGGGGATGGAATCGGCGACCTCAAAGGCATCACGTCGCGAATCGCGTATCTTTGTTCGCTCGGCATCGACGCCGTGTGGCTCAATCCCTTCTATCCCTCGGCTTTGGCCGACGGCGGCTACGACGTCGATGACTATCGCGACGTCGATTCGAAGCTGGGCACGCTGTCGGACTTTGATGAAATGACTTCCGCGCTACACGAAGTCGGCATCAAAGTGATTGTCGATATAGTTCCAAATCACTCCTCAAACCGGCACGAATGGTTCCGGCAGGCTCTTAATGCGCCGACGGGCTCAACTGCACGGGATCGCTACATATTTCGGGATGGCACAGGACCCGACGGGGCGCTTCCTCCATCGGACTGGGAATCCCTCATGGGTGGCCGCGCCTGGGAACAGGTTCCAGATGGACAGTGGTACCTGCACCTCTTCGCGACTGAACAACCAGATCTGAACTGGAACAGCCGTGAGGTCCGCGACGACTTTCTCACCACTCTGAGGTTCTGGTCCGACCGGGGCGTGGACGGTTTCAGGGTCGATGTCGCCCACTGTCTCATGAAGGACTTGACCGAGCCACTGCCCACCAGAGCAGAACTCCCCGAGAGGTATGTACCCGACGGCACACACCCGCTGTGGGATCGTGACGAGGTCCACGAAATTTACGCTGAGTGGCGAAAGGTTTTCAACGAATACGATCCGCCGCGCAGCGCGGTGGCGGAAGCAGCGGTACATACCTCCCGGCGCGCACGGTACGCGAGCCCAGCAGGGCTTGGCCAGGCCTTCAACTTTGATCTGATGGAAGCGGACTACGACGCCGCAAAGTTCCGAAGCACAATTACCGAGAGCATCGAGGAGGCAGAGCGGATTGGGGCATCCCTCACCTGGGTACTGTCCAGCCACGACAGCATCCGTCACGCGACCCGCTACGGGTTGCCCACGGACGGAGGGAGGAATTGCAGGGAAGAATGGCTGCGCACCGTCGGCCTCAGCCCCACCCTTGACGTTGAACTAGGTTGCCGCCGCGCTGGTGCTGCCTCTCTTCTGATGCTCGCCCTCCCGGGATCCGCCTACATATATCAGGGCGAGGAACTCGGACTGCATCAGGTAGCCGAGATTCCGGACGACGCCAGGCAAGATCCGATTTTCTTCCGCACGGTCGGAGCGGAGATGGGGCGCGATGGGAGCCGCGTGCCGATACCGTGGGGCACAGACGGGCCGTCGTTCGGCTTCGGCGAAGGCAACGCCCACCTCCCGCAGCCGGCGTGGTTCGATGGGTACTCCGTCCAGCGTCAAGAGAACGACGCCGACTCAATGTTGCACTTCTACCGACAGGCACTGGATCTCCGCCGTCGCTTGCAGGGCGGTGCGGAATTTCAATGGGTTGAGGGCAGTGACCAGAATGTGCTCCATTTCATTCGGTGCGATGGGTGGCAATCGGTGACGAATTTCGGCTTCGAGTTGGCCACCCTGCCAGATGGCGCAATCATGCTCACGAGTTCGCCCCTCGTCGATGGGAAGCTTCCGCGCGACTGCACCGCGTGGATCCACTGACAAAGAGGCGCACTGGCGCAGGTCGAACGAGAGCCTGATCACCACACGGCTACGAAACGTTTCGGTGTAGGATGAATCCGTCACGACCCCCAATCTCCTCACCCGCAGCGAGCCCAGTAGGAACGGACGGATGATGCAAGAACTGACCCAGGAAGCGCTCAGGCGGAGTTTCGAAGCTGCCCTTGCGAGCCACAACGACGCCACCAACGAGCTCTCCCAGGATGACTTCTCCGGCAGCTATCCGAGCAATCCGGATTGGGCGATCGGGCCGTTCACCAGAGATGACTCCCTTACCTTCGCCCCGGACTCGACGTGGGAGGATCCGACGGCGATCGGTTGGACCACAGAGTCCATCTTCAACCCGAGCGTGATCGAGCGGGACGGTGCTTTGCACCTCTTCTACCGGGCCTCACCGCGGAAGGAGTCGATCGCAAGTCGGATCGGAGTCGCCAAGTACACGGAACACACAGGGTGGGTCGATAGCCCGCGCAACCCGGTGGTCTTTCCGACCATCGATAACGAAATACACGGCTGCGAAGACCCGAAAGTCTATGGTGCGGAAGGCAAGTACTTCCTCTTCTACAACGGCATTTTTCCTGTATCGGAAACAGATCGAGACGCGCACCCATCGCCCGACTACCCGGTCGAGAACGTGGGCTGCGACATCAACGTCGCGGTTTCCTACGACTTGGAGAACTGGACGAAGCTCGGAGCCATCCTCACGCACGACGTCTCTCGCCTCTGGGCGAAGGGTGCGGTCATCCCCCGAAACGCTGCCGGCGAGGCGGTGAAGATCGACGGGGAGTATCTGATGTACCTCTCCGAAGGCTGCAACGGGGTGCCGCATGTCGGACGTTCTCGCGACATGCTCCATTGGCATTTCACGCCTCAGCCCTACCTCGACATGTCCGCGATAGGTGGGCACTTGCATGAGGTGGCGTGCGCGATAGTCAACGGCGACGACCTTGTCATTGACTTCTTCTACAGCGACGAGTCAGGCAAATTCGCCGCTGCTCAAGCGCTGTACCGGCAGGCTGACCCATTCACGCAGATCGACGTCCATCTGGGCGGCTCGTTGTCGTGGGGAGGGCTCCTGAAGAGCGACGGCTCATGGCTTTTCGCTCAGGGCTGGGATGCCCCGCCTGCGAAGCGAGAAATCTACTTTTACCGGAGTAGCCCAAAAGACGGTGAGCCGACGATTGAAAGTGGACAGACCAGATCAGGTAGCCAGAACAGCTAGGACCTGCGCGATAGCATGAGAGACGGGGACTCCACTTATTCTTGCGTTCGCCGTGCCCAATCAACCAAGAATGGATGGTAATGGCTGATCGAGTGACCATTGTGGATGTTGCGGCGCGTGCGGGCGTGGCTATCAGTTCAGCATCCAGTGCCTTAAACAACCGCCCGGGGGTTTCGGAGGCGACCAGGCTGCGTGTGCGCGCCGCAGCAGATGACCTGCGCTATGTTCCATCTCTTCGCGGAAAGAGCTTGTCCTCCAAGAGGGCTTTTGCCGTTGGACTCGTGCTGAATCGAGATCCCGACGTTCTCGAATCAGACCCGTTTTTCGGCGGGTTCCTCGGGGGCATCGTGTCGGTCCTCGACTCTCACGGATACGCCCTCGTTCTCCAGATGGGGGAAGGCCCGGAAGCGACGCTGGATCGCTATCGACGTCTTGCTGCCGACCGCCGGGTCGATGGAGTTTTCTTGTCGGAACTGGTGGTCGACGATCCGCGTATCGCTCTTCTCGACGCGCTCCACCTCCCCGCCGTCGCGATCAATGCGGACACGCCGTTCCCGTTCCCGGCCGTTAGGCAGGATCACCGACCAGCAGTATTCGAGCTTGTCGACTACCTCCTCGGTGAAGGACACCAGACGATCGCTCACGTTACCGGCCCCAGGCAGTACATCCATGCTCGCCAGAGAGAAGACGCCTGGCGCGATGCTCTCACCTCCGCGGATGTGGTTGTCGGCCCCACAGTCGAGGGTGACTTCACCTTTGAAGGCGGCAGGCGCGCCGCCAGAGAGCTGCTGGGGCGTGTCGACTCGCCAACGGCCGTATTCTGCGGGAATGACCTCACCGCGATTGGTTTCATGTCCGAAGCGCGGGAGATGGGAGTTCGGATTCCCGAGGACGTGTCAGTATCGGGATATGACGGCATTGAGATGGGCTCGTACTTTCAGCCGATGCTCACAACCCTGCGCACATCCCCTCACCACATTGGAGCAGAATCCGCACGAATGCTCGTCGATGTTGTTAGAGGGGCAGCGATGGAAGATTCAACGATCGAGCCAGCTGAGTTGATCATACGCGGTTCGACTTCAAGGGCACGAACGTCACTTTAGGACCGCCGCGCTCCAGAGTCGACTTCTATCCCGGGACCTGGACCGTTGTGCCATCGGCGAGCGCTTGCGTGCCGGCGCACGCCAATTTGACAGTCGAGGCGCCCGCGTCGATGCCTGCTCGGGGCGCCCCGCCGGTGCGGGCGCTGGTAGCCAGGTCACTGAGGGCAGCCCGCACGCTCTCGGAGTAGACATGCAAGTGCGCCTCGGGCCACCCAAGATTGATCGTGGCGGTCACATGGTGTGGAGCTTGGAAATTGCGATCTCGAGAGTGCGTTGCCGACTGGGCGGCGTTTCTCCGGATTTCCACGGTGATCGATCCGGTGTCGCCAAGCCGGGCTCCCGGCACGTTGAGTAATTGCCACGCTCGTGCAGGGAGCGCTTCGTACCGCTCCGCTCCTTCGTCGTCGACCCAGGCGTCAAACTCGGCGAGCAGGGGGATCCACCCGTGTATGAGAATCTCGGTGACGCCGCAGTCCAGGCGCATCAACTGGCGCTCGGCGCGGCTGGCATGGGAAAAGCCATGCGCGTGAGTGGCCACCACGCCGTTAGCGTGTTCCACGGTAGCCACCACCGTATCCACGCGCCCGTCGGGTCGCCGGGATCCCATCGCCTGCACTTCCCGAGCGGGGGCACCGATCAGTTGCGCCGCCACGTCGAAGAAGTGCACGCCATGCTCGAGCAGGATCCCGCCACTGACATCCGGATTCCAGAACCAGTGGTCCGGCTGTAGGAACTCGTCCGACGCGGCATTCTCGAAACTGAACCGCTGCAGTGGCCCCACCAGCCCCTCTTCGCGAAGCTTTTCCACGGCGGTGATGATCGGGTTGTACCTGATCACGTGGTCAACGACATAGACGCGACCCGATGCCACGGCCGCCGCGCCGACCCGCCGCGCATCCTCCACGCTCAACGCCATCGGCTTCTCCGAGAAGACATGCTTGCCCGCCTCTAGTGCCCTGATGGCGAGCGCGGCATGGGTGCTTGGTGGGGTGGCGATTATCACGGCCTCCACCCGACTGTCAGCGAGCATTCCGCTCAGGTCAACCGCAACACTCGCACCGGTTGTGGTTGCAAGCCGGGCAGCCTTAGCCGGTTCCTCGTCTACCAGCGCCACGATCCGAACTTCGGGCAGGCTGGCGGCGGCTTTGCAGACGAATGTGCCGAAGCCGCCGGCCCCAATGATGCCGAGTCCCAGGGCGCGTGCATCCGCTTCAATCGGGGTGGACATTGGCGTTGCGCCTCCTATGTCGACTGTGAACGAGGGGGATCGGCCGAAGAGCTTTGACATCCCGTAGGCGCGATGTTAGCGTCAACCGAAACGTTTCGACAAATCAATTTCAACCGAGTGAAGGAAATCATGGTAACGAGGAAGTTACAGCTCAGCATTAAATCAATCGCCGGAGCTATGCTCGGCGCGGTGCTGTTGGCGGGGTGTTCCGCCGGCAACCCGAGCGCGACGACTTCAGGGAGTCAAGCAATCCCCAAGGGGACCCTGAATATGCTCGTCTCGAGCTCCGTTGGATCCGACGCCGGTTTCAAGGCCGTCAACAAAGCTTTCGAGGCCAAGTACCCAGGGGTCACGGTGAAGTTCAGCTCTATCCCCAATGCGAACTACAACGCTGTGCGCTCATCTCGGCTGACCGCGGGCGGCATCGACGTCGGGCTGGCGGACCCAGTGCAGGTTCCCAGCTACATACCGGCTTCCAATGAAGGCGACGACGCGCGGCTGGCTGACGCCGGAGGGCTGGTCGATCTAAGCAAGCAGGCCTTCATGACGAACTTCACCCCTACAGTTCTCGACGCCATCAAGTACAAGGGAAAGCAGTACACGGTGCCGACCGGTCTGAGCTATTACTCCGGCGTCTACTACAACAAAGAAATCTTCCAGAAGTACGGATTGCAGATCCCGACGACCTGGTCCGAGTTCGTCACAGTCTGTAAGACACTGCAATCGCACGGCGTCGTGCCGCTGGGCATCTCGGGCAAGGACAGCTCAGGAATCAACATGCTTGGCGTCGTCCAGAATCTCTTTCCCACTGCTGCGGACAAGGTTGCCCTGGCGAAGGGCCTTTGGGACAAGAGTGTCAAGCTCACCGATGCCAAGCCAGAGCAAGTGCTCAATCAGGTGAAGCAGATGTACGACTTTGCTGAGCCGAACTTCGCTGGTGTCTCGTATGCAACCATGACTTCCGGTTTTGTCAAAGGCCAGTTCGCGATGATGTCCGACGGGACCTGGAACCAGACCACGATCCAAGCTGCCGGCGGCTCTGCATTGAACTATGGATATTTCCCGCTGCCGTCTAGCGAAAATCCTGCTGACAATGCCTTCCTCGGCGGAAAGGTGGAGTTGAGTCTCGCCGTTCCGAGCAACTCGAAGAATGAAGGCGCCGCACTGGCGTATCTCTCTTTCTTCTCGCAGCCCGCCAACTACAAGTCGTTCCTCAAAGAGGCTGGATTCGCCCCTACCGAGCCGAATATCCAGCTCAGCCCCTTCTATACCTCGATCGCGACATACACCAAGACCTTCGAGCCAGCATGGGACACAATTTGGATCGCGAACACGAAGAGCGGCGCCAAGGCCCAGTTCCCGTTCGACTATAACGACATTGCCCCATTGGGGACCATGACGCCCCAACAGGCGGCGACAGCGTCTCAAGCAGCCTGGGCGGCGGGCTTCTAACCTCTCCCTTTGCCGGCACAGCTTCACGCTGTGCCGGCAAAGGCCATTTCCAAAGGAAGGGTGGAAGTCGTGTCTGCGAACTTCGTGTTTGGGCGCCGCTCTACGGTTCGTGCATCTTTTTTCCTCGGTCTACTTCCGGTCGTTGTGTTCGCAATTCTGCCCGCCGCGGCCGTCTTCGTGGTCGCCATGACCGATATTCGGTCGTTGCCGTTCTTGCCTGTCCATTGGGTGTGGTTCCAGAACTACGAGACCTTCTTCTCAGCTGCGCAGATCGGCTACAACCTAAATGCGTTGAAAAACACCTTCGTCTTCGCCTTCGCGGTGACCATCGTGCAAAACATTCTCGCGCTGCTGATCGCCGTGCTGCTAAACCAGAAGCTACGGGGAACCACGTTCTATCGGTCGGTGGTCTTTTTCCCCACGATCCTGGGCGTCACCGTTATCGGACTTATTTGGACGCTCATGTTCAACCCCACAGCGAGTCCTGGCGCCGCAATTTGGCACCTGTTCGGATCCAGCAGCGCCTTCTTCGGTGATCCCAACATTTCTTTGTATTTGGTCATCTTCGTGCAGATCTGGGCGGGTATTGGGGTTGCCGTCGTCATCTATCTGGCCGGATTGCAGGCCATCCCCAATGAGCTATACGAGGTCGCAAACATCGACGGTGCGAGCAGTTGGCAAAAGTTGAGGCTGGTCACCTATCCGTTGCTTGCGCCATCCGTTACGGCGAACGTGCTGCTCTGTATCGTCGGCTCGCTGCAGAGCTACCAGCTGATCTATGTATTGACGGGATTGAACAACAATGCCACCCAGGTGCTTTCCCTGGCGATATTCGCCCAAGGCTTTGGTGGCGCCGGTGGTTCGTCGCAATCGCAGGGGTACGCCGCGGCCATTTCGGTCGTCCAGTTCATTATGGTCAGCGTGATCTCACTCATAGTTATGGCCTACCTGCGCGGTCGGGAGAGGAAGCTGTGATGAGTAGGAAAATCGCGTCGAATCTGAAGGCTTCGGCACGCACCCGATCATCCGCTCTAAAGCCTCGGCGGCGCCGGATGACGACCGGGCGGATCCTTTCCTACTTCGCCGTTGCAGTCGTCATGGTCTTCTACTTGTTCCCCTTGGTCTTCTTGTTGAACACCGCGTTAAAGAGCAATGCTGAATTCTTCTCAAACCCTTTGGGGGTGGTCCAACACCTGGCCATCGGTAACTTCGGCACCGCCTGGACTCGAGGCAACTTCGGCGCTTACATGCTGAACAGCATCGTGTACACGGCCGTGGCCGCGTCTTTGGGAACGCTCATCTCCCTGTTGGTGGGGTTCCCGGTATCTCGCGGCTACATGAAGCACACCAAGATTTGGTATGGGCTTTTCGTTGCCCTGTTGTTCTTGCCGAACGCGCTAGTGACCCAGTTCCAGCTGATCCTGCACATCAACCTCTACGGCAGCCAACTCGGTTACATCCTGATAATGACCGCCGGAATCGGTGTCGGTCCCCTGCTCGTTAGCGGTTACGTCAAGTCAATTCCCGTGGAGCTCGATGAAGCGGCAGCGCTCGACGGGGTTGGCTATCTGCGGTACGTATTCGGCTTCCTGCCATCGCTTTTGAAGCCCGTCTTGTCGACGGTCTTCATCCTGCAGGCGATCGGCGTGTGGAACGACATCATCCTGGCCACCATCCTGCTACCGGATCAGAGCAAGTCTCCCGTAACGCTGGGGCTGTTCGCCTTCCAAGGCACCTACACAAGTCAGTGGAGCCTGCTGGCAGCAGCCACGATCATCGTCGCGCTGCCACTGATGGTCGCTTACATCTTCCTTCAGCGCTACTTGGTGGCCAGCGTCATCGGCGGCGCGGTCAAGGGCTAGTTTCCCGACCAACTCCGCAAATTCCATTACTAAACGAACGGACGACTTTGCCTGCCCGCGATACCCCCATTACCGAGGTCCCCTACACGCTGACGCGCCTCGGGATCTTGATGAAACCCGACCCAAACGAGCCGTTCGAAGCCGAAGGCGTACTCAACCCCGCTGCTGCTTGGGGTCCCGATGGTCGACTGTATATCTTCCCTCGACTTGTCGGGAAAGGAAACGTTTCACGTATCGGTGTAGGAGAGATAATCATCGAAGATGGCGTGCCTGTCAGGGTTGAAAGGTTGGGTGTCGCCCTGGCGCCGGACCGCGGATGGGAACATGGGAACGAGCACGGGGGAACCGAGGACGCGCGGATCACGTGGATTGCCGAGCTTGAGCGCTATGTGATGACCTATGTCGCGTTCGGCCCACTTGGCCCCCAGTCGGCGCTGGCAGTCTCCACCGACCTGATGGAGTGGAAGCGCCTAGGTCCTATCCAGTTTGCCTACGTCGATGAACTCGACACCGATTTGAACCTATTCCCTAACAAGGACACCGTTTGGTTTCCCGAATTGGTCCCCGGGCCCAACGGCGAATTGTGTTTCGCGCTCCTGCACCGCCCAATGTGGGATCTGGCATTCCTGCATCAGGAGAACCCACCGATTCCCGCCGGAATCACCGACCCTCGGCCGGCGATCTGGATGTCCTACGTACGCGCGCACGACGCGCTGGCGGACATCACCGCGCTGTGCCGGCCTTTTGGCCACCGGCTCGTGGCCAGCTCCAAATACGACTGGGAGGTGCTGAAGATTGGCGGAGGTCCACCGCCCATCCGAGTCCCCGAGGGGTGGCTGCTGCTGCATCACGGTGTCAGCGGCAGTATCGACGGCGATGGGTTCCAGCCTGAAAACCTGAGGAATGTGTACTATGCGGCCGGGGGGATGATCCTTGATGACGAGCACCCCGAACGAGTGATCGCTAGAACGTCGGAGCCACTCATGCGCCCGGAGACCGATGAGGAGATGACGGGGCAAGTGCCGAATGTGGTCTTCCCGACTGCGATCTTCGAAATTGACCAGTCGCTCTTTGTGCTCTACGGTATGGCCGACTCTCAAATCGGCGTGGCCAGGTTGGAGCGGGCAGAAACACCGGTCGCCCAAGTGATTGTTGATACTGTCGCTCTCTAGACGAGACGTTCGGCATCTCGCACCCGGGTTGCGTGTTGGGATTGCATCCGTCTCGATGGATTGCCCGCATGGGTCACGCGAGCTCACCCTTCCGGAACGACGGAACGAGGCGTGCGGCTTGCGTAAGTGATCAAGTCACCGTGCAGGTTCAGGTGCTACCGAACGCTGTTCCCCGCGGCCGGGGTGGGTGAAGCCGCCCCCAGGGGCGACGGATCCGCCGCTTCCCGGATTCGGTGGTGGTGCCGTAATTTCCAGC
The DNA here is from genome assembly GCA_031360325.1 of Frigoribacterium sp. GTDB lineage: Bacteria > Actinomycetota > Actinomycetes > Actinomycetales > Microbacteriaceae > Lacisediminihabitans. The sequence continues at coordinate 13,694 of JANMBI010000064.1, read as the reverse complement.
GAAAGTGGACGAAGATCCGGCCGAAGTTGTGGGAATCCGGTCCTTGCCCAAGTCGGCGAATGGAGAATCGAAACATCACGACCAAGGTCAAGCCGTCAAAGAGAGCCTGATCCTCAGACCGTTTCGGGTAACCAAACCGTGGGGCACGTCGAGATGGAAACCAAACCCTCAGCAGCCCATGCTGGATTGAACTGCAGTCAAATTGAACTCAGATTCTCGTCCCGCCTTTCTCTGGGCGATCGGGTTCTAAGGATCACGAACTTGAGCATGACGTCGTGCCAGCGGGTGCCGATGAGCAAATGCGAGGGGCGAGCATCAGCCAAGCCCGAACGGATCACACCGTGTTCAGCGCTGGCTCCTATGGGGCGGCTGAGGTTGCCAACCTCGACGACCTCAGTCGTTGAGTTGGGAATTCATCCACTCGAAGAGGTCGTGCGCTCGAGCGCGGAGTTCCGTGTGCACTCGATGAAGCTGGTAATAATCGTTCGCGCCGTGGAGTGAAGGCGAGACGACTGGTGCGTGTCGCACCATGCGTGCCACAGCCTCGTCCCATGAAGGATGCATACCGCTACCGACTGCCGCACAGACCGCCGCACCCGTCCCGGCCGCGTCGTCGACTTCCGCCCGCTTGACGTCGACGCCGAACACGTTCGCGACGATGGTCGCCATGAGATCCGAGCGTGCGCCGCCGCCAGAGAGGATCACCGTTTCGAAGCGGCGGTCGAGCGCGGACTCCATCGCCGCGGCGTGGTCGGCCATCGTGAAAGCCAGGCCCTCCAGAATTGAACGGTAGATGTGGAAGCGACCCTGACTGCCGTCGAAGCCGAGCAGGGCACCACGCCGGTGCGGCGCGTGATCGGGCGCCAGCCAGTCGAGGACCGTCATGAGTCCGTTACTACCCGGCGGCACATTCGCGGCGCCCGCGTTCAGTCGGGCCTCGAGTTCGTAGAGGCGGTCACCGTTGTCTTCGGCCGCTCCCTCGTTCGTCTCGGATTCGAGCAGGGAGCGGAACCAGCTGACCGTCCACATCCCTCGCCGGATCCCCTCGCTTTCGTAGAGGAACTGTCCCGGGGACGATCCGAAGTTCACCCAGAACGCGTCTGATTCGCGCGGTTCCGAGCCGATGGTCACCGACGAGACATAGGTGCCCAACGAAAGCACCAGCTCCGATTCCGTGCGGAGGCCGGCGCCGAGCGCTTCGACGGCCTTGTCGTTCGCCGTGGCGTAAACCATTACGTCGGCGGGGAGGCCCGTAGCCTGGGCGGCAGCATCCGTCACCGTTCCCAGGGCATCACCGGGGTCGACCAAGTCGAAGAGCATCTCGCGGGGCATGCCCGTCTCCCGGTAAGCGCCCGCGTTCGTCGACCACCGCCACGTGCGCGTGTCGATCGGCCAGATGCCTTGATAGTTGGCCGACGTGTCCGCGAAGGTGCCGGTGAGGCGGTGCGTGACGTAGCCGGAGGACGTGGTGACGTATCGAGCCTTCTCGGACGTTCGCTCGTAGGGGAGTCCGACCCGCGCGTCCATCCAGCTGAGCATCGGCTCGACGAGATGCCCGTCAGCGTCAAGGATCGCACGACAGAATCGGATCGTACAGAGGCCGACCGCGACGATCTTCGACGGGTCACCGGCGAAGCGCGAGAGCGCAACCCGGCAGGCCGACGCGATCGAGTCCCACACGTCGTCGTCCGGATGGACCACCTGGCCCGGTTCGGGGCTCTGGTAGGGACGCAAGCCGACGCGGGCGGTCGCGTGGATGCGTCCCTCCGCATCCACGATCGACACCTTGGTGCTCTGCGAACCGTTGTCGATCGCGACGACATACTCCCTCACCGGATCAGCCGCCGCCACTGGGTCAGCCCTCCAGCGGGAAGATGGTGCCCGGGTTCATGATCCCATTCGGGTCGAACGCGGTCTTCAGCTTCTGCAGGATCTGGTAAGCGCTCCCATGCTCGGTCTCGGTCCAAGCTGTGCGGTACTTGCCGATGCCGTGATGGTGCACCATCGAACCTCCCAGGCGGAGCGCCTCCCCCACGATGATCGCATTGATCGGCTCGTGGTACTCCGTGATCTCGTCCCGCGGTTCGCAGCGGATGTCGTAGTCGTAGACGAAATACAGGTTTGTTCCCGTCTGGTAGCTGTGAGAAGAGTGCGCGCCGAGCAGAGTGAGATCGGATGCATGGGGGAAATTCGTGCGCACGCTCGTCATGACTGCCTCGTAAAGGTCGTTCACGCGGGACCAGTCGATAGAGACCTCCGTCGTGTAACCGAGGTGCGCATCCGCGATCATCGTCGCCCTCTCGGCGTCGATGGACCGCTGGTCCCAGTTCAGGTGATTGAACCAGTTCTCGATGAGAGCCGAGTCAACACGCTCGTGCGGGTGGGAAGCGAATACTTCTTCGATGGCAGCGGCCGTGGCCTCGGCGAGCGGCGCCGGGCCCTCGGCCATGAGCACGACCACGTTCTTGTCATTCGCGAAGTGCGCGAAGTGCTGGCGGGCATCCTCAGGCGAGTAGACGCGGCAGATCGAGGGGCGGTAACCCGAGGTGATCAGTTCGCGGAGCGCATCAACGCCCTGTCCGAAGTCGTCCAGGAGGAAGCCGTAGAACTTGTTGTTCTCGGGCTGGTATTTGAACACCTTGACGGTGACCTCGGTGATGTAGCAGAGCGCTCCTTCATTTCCGATGACGATGTGCCGAACGTCGGGGCCGGCTGCGCGGCGAGGAACGTTCTTAATGCGGCTGATCGTTCCGTCCGGAAAGACAGCCTCGAGCCCAACGACCATGTCTTCTATGCCGCCATACAAGGTCGAGAACTGTCCGATCGAGCGGGTCGCCGTCAGCCCGCCGTACTGCGCGAGCGGCTTCGACTGTGGTGAGTGGCCGGTCGTGAGTCCCCGGGTGCGCAGCTCGTCCTCCAGCACCTGAAGCGGAACGCCGCATTCGACCGTCGCCATCATGTCGACGGGGTTGATCGAGACGATCGCATTCATCCGCGACCCATCGAGAACGATGGAGTCGGCAACCACTGTCTCGAGACCGCCCTCGGTCGCAGTACGCCCGGTCCGCGGCACGACGGCGATGAGGTTGTCGTTCGCCAAGCGCAAGACGTCCGCCACTTCTTGTGCGGTGCGAGGGTAGGCGATGACAGACGGGAACGGCCCGTCGTAAATGCCGTGTGCTGCCGAGTACTTCTTGAAGCGATCGACGCTGGCTTCGCGCAGCGCGGTCTCACCGGTGTCGACATGGTCGAAGCCGAGCATGTCGGCGACAGCCGACACAATCTGCTCACGGGTCAGGGTTGAACGGGATGCCGTCATAGTTGCTCCTGGCACTGAGATCGAGGGGTGGGTGTTATCGGATCGGGGCAGCTCAGCGCACGAGATACCCGCCGTCGACCACGAGCGTGTGGCCGTTGACGTAGTCGGACGCGCGGCTCGACAGAAAGATCAACGCGCCCATCAGATCGGCCGGTTCTCCCCAGCGATTCGCCGGAATGTGTTCGAGGATACGACGGCTGGTGTCGGCATCCGCCCGCGTTTGTTCGGTGATCGCGGTTGCGAAATATCCAGGAGCGAGCGCATTGACCTGGATGCCGTGCTCACCAAGCTCATCGGCGTACGCCTTCGTGAACCCGACGATGCCCGCCTTGGTCGCTGCGTAGGCCGGCGACATCCGCCCGCCAAGGAAGGAGAACAGGGACGCGATGTTGACGATCTTGCCCGAGCCCTGCGCGATCATTAGCTTGCCTGCTTCGTGGGCGAGGTCGAATGCGGCCGTGAGATTGACCGAGACCATCGGGTCCCACTTGCTGCGGTCGAACTCGATCACGTCGTCGAGCAGGCAGATGCCGGCCGAGTTGATCAGGATGTCGACCCCGCCGAGGCGGTCGACACAGGTCGCGACGACCTGCGCGGGCACGCCATCCTGCGTGATGTCGCACTCAAGAAACTCGTAGCGGCCGCCACGTTCTTCGACCAGCCGAGCCGTGCCTCCGTCGTCGTCGGCAAGGCTCGGCACGAAGACGTCGGCTCCTGCCGCCGCAAGAGCGACGACGAACGCCCGACCGAGCCCGGAGTTACCGCCGGTGACGATCGCCCGCTTGCCCTTGAGCGAAAAGAAGTCTGTGCTGAAGTCGGCGATGTCCATGCTCAAGCGTCCTCGGTGTCGGAAGTCGAAACGAACGGGTCGGCAATGCCGACGTAGCGGGTCTCCAGGTATTCGTCGATGCCTTCTAAGCCGCCCTCCCTACCCAATCCCGAATGCTTGACGCCACCGAACGGCGCGGCCGGGTTGGAGACGACGCCGGCGTTGATGCCGAGCATCCCCGTGTCGAGCTCCTCGGCCAGGCGGAGCGCACGGTTGAGGTCGGCCGTGAAAGCGAAGCAGACTAATCCGAAAGGGGTGTCGTTCGCGAGCTCGATCGCTTCGGCCTCCGTGCGGAAGGTGGTGATGGGCGCGACAGGTCCGAAGATCTCCTCGTCGAGGATGCGCGCGCCCGCGGGTACGCCCGTCAGCACGGTGGGCTGGTAGAAGTATCCGGGGCCGGGGATGCTCGACCCCCCGAGCGCGATGCGGGCCCCGTCTTCGATTGCACCGGCGACGAGCGACGACACCTTCTCTCGAGTCGCCTCATCGACCAGCGGCCCAACCGTCGACTCCGGTTCGGTGCCGCGGGCGGCCGAGAATCCGGCCATCCGCTCGACGAAGGCGGTAGTGAACTCTTCGGCCACCGACTCGTGCACGAGAAACCGGTTGGCGGCGACGCACGCCTCTCCGCCGTTGCGCATCTTGGCGAGGATGCCGCCGGCGACGGCGGCCGGGATGTCCGCATCCTCGAACACGATGAATGGCGCGTTCCCGCCGAGCTCCATCGAGACCCGCAGCACCTGCTCGGCCGAGTCGGCGATCAGCCGCCGGCCCACCTCGGTAGAACCGGTGAACGAGAGCTTTCGCAGCCGCGAATCCTTGATCAGCGGGCCAGTGACTTTGCCTGCGCTGGTGGTCGGAATGACGTTGAGCACGCCCGGCGGAAGGCCAGCCTCCTCGAAGACCTGCGTCAGCAGCAATGCGGTGAGCGGAGTGAGTGCGGCGGGCTTGAGCACCATCGTGCAGCCAGCCGCGACGGCCGGAGCGATCTTTCGCGTGGCCATCGCCAGCGGGAAGTTCCACGGCGTGATGAAGAGGCACGGCCCAACCGGTCGCTTCACGACGAGAAGCCGGTTGGCACCGTCGGGGGCAGTGGAGTAGCGGCCGGAGATGCGCGGCGCTTCCTCGGAGAACCAACGCAGGAACTCTGCGCCGTACGCAACCTCGCCACGCGACTCGGCGAGCGGCTTGCCCATCTCGAGAGTCATCGTCAGCGCGAACTCGTCGGCGCGAGCGGTGACCAGGTCGAACGCACGGCGCAGGATCTCCGCGCGAACGCGGGGAGGGGTCTTCGCCCATCCGCGCTGAGCCCGGTGCGCCGCATCGAGGGCCGCTAGCCCATCCAGCGGCGTGGCATCGGCCACCTCGGCCAGCGTCTCCCCGGTCGATGGATCGGAGACGGCGAAGGTGCGGCCGGATGAAGACGCTCGCCACTGCCCGTCGATATATAGATCGGTTCGGATTCGGCCCAACAACTGCTGCTCATCGAGCGCTGTAACACTGTTCGCGGTCGTCATCGCGCCACCACCTTCTCTTCGACCGGCGCCAGACGGAGCGGGGTGCCGACCATGTCTTCGTAGAGCCGGAACGGCGTCATCTCGCCGGCCCGGTCACCGTAGATATTGCGCGCCCGACGGAATACCTGCTCGACGATCGCCGACAGCTCCACCGAGATGCCGACCGAGCGCGCCAAGTCGACCGACAGCCCAAGATCCTTGCAGGCTAGGGCCATCGCAAACCCTTCGTCGTAGTCGCCGTTCTCGAGGATGGAGAGCACGTCGTACTCCACGAAGTTGCTGTTCGCGGGGCTTGCGACCAGCGCATTCCTCAGCACACCGAGGTCGACTCCCGCCGATACTCCGACCGCCATCACTTCGGCCGTGGCAACGAGGTGCGAGAACCAGAGCTGGTTGATCATGAGCTTTACCGCGTAGCCAGCACCGTGAGCGCCGACGTGCAAGATGCGCTCTGGGTCACCCATCGCTTCGAACACCGGGCGCAGCAGCTCTACATCAGCGGCATCGCCGCCGACGAAGATCTGCAGCATCCCCCTCGCCGCCCCGACCGCCATGCCGCTCACCGGTGCGTCCAGGATGTGCAGCCCACGCGAGGAAGTGGAGCCACGAACCGCGTTCGCCACCTCCGGCACCGACGTCGACATATCGATCCACGTTCCGCCGTCGGCTATGCCCTCGAGCACTCCGCCTGGCCCTGACACCGCATCGGCCACATGTCGCGGGGTGGGCAACATCGTGATCACGAGGTCGCTCTTCGCCGCAACCTCGGCGGCCGTGTTGGCCCATATCGCTCCCCCGTCGATCAGCTCCTCCGCCGATTCGGGCCGCAGATCGTTGACCACCAGCGGGTAGCCGGCCTGCTGAAGGTTGCGGGTCATCCCGGCGCCCATGCTGCCGAGGCCGATGAATCCCACCGTCGGCAATCTGTGTGTTGTCATGTTCATTCTTTCGTGATGCATTCGGTCGAGTTGTCGGCCCTATTCCGGGGCGGTGTAGAAAGGGTTGGCTGGCCGGTGACGCGCATCGAGAATGCGGTCGAGGGTTGGCTCACCCGTCGCCCCGTTCCGCAGCGCGGTGGCAGTCGCCAACCGGTTGTTGCGGTACACGGCGTCCGCGTCGTCGGCGCCGGGGTTCACCCAGACGGCCGCGATGATCGCGGCCGTCTCGGTGGAGGATTCGGGGATGACCCCGTCGGCCACCGCATCCGCAACACCCGCCGCCACACCGGCCTGCGCCGGGCCCCAGATCATATTCCCGTGCACTTCGCCGGCGGGCGCCGACTTGGTCACGAAAAGGGTCATGGGCTTGACGGGCAGCGATGGCTGAAGCACGGCGACGAACGGCACGTGTCCAACGCTCGGGGAGGCGAGCGCGGTGGTCCAGGCGACCCCGGTCGGGCCGGCGCGGTCGCCGAGCACAGTGTTGATGTGCGCGGCGTTCACGCCTTCGCCCACGAAGCTCTCGCCGTACTGCGGTGCAGTGGCCTCCGACATCAGATGAGGCCCTTGCTTTTCAGGAATTCCTGCGCGACCTTCGCCGGATCACGTCCGTCGACATCGACTTGCGAATTCAGTTTCTGCATCTGCTCAGTGGTGAGCAGAGGCGATAGTTTTGCGATTATGCTTGAGATTGCAGGGTATTTCTTGAGGATTGAATCCTGCATTGAGAACGCACCCTGATAGACCGGGAAGAATTTCTTGTCGTCCTTCATCACGGTCAGCTTGAGCGCCTGGATGCGACCATCCGTCGCGAAGACCTCGCCGAAGTTGCAGTCCTGGCCCTTCTGCGTCGCCGTATAGATCAGTCCGGTGTCAAGAAGTTTGACGTTCGAGTCGGGAACGGTGATGCCATAGGCCTTCTTGAGGCCGGGCCAACCGTCGTCACGTGTCGAGAACTCACTCTCGATGCAAAACGTTTGATCCGACTGCGGTAGCTTCGCAACATCGCTCAAGCTCTTCACCCCCAACGTCGTCGCCTTGGATGACCGAATGGCGAACGCGTAGGTGTTGTTTAGCGGTGCCGGGTCAAGCCAGGCGATGCCTTTGGCAGCGTCGGCCTTCTTCACCGCGTCGAACTGGGCTTGGGGGTCGGTGATCGGCTTGGTGTTGCCTTGATAGGTGATCCATGCGGTGCCGGTGTACTCCCAGTAGCCGACGAACTGCTTGTTCACGAGCGCCTGACGCACATTCGCCGAGCCGACCAACTTGGTGTTCGCCTTCAGGTTCGCGCCGTGGGCGTTGAGCAGATCAGTGGTGAGATAAGACAAGATGTACTGCTCCGAGAAGTCCTTCGAGCCGATGTCGCCCGTCAGGCCTTTTAGCTCTGCGCCCTTGCCGCCGGCTGCGGCACCGCCGGCGGCGCATCCGGTGAACACCAGGGCGGCCGCCGCAGCGATCGCCACCACCGGGAAATGCTTCTTCGTGATCATGGGTTCCTTCTTTCGAGATGGTCGCGGGGCACGATAACGGACCGCCGCGAGACGGGTGGTGCAAGGGTGTGATTGTGTTGCGGTTGAGTTGTTCGGTGGTCAGAGCCCGCGGGGGCGGACAATGTCTTCGACGATCCCGGCTAGCCAGTCGATGAGGATGGCGATGGCCGCGACCAGCACTGCTCCGACCAGCAGCACCGGGAAGCGTTGAAGCTTGAGGCCGTTGACGATCATGTCGCCCAGGCCGCCCGCGTTGATGAAGGTCGCTACGGTCGCGACGCCCACGGCGAACACCAGCGAGGTGCGCAGGCCAGCGAGGATGGTGGGCGACGCGAGCGGGAGTTCGATCTGCCGCAACACCTGGCCGGGCGTCATGCCCATTCCCTGCGCTGCCTCTCTCGCATCAGGGCTCACCTGTGCGAGACCGATCATCGTGTTACGAAGCGTGGGAAGGAACGAGTACGCCACAAGCGCGACAAGCGCAGTCGCGAATCCGGTCTGCCACACGATCGCGAGGAGGATGACCACACCGACGGCCGGCGTCGCCTGCCCGACATTGCCGACTACGAGCACGATGGCCCGGAACACCTTCGAGCGCACACGGTGAACGAGAATGCCCGCCGGGATGGCGAGTACGGCCACGAGCGCTGAAGCCACGATCGTCAACACCAGGTGCTCCCGGATGCGCGCAATGATATAGGTGGGGTTTAGTGTGCGCTGTTCGATCGAGTCGAGCCGCAGAGTCGACACCCACATGAAGGTCGCAACCAGCAGCACGACGACGAGTGCTGGCGCTGCGGCACGCCGGGCAATCACCGCGCTGCGGTCGCGCGCACGAGAGGCCAGCAGAGCACTCAAGACAACTGGGGTCGTGGTCGTCATTCCCGATCCCCGAGTTTGGCAGGTCCTCCGAGGAGAGCCGAGATCGAGGCATGGTCGAGAGACCCCATCGCCACCCCCGCCGTATCGACGACGTTGATCGCTTTGCTGCCGGTAAGCACCATGAGATCCAGCGCATCCCGCATCGACACATCGGACGCTATCGAAGGGACACCTTCGACAGCAGCATTGAGTCGCGCATCCATCACAGGGATGAGTGTCAGCCGTTTGATCGCCGCCCCCTGCCCGATGAAGGAGGCAACGTACTCATTCGCCGGCGCCGCAAGAATCCTCGCGGGCGCGTCGAATTGTTCTATCTTGCTACGCTCGCTCATCACCGCGATGCGATCGCCAAGTCGAATTGCCTCTTCGAAGTCGTGCGTGACGAAAATGATGGTCTTGCCAAGCTCGGCCTGCAGCCGCAGGAACTCCGCCTGCAGCTTCTCGCGCGTGATCGGATCGGTGGCGCCGAACGGCTCATCCATCAGCATCACTGGCGGATTTGCAGCGAGCGCTCGAGCGACGCCAGCCCGCTGCTGCTGCCCCCCTGAGAGTTGCTTGGGGTACCGTTTTGCAAACAGGGCCGGGTCGAGCTGCACGGTGCGGAGTAGCTCGTCGACGCGTTCCGCTACCTTATCTTTCGACCAGCCCAGCATCTTCGGCACGGTTCCGACGTTCTCGGCAATCGTCCTATGCGGGAAAAGCCCGATCTGTTGGATGACGTAGCCGATGTGCCGCCTGAGGGCGTTCGGGTCGAGCGACAGCACGTCCTTTCCGTCGATCCGGATGCTGCCCGATGAGGGTTCGATGATCCGATTGATCATCTTCATCGTCGTTGTTTTCCCGCAGCCACTCGGCCCGACGAACACGACAAGTTCGCCCGGTTCGATTCTCATCGAGAAGTTCTCGACCGCCGCACCCGACTGCCCTGGGTAGACCTTGGTGACAGCGTCAAGCTCGATGCTTACACCGGCGGACTGTTGGGAGATTGCGGTGAGAAATCCGGTATTTGTGATGTCAGACACGAAGACCCCTCGAGGTGGTATATCGGGTGATGAGAATAAACGCGCCGTCCACGACGAGCGCGAGGATGATGATCAAGACCGTGCCGGTCAGCGCGTAGTTGAGCGCGTTACGAGAGCCGACCGACGACAGCCCGGTGAAGATATACTGCCCGAGCCCGGGGCCCGCCACGTAGGCTGCAATGGCGGCAATTCCTATGGTGAGTTGCGCCGCCACCCGTACGCCAGTGAGGATGACCGGCCACGCTATGGGAAGTTGTGTCGTGAGCATCACCTTCGTGCGGCTCATACCCATCCCGCGAGCCGACTCGAGAACGTCCGCCGGCACTTCCCGCAGCCCGACGACGGTGTTCCGAATGATCGGGAGCAGCGAGTAGAAGACGAGCGCCACGATCGTTGGCCCCCAGCCCAAACCGAGCAGGGGCGACAGGAGCGCAAGGAGTGCGAGAGACGGGATAGTAATGGCGATACCCGCCGCTGCCAGCGCCGTGGCTCGCGGGATGGGCTTGTTCCACACCACGACACCGATGACCACGCCGACGATCAACGCGACCAACAGCGAGATCGCGACGACCGTGATGTGCTGCACAGTGAGGTCGATTATCTCGCTCCACCGGTCGCTCAGAAACAGAGCGAGATTGTCGAAGCTGAAGCCAGTGTCCATGAACCATCCCCTCTCTTCGTTGAGTGGGCTCAATGGACTGATCATAAAGCGCGGTGATGACACCTTGCCAAGAGGTGTTGTTGATATGGCAACGACGAGTTACTGTGTGGAAATGGCTAAGGCAGTGGAACCGAGACGGAACACGTCGGGCTTGACTCGGGATGTCGAGATCCTCGAGCTGTTGGGCGGGCCTGAAGCGGCACAGAATGGGGGACTCGGAGTGGTCCGGGTGGCGCAACTGACCGGGCGTGACAAGGCCGCTGTATCGCGATCGCTGGCGACGCTGGCGGATGCTGGGCTTCTCGATCGGGACGAGGTCACACTGACGTATCGGCTTGGCTCGCGGTTGTACGCGCTCTCCGCTCGAACGACGGAGAGTCGCCTGGCATCGCAGGCGCGGTCGCATTTGCGGCAGGTCGCACTCTCGACCCGCGAAACGACGCACCTGTGCGTGCTGCGCGGTGGGAATGTACTGACGATTCTGAGCGAGCTGAGTCCACACGAGTTCCGAACGACGGGGTGGGAGGGAGTGACGACGGCGGCCTGGCGGACGCCGTCAGGCCGCGTGTTGCTCAGCGACTGGGACCGCATATCCCTCGCCCGCTGGTACGACGAGCACGGACGCGACCTGCCCATCGTCGGCCCGACTGACCCCGTGATGGCCAGCGCCGGCTTCTCAGTGCTGCCCGTTCCCCCGGAAGACAAGGCAATTGTGAACGACTTCGAAAGCCTGTGTGACGAGCTGGCTCGCATTCGTTCGCGAGGGTACGCGACGTTGGATGAGGAGCTGGAGCTGGGAGTCGTGGGCGCGTCGGCGCCAGTGCGGGATATGAACGGGCGGATCGTGGCGGCAATCAACGTGAGCGCGCCCAAGGGGCGAATCGGCGAACGCCTGGAGAACCTCGGGCACTATGTGGCCGCTGCCGCGGAGGATCTGTCCCGCAAGCTCGGCGCCACACCCCACGGCTCCGAACTGTGAACGAGCGCCCTCGGTGATTTGCGTGGCGAGAAAGGCGGCATGAGCATGAGCGAAACGATGAAAGCCAGCCGCATCCACGGCAGAGAGGATGTGCGGGTCGAGGTCGTCAATCGCCCTCGCGCGATGCCAGGCTCGGTCCTCATCCGGAACGCGTTCGCCGGCATCTGCGGAACGGATCTCCACTTGTTCTTCGCACCCGAGTCCTTCAGCGTCGACTTCCACCGGCCCGCTCCGCTCACCGGTGCGACCTGGCCGCAGATCCTCGGACACGAGTTTTCCGGAACCGTCGTCGAGGTCGGGGCTGGCGTGAAATCCGTCGCTGTCGGCGAGGACGTCGCGGTGTTCCCGTACCACTCGTGTGGAATGTGTCGGGCCTGCCTTGCAGGACAGACAACGGGCTGCGAGCTGATGGCGTTCGAGGGCATCCGAGGCCGCTCAGGCGGGATGGCTGAGTTCTCCTCCGTGAGTGCCGAGCAGTGTTTCGTGCTGCCGCCCTCGGTCGACCTCGCCCTGGGTGCACTCGTCGAGCCGATGGCCGTCGCGTGGCACAGCATCGGGGTCGCGCAACTGCAACCCTCGGAAAGCGTGCTCGTCGTCGGCGGTGGCCCTATCGGGCTGGGCGTCTACTACGCAGCCCGCGCCCGCGGCATCGAAACGGTGATCGTCTCCGAGCCGAGCAAATTGCGCCGCGAGCGTCTGCGCACCATCGGCGTCGCTCACATCATAGACCCGACCTCCGAGGACCTGACCGAGCGCGTTCGATCCCTCACCCGCGAGCGCGGCGTCGATGCCGTCATCGACGCCGCCGGTTCGACGGTCGCCTTCCCGGACGCCATGCGGTGCCTCGCCGTCAACGGCCGAATGGTGGTTGTGGCTGTCTACGAGAAACCGTATCAGCTCACGCGCGGCCTCCTCACAGGCAGCCGTAGCATCCGCAACTCCGAGGTCTACACCCACGACGACTATCGCGATGTCATCGAAGCGTTGGCTGGCGGCCTCTACGACTCCGTAACCTCCTGGATCGAGATCGTCGAACTCGAACAGGTCGAGGAGGCCATCCGCGAACTCAGCGCCGGGCGCGGAATGAAGACGCTTGTCCGAAGCTCGCGCTAGGGCGTGTCTCCTAACGCTTTGAGCCAGATTGTGATGGCCCGCAGGATGACTCCGCCGCGGTAGGTGAGGGCGAGTTTGTCGTAGCGGGTCGCGATTGCCCGCCATCGTTTGAACGCCTCGAAGCACCGCTCGATCACGGTGCGCCTTTCGTAGGCTTCCTCGTCGAACGAGGGAGGCCGACCGCCTTTCGCACCAAGCCGTTTACGGTTCGCGATATGGTCGGATTTCTCCGGAATCACCGCCTCGATGCCGCGATCGGGCAGCAGTTTCCGGTTCGTTTTTGACGCATAGGCCTTGTCCGCCATCGCCGTATCCGGCCTGGTTCGGGGGCGGCCCTTGCCGGGGCGCGGCACTCTCAAGCTCCCCATTACCTCGGGAAACATGGGCGAGTCGCCGCCCTACCCCGGGCCCAAAAGCAGAACCAGCGGACGCATGTTTGCATCACAGAGCGCGTGGACCTTAGTCGTCAAACCGCCCCGCGACCGGCCAATCGCATGATCAGGGGGCTCAACGAGCAGATTCGTGTAATTCGATAGTTCCCCCTGTGGCGCGGGTAAGGTTCGTGGCGTGCTGATGCGCGCGATTCACCGTCGAGTCCACCGATACTTCCCACTCGATCAACCCACCGGCATCGGCTTGGGCGAGCAACTCGGTGAGAATGTTGTCCCATGTGCCGTCACCGCTGAACCGGCGATGTCGTTTCCACACCGTCTGCCACGGACCGAAGCTCTCCGGCAGATCCCGCCAAGGAATCCCCGTCCGATACCGGTAGATAATCCCCTCAACAATGCGGCGGTGGTCCTGAAACGGACGCCCACCCTTGACCGTCGCACACGGCATCAACGGCGCGATTAACGCCCACTGGGAATCCGTCAAATACTCGGTACGAGACACACCCAAATTCTCCCAAACCCAGACCCGCACGGTTAGGAGACACGCCCTAG
>JANMBI010000032.1:0-6817 GCA_031360325.1 Frigoribacterium sp. | reverse complement strand
CCTCGACTTCGGCCTCGATGTTGTCGGTCCCCCAGCCCATCTGAGTGTTTTTCGCGGTGCCAGCGTTGTCGGTCTTGTAGAGCAGGAAGGCCGTTCCGTTCCCGCTGCGGTAGAGAAGGTTCTCCTCGTCCATGGCGTCCGGGGCTTCGAGTCCAAGCACGTCCCGATAGAAATCCCTCGCCCTGGCCATGTCCTTCGCGGGGAGGACCGCGATGATGTCAAGATCTTTAAGCATGTTGATTTCTCCCTCTTTGAATCGCCCCGGGTTTAGTGGGGGGCGGGCTCTCCCAACTGCGGTTGCGGTTGAGGGGTGTTTTCACGATAATACCGCTGCTCCTATTCGATCGGGGGGGTAGCCGATCGAGGAGCGCAGCCTGTTCTCGGCGAACCGGTGCACCCAAGACGGGGTGGCGAGTTCGAGCTTGTGGACGGTCCGGAACGGGCCATCGATCTTCACGCACTCGGTCGGGTAGAGCCCGCTCACCGACTCCGCCATCGCGTCGTAGCTGTCGCCTACCGATCCGATCGAGGCCAACGCGTGCACGTCGGTGAGCCGTTCGGCGTAGCGGATCGAGGCGAGTTGGGCCGGCGTCGGAGTGGTGCACCACGCCGGCGGTGCTCTCGCCGTCTCGGGCCCGGATCCATAGCGTCATCTCCAGGCGGTCCAGCGGCAGCTCGGTAGGCATCTGGTCGGTGGTCCGCCGGGCCGACCGGCCGGCGACCGAAGACGTCGGTGATGAACGCGGTGAAGGCCATCCCAGACCAGGTCGGCACGTAGGTGAAATCGACTACCCAGAGCCGGTTCGGCCGGGACGCGGTGAACTGCCGCTCGACCAGGTCCGGCGGGCGGACGAGACCCGAGACTTCGCGGCGTAACGGGTTGGCGGGGAGATCTGGCAGCCGTGCTCGGTGAGCACCAGGCGGATCGGCTCGACTCCGAACCGGTCACGATGGTCGTCGATGAACACGGTCACCACGGAAGTCGCGGGTCGGGCTCCCGCGCGAAGAAACTCGACACCGCCAACAATGTCCGCTCGACCGAGGGCCAACTTCGCACCCTCGGGCGGCCCACGAGGATGCGAAGTTGACCCTCGGGCAGGCCGGGAACCGGATGTGCACTCGAGGTGAGCAGATGCGGCCGAGCTTTGGCGTTCATTTGGCCACTCGTTCTATCGGCGCTGCACCACCGGCGATGCGACCGAACTGTCCGCGACGCTCGAATTTGAGGCCAATGTGACGGGGCGGGTTCTGTCAACGTTGCAACACTGACTGATTTTGCGAGGTTATCAGCGTCCGGAAAAGCTCGTCTGGTGAGCGGTCTCCGAGCACCCGCCGGGGCCGGGCATTGATTTCGTTCTCGACCGCCAGAAGGTGCTCAGGGCTGTGGATGCTGAGGGCCGTGCCCTTCGAGAAATAGTCGCGAAGGGAGCCCATTCGTGTTCTCGTTGCTGCCGCGCTGCCAGGGCGAGTGGGAGTCGCAGAAGTACACCGGTGACCCAAGCGATTCGGTGATCTCGACGTGTCGCTATGGCCTCGTTTTCGAACGTCGTCGACACAAGCATCATCCTTGTTGCGATCGGCTGAGACATCACCATGTCCGGCGAGTCCCTGACCAATAGGAGTAGCAGAAACTTCCCACGGTCTACCGGAGTGATGGCCTACTTTGGCGACGCCATCCTGCTAGCGGACACCGTCGTCTACTTCTCCGGGCAGTACTCGGAAGTCTCGAATTCGCAACTGTCCGAAAACTTCTTCCAACCCGAGGCCATCACCCAAGCGGCTCTTTTCCGTTTCGAACTACCGATGATGGTCCCCCTTTCATGCCGCGGATATTCGGACGAGGTTTACAGCCGAAATCGAACGAGGATCTCTCGTCAGCCAGTCATCGGGCGAACATGCGAAGCACGGACGGGCTGACCAATATCACGAAAGACCATTTGGTTGAAGACTGATTGAAGCGACTCATGAGAGCCTGCCATTCAGCTTCCCATTCGTGATTCCGGATGCTGTCGATCAGATCCGCTTTCTTCTGACGTGAATGCCGGACAGTCCAGGCTCATGTGTTGACCGTGCGCGCTTCCCTGAGCAGCTCGCTGGCCGATACTCATTCCGAATATCACTGGCGTCGGATTTGACATTGGGAGTCCTCACCTGTCGGGAGGTGTCTTGCCGTGACGATTCAGGCCTTGCGAACGCTGACGGAGACGGGGGTTGGGTTCGAGAAGAGGTCGAATACCGGGCAGTGCGCATCGACGACGTTCTGAAGTTCGAGGTACCGTTCCTCAGTTTCTGGGCCGGTGATCGTGACGGCAAGGCGCACATCGGTGAACCCCGCGCGCACGATTCTGTTTAGCCCGAAAAGACGACGAGCGTCCAAGTCGCCTTCCGCCGCAATGTGGATATCGTCGACCTGAATGCCAAGTGCTTGGGCGTACAGACGGTAGACGACGATCTGGCATGAAATGAGCGCTCCGAGGGCGTACTCCACCGGGCTTGCGGCAATATCATCGCCGGCAAGCGCATCCGGCTCGTCGACGAAGAAGACATGCTTGCCCGCGCTGATACGGCTTGCAACCGAACCCTCTCCGGTTGCTTTCACCCGATAGGTGAGTTGGGCGGTAGTTGAGTCGGCTGCGATGCGTTCGCCCCAGGTGGTTCCCGCGGCGGTGAGGCGTTCAGCGCGTTCGGCCTCGGTGATGGCAGGTATGAGAATGTTGTCCAGAAGTGTCATGAGTAGAACGATAGGAAATGTTCACGCCGATCCTAGATTTGTGACGTTATGTTTTGCCGATGGCGCCGTCGTCTGCCGTGGCTACCTGGTCTATTTGTCGAATCCTCCCAGGCGAAGAGAATTCCCGACTACAAGTGCGGAACCGAGGGCCATAGCAGCGCCCACGATGATCCCGCAAGCAGGTTGAAGCGCCCCAGGTTTGGGACCGCATCTTTTTGAGTTGCAAGGATGAGCACATGCCCAGGAACACTGATCCCGAGGTCCAGCGCCGCGCAGTGCGATTGGTGGCCGATCACCTGGACGAGCACCCATCCTTGACAGCGGCATCGGCTGCGGCCGCGACGCAAACGGGAACGATCATCCCGAACTCCGCTTCACCGTGCTGCTTGACAAAAATTCCTACATGTCAGTTGAGGATGTTGACCGCGCGGGAGATGACCAGGGCCAGAAGGATGAACCCGGCCAATGACTGGTAGCCCATCAACATCTTCGCCCGCACCGTCAACGGCATCGTGTCAGTCGGGCTGAAAGCCATCATGTTCGTCAAAGCCACGTACAGGTAGTCCAGATACACCGGTCGCCACGACACCCCGCGGCCTTTGTTGTCGTTTTGGGGAAACCGGAAATCCGCCTCCGCCGATTCCCACCGGTCTGGTTGGCGACGCGCCACTGGGCCGCCGCGGTCCAGTTCCCAATACACCAGCCCGAACACGATAACGCTGCTCACCCACACCTGAAGAGTAGTGAGAAGAACGGCACTTCCCCTGGCGTGACCATTGAGCAGTTGATCGATCGTCAGTAAAACGGTGACCTGATTCGCAAGAGTGAGCAGGATCGCCAGAGAGATCGACAGCCACCTCGACCAGTCCGTCTCCCGTGTCAACCGGCGCGGGTTGAAGACGACGAGAGGTGTCAGAAGAAGCCCCCCGAGAAGCGGAACAACCCAGGAAGGAAGTAGCTGCACCTTCTCCGGAATGAACAGGCTCAGCACCAAATTCGCCAGAACTGCAACAACCACGGGGAATCGATGCTCGTGCTGATGTCTCGTCGTACTCGCGGCCACTGGCTGAGTGTAAGCCGTAGAAATACGCAGTCCAATTCAAGTCGGCTCATTTCGTCTGTTAGCGCCGGCATTTTGCCGGACCGGACTCGAAATCACCGCAGTGAAAGGGCCAAATTCCGACCATCGGAGATTGCCGACATTGTGGTATTTCTCGCATCGGGAAAGTCCGCGTGCATGACCGCGACCACGGTATACCTCGACGGCGTCAAACGGCGGACTTGCCATTAGCTGCTGGCCTCACCCAACCCTGGCACGTAGGGGGGCGCGCGCGGCGGCGGCGTCCGTCATTCGTGATCTCGGACGTGGCCTGGCGGTGATCGCTGCCCTTATGGCGCAACCGAACGGCCGTGAGGCCATTGCCTCGCTCGTACGATCGGTTTGCGCGCGCCGTAGAACCAAACGCATTGGAGTCCGGATGCCCAACGCAACAACCACCAGCGAAATTGACAAGGCCCTGGCGTACCTCCTCGAGACCATCGAGTCGCAAGGCCACGGCGCCACGATGTTGATCGCGATTCTTCACGAGTTGACTGACCTGATCACGGAGGCTAGGCCAATCGGCGATCGGCTCGGCGGTCGGCTCGGCGATCGGCTCGGCAGTCGGCTCGGCGGTGCGCTCACTGCGAAGGAGACAGCGTTCCTCATCGAGTCGGCACCTACACCGCCGAATCTCTCGCGGAGACCTAGGGCGTGTCTCCTAACACCTTGAGCCAGATTGTGATGGCCCGGAGGATGACCCCGCCACGGTAGGTGACGGCGAGTTTCTCGTAGCGGGTCGCTATGGCTCGCCATTGTTTGAATGCCTCGAAGCATCGCTCGATGACGTTTCGGCGTTTGTATGCTTCTTTGTCGAATCCGGGAGGCCGCCCGCCTTTTGCCCCGAGCCGTTTGCGGTTGGCGGCGTGGTCGGATTTCTCTGGAATCACGGCTTCGATGCCGCGGTTGCGCAGCAGCTTCCGATTCGCTTTCGACGCTTAGGCCTTGTCGGCCATCGCCCGATCGGGCGTGGTGCGAGGGCGTCCTTTGCCGGGGCGTGGAACCCTCACGCTCCCCATCACCGCGGGAAACATTGGTGAATCTCCGCCCTGGCCCGGCCCCAAAAGAATGACCAACGGACGCATGTTCGCGTCACACAAGGCATGAATCTTGGTGGTCAAACCACCCCGTGACCTGCCAATTGCGTGATCAGGCGGCTCCACGAGCAAATTCGTGTAATTCGATAGGTCCCCCTGTGGCGCGGCCGAGGTTCGTGCCGTGCTGATGCGCACGGTTCACGGTACAGTCCACCGACACTTCCCACTCGATCAGGCCAGCCGCGTCTGCCTGCGAGAGCAACTCCGTGAAGATCTTGTCCCAGGTACCGTCGCCAGAAAACCGGCGGTGTCGTTTCCACACCGTCTGCCAAGGACCGAAACACTCCGGCAGATCCCGCCACGGAGTCCCGGTCCGAAACCGGAAAATAATCCCCTCTGTAATCCGACGGTGATCCTGAAAAGGACGCCCGCCTTTCGCTGCAGCACGCGGCATCAACGGCTCAATCAGAGCCCATTGGGAATCAGTCAGAGAAACGGCGCGAGACACACCGAAATTCTCTCAAACCCCGACCCCAGCAGTTAGGAGACACGCCCTAGCACATCGCATCACCAAACGGGAAGCAGGACCTTATGAATTACTCCAAACGCCCCTCAATCGCCGAAATGGCAGGCATCGTGCTCGTGTTCAGTCTCATCGCCGGCGTCGTCGGTCTCGCCAGTGGTGCCGCCTCGTTCTGGGTGGCATTCCTGCTCGTGGCCGTCCTTGCCTCGGCAGTCTTCTGGGTGCTGACGAGGTGGGACAAGCAGTGGTAACAACGAATCGGCACAGAAAACCAGGTGCGTGACGGGACGGGAGCCGCGAAACGGACAGGTCGAGGAAATCCACACCTAGACCGGAGGCACCTAAGATCCAAGCAAAACAAAAGACCCTCCGACCGAGGTAATACCTGGTCAGAGGGCCTTTATTTGTTGCGGGGACAGGATTTGAACCTGCGACCTCTGGGTTATGAGCCCAGCGAGCTACCGAACTGCTCCACCCCGCGGCACGTAAATAGCCTAGCACGGGGTGAGCCGACGGTTTACTTCTCGAGGGCGAACACCTTGTTGAGGGCGGTGACGAGGTTGGCGTCCGCCGCGGCATAGGCGGTGAGGTCACCCGACTTCAGCGCAGCGGCTCGAGCGGCGAGCGCCGTCTGCACGTCGGCGAGCGCCGACTTGATCTGAGCCGAGGTCGCGGTGGACGGGGTTCCTGTTCCGGGGGCAGGGGTCGTCGTCGGCGTCGTGGGGGTGACGCTGCCGTCGCCGGCACTCGCCCCCGAATTTCCGCCGAATAGCGAGTTGAGTGCCGCATCCAGGGTGTCTTCGAATGCCACCTTGTCGCCGAACGAGACCAGGATCTTGCGCAGGATGGGGTAACTCGTCTCCGCGCTCGACTTGACGTAGACCGGCTGCACATAGAGCAGCCCCCCGCCCACGGGTACCGTCAACAGATTGCCGAGATCGACGGTGGTGTTCCCGCGCTGCAGCAGGGCGAGCTGGTTGGCGACCACGGTATCCGTGTTGAAGTTGCTCTGCACCTGGCCCGGGCCAGGCACCGAGTTCTGTTTCGGCAGCGCAAGAAGGGTGAGCTTGCCGTAGCCCTTCGCCACCTGCCCGGCGACCGAGCCGGCATCCGCGTTCGCGGCGAGATAGCCGGTCAAAATGCTGCTGGTGCCCGCGCCCTTCGAACTGGGAATGAAGGTCGAGTACAGCAAGAACGCCGACGTCGAGGCGCCGGGCAACTTCATCGTCAGGTAGTAGGGGGGCTGAAGCTTGGCCGTGGCGGCCGGCTTCGTCGGGTCGGGGGGGGTGACCCAGGCGTCGCTCGAGGAATAGAAGGTGTTCGGGTCGGTGACATGGTAGTTGCCGAGGATCTCGCGCTGCACCTTGAACAGGTCGGCCGGGTAGCGCACGTGGCTCATCAGCCCGGCGGACATGTCGCTGATCGGC
>JANMBI010000268.1:0-1859 GCA_031360325.1 Frigoribacterium sp. | reverse complement strand
CGCGGACAAGCTCACGCCCTGTTCACGCCGAGCGGCTCAGACCTTGTCCGGCGTGGGGCGCGCGTCCGCGGCCTTCGCATCGTATCCCGCCTGGTGGACGGGGAAGGCGGGAGTGCCCAAACGGCGCTTGTCGCGCTTGTTACGCTTGCCCGCCGTCGTCTGCTTGCGCTTGCGGATGCGGTTGAACTGAGTGGTATTCGAGACCATGGGGCCGCGCACCATGGCGAAGGAGCGGGGCCGTGTCAAGGGCACCTCCTTCCGCCTCCCGCGCGTCTCCGCCGACGCCGGGGTTGTAAGACCCCAACCGATCGGTCAGATTCTTCACGCCATGACGCTTTTTTCGCATCGCGCGCTCGGTCCGGCGCTCGCCCTCTCGCTCGCGTCGATCGCCGCGGCCTGCGCGTCGACGAGCGGCAACACCGCGGGCGGCCCCGGCGATCCCGACGCGAGCCCGAGGCCGACCGCCGCGCCAACGTCGACCTCACCGACCCCCGATGCCGGACCGGACGGCGGCCTCCCCTCGGGCGACGACGCGGACGGCGACGGGCTCTCGGACGCGCTCGAGGCGAAGATCGCCGCCGAGTACCTCCCGTTCTTCTCGATTCATCCCGGCGACAAGTGCGCGACGCACGGCCTCGTCTATCGCATCGCTCCGCATCCCAAGGAGCCGAAGCGGATCATGATGTGGGTCGACGCGCTCTTCGAGAAGGACTGCGGAGCGAACGGCCACCCGGGCGACGACGAGGTGTTCGGGGTCGTCATCGATCCGACGAAGCCCGCACCGGCCGGCATCCTCGCGGTGCGCGCCATCTCCCACCAGAATACGCCTTGCCAGCACATCACGACCTGCGGATCGTGCGGCGGCCTCGCCGCGTGCAGCACGGGAGCTCGCAACGGAGCGCAGTACCCGGTCGTCTACGCATCGAAGGACAAGCACGGCAGCTACTCGGTGCTCGGCACGTGCTCCGATCTCATCTGCGACTTCGGCGGATGCGCGCTCGCGCCGAAGGCCGACACTGCGCCTTCGCTCAATGTCGGTGAGCCGACGAAGCCCCTCGTGAAGAACCTCACCACCGAGGGCTTCGTCACTGCGGCGAACGGCTGGACCGAAGCGACCCTGATGAACTTCGATCCCTGGAAGGCCGGCAACTTCGGCGGCGCAGGCGACGTATCGAAGGACCTGGTCGACGACGCGTTCGTCGTCGACACCACCGCCTGCCCTTAGGAGCGTGGTGTTTTTCGCCGATACCTGCGCGCTGCCTTCGTCGGCCTCGGTCAACGTACAGGAGTACGCCTCCCTCGGCCTCCTCGGCACCGCTTGGTCTCGACGAAAACCACCACACTCCTACCCTCAGCGGGTGAGGTCGGCGAATCGCGGACGGAACGGCATCACGACGTCGGAGAGCTTCATGAGGCCGAGCGCGACGCCGATCATCGAGCCGATCCAGTACGACAGGAACGGTCCGGACGGGAACACCGCGGCACCTCCAATGGAGAGCAGGAAGACGACGACCGCGATCGAGATCGGCACGGACGCGTAGCGGACCCGGTCGCCGCGTTTCTCGCGCTGGCGCACGTCCTCGTCGAGGAGCATTGCGCGCACGTTCGGGTCGGCGAGGTCGAGGACCGGATCTTCGCGACACACCCTGCACGCGCCGCCCTCGGCCTGCCGCGCCCCACAATCCATGCATGCCCACTGGTGCATTCGTCCTGGTACGCGCCCCACGCACCGGCCCTTCCCAAACGCAAAAAGCCCACCGTCACCGGTGGGCTTCTCGAGGACGTGTCCGTCACTCTCGGGGTCAGAGGGGCGGAGCCCCTCGAACCTGACTAATGGCGAACGGTGATGTTCGCCGTGT
>JANMBI010000227.1:0-1567 GCA_031360325.1 Frigoribacterium sp. | reverse complement strand
CCCTTGACGGGAGCGTCATTCTCGTGACCGCGGCAGCGTTGTGCGCTCGGCACTCCCCGCATCACCTGGTCGACGTGCTGACCGCAGCCCGCCCACGTCGTTTTTCCACACTTGCGACAGGTCACTGCTCGACACATGCTTCGTCTCCTCGTTTGTGAATGAGTTTGTGAATGAATCAGTCCATTATACCCCGGGGGGTATCGAGCGTCGCGCGTACGGAGGTTGCCGGGCGGCGGTGAGGCCCGTCCAGACCTCGCCTGGCTCCGATGGCGACTCCGGCGAGTCATCCACACCACGGCATCTTCGAGCGCGGGGAGCGTCCGTACTCGGTCGACCCAGATCCTCGCCCTCCCCACGGCGGTGAGCCCAATCCGGATGCCCCGGTCGATTCGGGCGATTAGCGGGTGGTGGTCTCGAGCGCCGACGACGCGGCGATGGGCGCATCCCGACCGACAAAGTCGAACGCCTTGGCCCGAGACCGCCCGGAGTCCATTCGACGCGACTCCGGTTGCCAGAGTCGCCTTAATCCATTATTCTCTGAATATCAGTAATAAGGGGGCACCGCATGGACCGTCGTGAAGCCAAGACCACTCTCTACGAAGTCTTCGCACGTGTCGGCAAGGGGTTGGCCAACCCCAAGCGCCTCGAGCTGCTTGACCTTCTCGCCCAGGGAGAACGCACCGTGGAGTTGCTCGCATCCGCGGCCGGGCTGGGAATGTCGACCGCGTCCACCCACCTTCAAGCGTTGAGGGAGGCTGGATTGGTGACCAGCCATCGGGAGGGGACCTTTGTGCGCTATCGGCTATCCGGCGAGAAGGTCGGCGGATTGCTCGCGCTGCTGCGGGACGTCGCCGACGAACATCTCGCTGACACCGACCGCGCGTGCGAGGCGTATCTCGGCAGCCTCCCTGGTGACGCCGCTCGCGGTCTCGAGCGCGGCGAGCTTCTGCGCCGAGCACGCCGGGGCGAGGTGGTCGTACTCGATGTGCGCCCCGCGGTCGAGTACGCTTCGGGGCACATCCCCGGCGCCCTGTCGGTTCCCCTCGACGAACTCGAAGCACGTCTGACGGCCTTGCCGAACGACCTCGAAATCGTCGCATACTGCCGTGGCGCATACTGCGTGCTCGCCTACGACGCAGTCCGCCTGCTGCACGCCGCCGGCCGACCGGCCCGCCGACTGCACGAAGGCATGCTCGAATGGCGACTTGCCGGTTTGCCAGTCGAATCGAGCGCCGCATGAACGACGACCAGATTCCTGGCTAACGACGGGCGGTCGCTGTCGCGGTCAATCCCCACGAAGGATCGTTCCGCCCCGTGACCGCCTTCGCCGGCTCCACACGACCCCAGAGAAAGAAGAAGATCCATGAATGTGCTGATGATCATCAACGGATCCGCCTACGGGCTCGACTCCACCTACAACGCCGTCCGACTCGCCGCGTCACTAGCCAAGCGCGACGGCGTCGACATCACCGTGTTCCTCATGGGCGATGGCGTGACCGCAGCAATCGCAGGGCAGAAGACCCCGGACGGCTATTACAAGCTCGATCGGATGCTCGGCACTGTTACG
>JANMBI010000122.1:0-6254 GCA_031360325.1 Frigoribacterium sp. | reverse complement strand
GATGGCGGCTCGATCGGCTTTCGGCACGCCTTCATCCGGGCGCTCCTCGGTGTGCTCGAGGTGGCCGGCACGCTCGGCGGCATCGCCTCGATCACGGCGCTGCTCAACGGGCGCACGAAGCGGCTCGGCGATATTCTCGCGGGCACGTACAGCCAGAACGAACGCGTATCCCGAGAGCATTCGCCCGTGTTCGGGGTCCCCACAGAACTGGCGGCCTGGGCGGCCACCGCCGACGTCGCACGGATGCCCGACGCCCTCTCCCGCCGCATCTCCCAGTTTCTGCACCAGGCGTCGAGACTCACCCCGGATGCCCGCGAGCGCCTGTCCCGCTCGCTCGCGACGGAGGCCGCACCCTTCGTCTCGCCCATCCCCCGCGCGAACGCCGAACTGTTCCTCGTCGCGGTTTCGGCGATTCGCCGGGACAGAGAGTTCGTGGGGCTCACCCTCGAAGCGCAACGCCTGGAGCGTCTCCGGCCCGCCCTGGAGACGATGCCGCACGGCTTTCCCGACCGGTGATCAGGGAGGGAGGGCGCGGAGACGTGCGGGTTCCGCACCACGCCGTCACGCTCGAGTGTCCGACTCGGACTCTCCCTTCGGTTCGCGTCGGCGACAACCGGATCGCAATCTCGAGCCCGCTGCGCGACGTTACCGATCTCGGACTCATTCGGAACGCGCGCGCCGCGCTCTCTCCTGCTCGAGCGAATTCGCCTCGATCGTTGCGTGGTCGTCGAGTCGAACCCGCACGGCACGGCCGTAGTTGCGCCACTTGGAGAGGTGATACCACGGGTTCACCACGAGCCACCGCAGCGTGGCGAAGACCCCGTAGTCGGAATCGCGGACGATGCGCGCGGAGTCGGTGAGGATGCCGTAGCCGGCGCGAAGCATCCGCCCGCCGATTCCGAACACGACCGCGTTCCCGTCTACTCGTCGCATGGCGAGCGTCTCGTCGAAAATCCGCTTGCCGTACTCGCGGAAGGTGAGGTCGTTGGAGTGCTCGACGGCTCCCGCCGGAGAGTAGGCCTTGCGGTACCCGGCATCGATCAGATCGCGCGCGAAGGCCATGTCCTCCGAGTACGACAGGTCACGGTAGGGGATCACCTCGAGCAGAAACTCCCGCCGAGTGGCGGAGTTCACGTCGGAGTAGAACGCCAAGAGATCCAACTCCGAGGCCGTCGGTGCCCGCTCGGACCGCTGATACACAACCGGTTCGTCTCCGAACCGGGCGAAGACCGCCCTGATCTCGTATTTCTGCAGCGGGAAGCATCCGTCCCTCGGCACCTGCTTGCCGAACACGGCCACCGCGTCGGAGCCGTCACGATCGAGCGGTGCCGCGAGTGCGGCGAGCCACTCGGTGCTGAGGGGGATCGCGTCCTGGGTGAGGTAGGCGACGATCCGCCCCCGCGCGAGTCGAGCGGCGAGGTTTCGGGTCTTGCCGTGCCCGAATTCGGCGTTGGGGATCTCGTGCAACCGCACCCCCGGATGGGCGCGCACAATCGACACGGTGGAATCGGTCGAACCCGAGTCGATCACGAGTACTTCGACGCTGCCGTCGAAGCGCTGCCTCTCGAGCATGGCGAGCAGACGATCGAGGTACCGTTCGCCGTTGAGGGTGGGGATCACGATGGTCGCGTCGACGGATGCCACCTCCCGCGCTGGGTCGGTCACTCAGATCGCCGTTCGCATGGCCTTCTCGAACGACCCGATGAACTGGCTCGCCGGGTCGGACCAGTCCATCTCCCCGATCGAGCGGGCGATCCGGGCCCCGTGCTCCACGGCATCCGGTCGGTCGACGATGGCGATGAGCCGCTCCGCGATGGCTTTCGGCGACATCGGTACGTATTCCACCTCGGGACTGTCGACCACCCCGCGCGTGTTCGGTGCGTCGTTGACGACGGGCACGACTCCGCTGCCCATCAGCTCCATCGGCAGGAGCGACATGTTGGTGAGGGACAGCACGAGACCCGCCGCGCAGCGGTTGTAGACGGCGTCGAGCTCCGCGATGTCCAGCGCCTTGTGGTTGACGTGCGCAAACGGCACGTCGTAGCCGGACATGTCCCAGCCGACGAGGTTGATCGTGATGTCTGGGCGCAACCGCGCCACCTCGCTGAGGGCGAGCAGGCCGAACTCGGTGGCTCGGCGGGGAGTCGGCGGGCGCGCGTAGAACAGGATCTCGGTGCGCCGTGCGGTGTTCGCGAAGGTGTAGCGGGCGGTGTCCACGGCGAAGTCGTAGGCGTCGCATGACATCCCGTATTCGCGGCGCAGCTTCTCGCCCAACCACTGCCCGGCGGCGATGCCGTGGAAGCCGAGCCGGTAGGAGTTCTCCGCGAGCACGTAGTCGCTGCCCTCGGCGAAGAAGAACGGCTCGAAGTCCTGGGCGAAATAGAACCGTTTCGCCTCCCCCTCATACCGGTAGGCGGCATAGGTCGCCTCCCAATCGGAGGCGACGATCGCGTCGAAGCCCGGGGCGAACCCCTCGGCCGGGTCGTATCGCTTCAGCTCCGCGGCGAGATCCGGGTAGCCGCTCATGATTCGCATCATCCGCCGGACCTCCTCCGGGTTCACCACCGGAAATTTTCCTGGTGAATAGAGGTAGACGGTGAGGTCGTGTCCGGCTTCCTCGAGGAAGCTCATGAAGCGGAAGGCGTTCTGGTGTCCCCCACTCGTGCGACTCGGCGGCGTGATCACCCAGGCGATCCGATACTTGCCGTCGACGCCCTCGATGGATCTCCCGTTGAAATCCACCGGCTTCGTCCAGTCGACGGCGATCACGTCATCGCGGTACACGGTCGACAGCGGCGTGGAGACGAAGGGGCTGAACCGGTTGGTCAAGAACTTCGCGCTCCGCCAGGCGGTCGATCGCAGGCCTTCCGTCTTCAGGGTCGACAGGGCACGACCGAGCGCGTTCACGCGCCGACGTCCGTTTTCGGGATAACCATCACAGATTGACCTTACAGAACGGAGAAGTCGCGCACCGCGTCGATCACCCGCGTCACGTCGTCCTCGGACATCCCGGCCCAGAGCGGCAACCGCACCAGTCGCCGGGAGAAGTCCTCGCTGCGGGTGAGCGGCTGCAGCACGCGCCCGTACCGTAGACCGGCCACGCTCGAGTCGAGGGGCACGTAGTGGAAGGTGGCCACCACCCCGGTTCTCCGCAGTTGGTCGATGATCGCGGTCTGGGACTCCCCGTCGGGCATCACGAGATAGAACAGATGAGCCGAATGGATGCCGCGCGGCGGGGACATCCGCCGCACACCGTTCTCCTCGGCCCACTCCTCGAGTTCGAGGGAGTAGCGATCCCAGACGGCGAAGCGCGATCGCTGGATCTCGTCGAAGGCCTCAAGCTGGGAGTCGAGGACGGCCGCGCTGAGCTCGCTCATCAGGTAGCTGGATCCCCACCCAACCCAGCTGTACTTGTCGACCTGGCCGCGCAGGAACTGCGACCGGTTGGTGCCCTTCTCCCGCATGATCTCGGCGCGTTCGACCAGCGCCGGGTCGTTGATCAGGAGGGCGCCCCCCTCCCCGCAGTGCACGTTCTTCGTGTCGTGGAAACTCTGCGCGGCGAGCACGCCGACGGCACCGAGGGTGTGACCGTCGATGCTCACCCCCAGGCCGTGAGCGTTGTCTTCGATGATAGGGAGTCCGTGCTCGCGGGCGATGGACTGGATGGCGGCGACATCCACCGGTACTCCGCCGTAGTGCATGATCGAGATCGCCTTGGTGCGCGGGCCGACCGCCTCGCTCACCTGTTGGGGGTCGATATTGCCGGTGTTCGGATCGATGTCCACGAACACGCAGCGCGCACCGTTGCGCACGACGGCGTCGGCGGCGGAGGGGAAAGTGAAGCTCGGGAGTATCACCTCGTCGCCGGGCCCGATGTCGAGCAGCGAACTCGCCATTTCCAGAGAATGGGTGGCTGAGGTGGTCAACAACGGATGCCCGCCGCCGGTGAGCGCGGCCAGTCGCGCCGCAGCGCTCGCCGTGAACGGCCCGTCACCATGAGCGTGGCCGGAAGCGAGAACGGCCTCGATATTGCGCAGCTCATGGGCGCTGCGATACGGCAGGGAGAACGGAATGATGTCACGCCGCACCTGTACCGGCTCGATCATCGCCCCTACTCACTTTTGCTCACCCCGATGGGAGTGGGCTCGGCCCAGTATAGATTCCCGGGCGAACACCGCGGGCGTTCGCCCCGCCCCCGAGCGGGGAACATTCGTGAATTCGAGCGGCGGTTTCGGTGCCGGATTTTCGGTGCCGGTCTTTTTCAGTACCGGTAGTGATCCACCTTGTACGGACCCTCGACCGGGACGCCGATGTAGGAGGCCTGCTTGTCGGACAGCACGGTGAGCTTCACCCCGAGCGCATCGAGGTGCAGTCTCGCCACCTTCTCGTCGAGGTACTTCGGCAACACGTAGACGTCTCGCCCGTACTTCTCACCGTGCGCATAGAGCTCGATCTGGGCCAGCACCTGGTTGGTGAACGAGTTGCTCATCACGAACGACGGGTGGCCGGTGGCATTGCCGAGGTTCATCAGGCGCCCCTCGGAGAGCACGAGGATGCTGCGCCCGGTGGGAAGACGCCACTCGTGCACCTGCGGCTTGATCTCGACCTTCTCGGTGGCCCCCAATTTTTCGAGACCCGCGATGTCGATCTCGTTGTCGAAGTGCCCGACGTTGGCCACGATCGCGAGGTGTTTCATCCCGAGCATGTGGTCCACCGTGATCACCTTCTCATTGCCGGTGCCGGTGACGAAGATGTCCACGTCTCCGAGGACATCCTCGATCGTGGTCACCTGGAACCCGTCCATCGCCGCCTGAAGAGCGTTGATCGGGTCGATCTCGCTGACGATCACGCGGGCACCCTGCCCCTTGAGCGCCTCGGCCGCGCCCTTTCCGACATCCCCGTAACCGGCGACGAACACGACTTTGCCGCCGATGAGCACATCGGTGGCCCGGTTGAGACCGTCGGGCAGCGAGTGGCGGATACCGTACTTGTTGTCGAACTTGCTCTTGGTCACCGAATCGTTGACATTGATCGCGGCGAACTGAAGCTCACCGGACTTCGCGAGTTCGTAGAGGCGATGAACCCCGGTCGTGGTCTCCTCGGTGACACCCAGAATGTCGGCGGCGATTCCCGTCCAGCGGTCGGGGGACTCGGCGAGGGAGGCGCGCAGGGTGTCGAGGATGACGCGCCACTCGTGGGTGTCGGCCTCGTGTGGCTCCGGAACCGCCCCGGCGAGCTCGTATTCGCGGCCCTTGTGAACGAGGATCGTGGCGTCGCCGCCGTCGTCGAGGATCATGTTTGGTCCGCTGAAGCCCTCGGCGCTCCAGTCGAAGATCTGGCTCGTGCACCACCAGTACTCCTCGAGGGTCTCGCCCTTCCAGGCGAACACCGGCGACCCGGCGGGGTTTTCCACCGTACCGGTCGGTCCGACGGCGATCGCGGCGGCCGCCTCATCCTGGGTGGAGAAGATGTTGCAGCTGGCCCACCGCACCTGCGCCCCGAGGGCGACCAGAGTCTCGATCAGCACGCCGGTCTGCACGGTCATGTGCAGGGATCCCGCGATCCGGGCACCGGCAAGAGGCTTCGAGGCCCCGAACTCCTCGCGGAGGGCCATGAGTCCCGGCATCTCGTTCTCGGCGAGACGGAACTGATGACGGCCGGACTCGGCGAGCGAGAGGTCGGCGACTTTGAACGTGAGGGCAGTGCGGGAAGCAACGATCGACATGGTCCTACGATACGCGAAGCTGTGGTGCGGCAGCCAGCCGGGAGCGTCCGTCGCCCCCCGCCACATCACCCCATACCGCATCGGCCGCCCGAACCGGCCCCCCGAATCGTCCGCCCGCATCGTCCGCCCGAAACCCCCATCCGAAAACGGCCATTCGAAAACGCAGGAGATCCGCCATCAAACGGGGGGATATCGCGCCGGGAGGGCGTTTTCGCGGCGAAACTCCTGCGTTTTCGGTTGCGGGGCGGCGGGCAGGGTCCGGGTGCGAGGCGGGTTAGGCGCAATACCGTTCAGTTAGAGGGAACTTCCATCTTCGCGCATCGGCCATTGCCTCGAATTTCCAGGCGGTGAGTTGCGGCAGCACGGCTTAACTGAACGGCATTGGGGTTAGGCGCGGATGAGGCCGAGCACGGCGTCACGCACGCGCTCCATGGCCGCCGGAGTAGCGGCCTCCACGTTCAGGCGAAGCAGCGGTTCGGTGTTCGATGGACGCACGTTGAACCACCAGAACGGCTCATCCTGATCCACG
>JANMBI010000192.1:0-20031 GCA_031360325.1 Frigoribacterium sp. | reverse complement strand
GCCGATCCCGTTCCCAAGGTGGTGCCGAACACCGTCCTGTCCGGCTCGGGTGTGTCCGCCGGACACGGGACCGCCCGGGTCGTCGAGGTGGGAGCAGGATCGTTTTCGAGCCGCCTCACCTCCGAAGCCAAACGCTTCTCCCTGGTGGATTCCGAGCTTCGAAACGCGGCAAACCGCATCGTGCGCTGGGTCACGTGGGCGCTCGGCCCGTTGATCCTTCTCGTTCTCAACGCACAGATGATCGCGGCGGGCGGTTGGCCCGCCGCGATCGGATCGGGACGATGGCGGGAGGCGCTCGTCGGCACTGTCGCGAGCGCGGCGAGTGTGATTCCGCAAGGGTTGATCCTCATGATCAGCATCGCCTTCGCCATCGCGGCCGCCAAGCTCGCCCGCTCCGAGGTGCTGGTGCAGGAGATCGCGGCGATAGAGATCCTCGCCCGAGTCGACACCATCTGCTTCGACAAGACGGGGACTCTCACCGGCGGTGCCATCGCGTTCGATGCCACCCACGAGGTCGGAGTCACACCATCCGACGGATGGCAACGGGTATTGGGTTGGTTCGGCGCCGACGAGGACGCCAACGCGACCGCCCGCTGCCTTGCGGATCGGTTTTCCGTCGACGAGCTCGTGTCGGTGTGTTCCATCCCCTTCTCGTCGGAGCGTAAGTGGAGCGCCGTCGGTGTTCTTGACCGGGGTGCTCGCGGCACCTGGGTGCTCGGGGCTCCGGAGATCGTCTTCCCGTCGAAGACCGATTCGAACCCCGCCATGGTCGATGCTCTTGCTCGGCTCGCGGGCCGCGGGCTCCGCACTCTCGTACTCGCCCGCGCGGACGTCGTGCTGACGAGTGCGGAGGCCGCCACTCAGCGGCTGCCCGCGCTGCTCACCCCGTTGGTGCTCGTCACCTTTACCGAGAAGGTCCGACCGGATGCGGCGCAGACTCTCGCCTACTTCCGCGAGCAGGGCGTGGAGATGAGGGTGATCTCCGGGGACAACCCGCAGACCGTGGCGGCGATCGCGCGCGAGGTCGGGCTGGTCTTCGACGGCGACGGCTACGACGCCCGCGATCTTCCCGACGACCTCACGGCGATGGGCGATGTGCTGGAGGAGCACCGAGTCTTCGGTCGCGTGACGCCGACGCAGAAGCGGGAGATGGTTCGCGCTCTTCAACATCGCGGACATGTCGTGGCCATGACCGGCGACGGGGTGAACGATGCCCTCGCCCTCAAGATCGCCGATATCGGCATCGCGATGGGGTCGGGTGCCGCGGTGACCAAGTCGGTCGCTCGGATGGTGTTGCTCGACGGGCAGTTCTCCCGGCTACCCGGCGTTGTGGCCGAGGGTCGCCGGGTGATCGTGAACATCGAACGCGTCTCGAAGCTGTTTCTCACCAAGACCGTCTACGCGTTCCTGCTCTCGGTGACTATCGGCGTGCTGCTCTGGAAATTCCCGTTTCTTCCGCGCCAATTCGCACCGACCGACGGTCTCACGATCGGCATTCCCGCGTTTCTCCTCGCGTTGGCGGCGCACCAGAAACGCTATAGTCCGGGTTTCCTCTGGCGCTCGCTGCAGTTCTCGATCCCCGCGGGAATGGTGACCTGCGCGGTCATCGTGACGGTGCTCACCTGGGCAAGATTTTCGGGAACCCTCGGCCAACGCGAGGCCCAGACCGCTGCGGCAATCGCCATGTCGATCGTGGGAATGTGGGTGCTGACCATCACGGTTAGGCCGATGCGCGCGCGACATCTGCTCATGCTGCTCGTGCTGAGTGCGGCGCAGGCCGCGTGCTTCACGGTGCCGGTGCTCAGGGACTTTCTGAACTATCGGATGCCGGCCGGTGACCTGCTGGGTGTTGCGGTCGGCGTGGCTGCCGTGGGTTGCCTCGCCATCGAGGTGGTCTTCCGATTTCTCTCGCCCCGGAGAGGTCCGGGGTCGATCATTCGGCGAGACGCAATCATTCTTGACTGAACGTTCAACAAAGCGCAGACTGAGCGCAGGGGACGTACTCGCGGTTTCGACCAGGGAGTCGTGCTCGATCGCTGCGCGGCGACCTTCCTCCGCACCGGCTACGAGGGCAGCTCTATCGACGATCTCGTCACCGCGAGCGGTTTGCATCGGGGAAGCATCTACCAGGCGTTCGGCAACAAGCGCGGGTTGTTCCTTGCCGTGCTGACACGATTGGTGCGCGGAGGGATCCGGAGCGACGACTCGATCGACCTCGTGCTGGTCGCGCTGCTGGAGCTCGCCCCGCGCGATGCCGAGATCCGCGGCCTGGTCGGACGGATTCTCGCCTCGGCCGGCCCGGAGGGCACCGCAGAACGCCTCGGAGGCCGGTTGCTCGAACGCGCCGAGCTGGCCGGCAATCCCCCACCGAAGGAGCACCAATCATGAACACCGCCACCGTCACTTCCGACCAGCTCATTGTCGAGCCGCTCGGGCTCGACAAGATCTGGTCAGTGACGAACCGGATCGAGATTCCGATCGCCCACGTGCGCGGTGCCACGTTCGACCACGGTGCCAACCACGAGCCGAGGGGCCTGCGAGCTCCGGGCCTCGCCGTGCCCGGCAAGTGGTCGGGAACCTTCGACCGCCTGGTGCTCACCGTCGACGAGCGGCGAAGTCTGGTCGATCAGATCGACTCCGCGCTGGAGACTACTTGACGGCGGCTCCGTTGGTCGCGGGAGCCGCATCCGGTTCTGCCGTGTGCTTGTGTGCGGGCCGATGCGTCGGCCACCAGAAGAAGTCCCGGGTGATGAACACCATCGCGGGCACGAGCACGGTGCGAATGACGAGGGTGTCGAGGAGCACGCCGATGCACACGATCACGCCGATCTGGGTCAATGCCACCACGGGCAGCACCCCGAGCACCGCGAACACCGCAGCGAGCAAGATGCCGGCGCTCGTGATGACCGCACCCGTGGAAGACAGCGCCCGGATCATCCCCTCCGTCGTGCCGTGTCGGTCGCGTTCCTCTCGTGCCCGGGTCGTGAGGAAGATGTTGTAGTCCACCCCGAGCGCCACCAGGAATAGGAACGCCAGCAGGATCACGTTGGTGTTGAACGCCGGGAAGCCGAGCAGGTGGGTGAAGATCCAGTTGGCCGCACCGAGGCTTGCGAAGAAGGTGGCCAGCACGCTCGCGATCAGGAGCACGGGCGCGATGAGCGATCGGAGCAGGATGGCGAGGATTGCGAACACGATCGCGAGGATGATCGGAATGATCAGATCCTGGTCGCGCTGCGATGTGGTGAGGGTGTCGAGCGCGGTGGCGTCCCGGCCCCCCACCAGGGTTTTCCCGACCGCACCGGGCTTCTCCGAGAATGCGGAGCGGAGCGCGGTGATGGTGGCGAAGGCTCTGTCGCTGCCGGGGGCGCTCGTCAGAGAGACGGTGAGCTGGGTGAGACCGTTCGCGCTCTCTCCCGCCCGCACGG
This sequence comes from Frigoribacterium sp., assembly GCA_031360325.1. Lineage (GTDB taxonomy): Bacteria > Actinomycetota > Actinomycetes > Actinomycetales > Microbacteriaceae > Lacisediminihabitans. Next base: position 16,606 of record JANMBI010000192.1, on the reverse strand, counting down.
ACGCGACGCCCGAGGTGGCCGTCGCGATCGAGGCGGCTTCGGTGGCGGCATCCTTCGGCGTTAGCACGATCGTCTGACTGGTGAGACCCGCCGAGAACGACCGATCCACGATCTTCTGGGCGACCACCGACTCGGGGTTTCCCAGGAGCTGTTCGGTCTGCGACAGCCCGACCGAGAATCCCGAGAGTCCGAGACTCAACACTCCGACGGCGATCACGGAGACCACGGTGACGACCACCGGGCGTCGGGCGACGGCGCGACCGAGCCGTGCCCAGAAGCCCTCCTTCGCCGCGACGGATGCCTCGCGCACCCGTGGCACGAATGGCCAGAAAAGTCCCCGGCCGCAGACCACGAGGGCCGCCGGCAACACCACGAGGGCGAAGACGATGGCGATGATCACCCCGAGGGCACAGGCGAAGCCGAGCGCCCTGTTGCCCGAGAGTTCGGCGAACAGCAGGGTGAGGAGGCTGAGCGCGACGGTTCCGCCGCTGGCGGCGATCGCCGGACCGGCGCTCCTCACCGCGGTGAGCATGGCCGCCGAGCGGTCCGTCGTCGCGAGCAACTCCTCGCGATAGCGAGCGACGAGCAGAAGCGCGTAGTTCGTGCCCGCTCCGAAGACCAGAACCGACAGGATTCCATTGACCGAGGCATCCAGGGTGATGCCGAACGGTTTGGCGAGAGCCGAGACCACGGCACCGGCGAGGCCGTCTGCCGTCCCGACGACCGCGAGCGGCACGATCCAGAGCACGGGGCTGCGGTAGGTGACGATGAGGAGCACCGCCACGACAAGGACGGTCACCACGAGGAGCTTGACGTCGGCACCGGCGAACGCATTGGAGATGTCGGCCTGGAATCCGACTCCTCCGGTGAGGTAACTGTCCAGCCCGTTCGGAAGGCCGGCTGCCGCCACGCTCCGGAGCGACTTGGCGGTGCCGGCGACGTTCCCGTCAACGGTCTTCTTGGTCAGTGGTACGACGGAGATGGCCGCACGGCCATCGGTGCTGAACTGGGGTGCGGTGGCTCGCGGTGCGGTCGAGAGAGCGCCGAGTGCCGCGGCGCGGGCCGTGATGGCCGAGCGATCGGTGGGCGACAGCGCCGAGCCGCCCCGACTCCAGACCACGATCGCCGCCGTCTGCTCGGCGGAGGGGAATTTCGCCAGCGCCGCATCGACTCGCGCCGCCTGACTCGTGGCGGGGAGGCCGGTGGTGGGAAAGCTCGAACCGGCATTCTTCGGCAGGAGGGAGAAGAGCAGGCCGACGGCCACGATGGTGCCGACGAGCACGACCCACGCCGTGCGGCGCCCGCTGATGAACCGCCAGATCGCCGCCACAATACTTCCAACTTCCTTGATAACTAAAGTCTTTAGCTAACTAGTCGTCTAGCATGTCGGGTATGGATGATTCCCGCAAGTCGCCTGCGGGAATCGAACTGCCCGATCCGGGCATCATCGGCAGTCAGCTCCACGAGATCTCCACACTGTCAACGGCCTTCCAGAAGCATGTGGGTCGTTCGCTGGCGGTCAACGACACCGATCTCTCCGCGATGGAGCACCTGATGACGGATGGGCCGCTCACACCGAGCGAGCTAGCCCGACGTCTTGGCATCTCGACGGCGGCAAGCACCGTCGTCGTCGACCGGCTGGTGGGTCTCGGTCATGCCCACCGCGAGGCGCACGCGCGGGACCGACGCAAGGTCGTGGTCGTACCGACGCCGGCCTCCGTCCGCGCCGCCTTCGAGACGCTGATGCCGGTCTTCACCGGTGTCGCGGCCGTCGCCGGCCGGATGCCCGAGAGCGAGGTGCGGGTGGTATCGAGGTTCCTCGACGAGGTGATCGCGGTGTACCGCACCGCGCTCCCCCCGCGCGAATAGCTCCGCCGTCGACCGGAGACCGATCAGACGGCGAGGGTGAGCGCGGCGAGTATCTGGTCGAGACTCGGAGCCCCCTCGGCTCGAAACACCTCAACGCCCCCGGCGTCGAGCACCACCACCGTCGGAGTCGAGCGGATGCCGGCCCGCTCCGCCTCGTCGGCGTGCGCCGCGACATCCAGCTCCGCGATTTTCAGCGTCAAAACGAGCGTCGATGCCTGGTCAAGCACCGCTCGCGTCTGACTGCACGGGTCGCAGAAGGCGGAGGAAAAGAAGACGACCTGCATGGAGCGAAGACGCTACTGGCGGTCGCCGCGGTCTTCCGGGTCGTCGACCGGTTCGCTGTCGGCAGCATCGTAGGCATAGCGCACGTGGTACTTGCCGCCCACCTCGGTGAAGTTGACGAGGTTGTAGTCGGTAAGCGTCTCCTTGCCGCCGACGGCGGTGAGCACCGTGATCTCGGAATCAAAACCGCCATCGGTGGAGATGCGGGTGTCGACCTGCCCGTCGTTGGGCCCGCCCTGGTAGATCACGAGGTATTCGTCGCCGTGGGCGAGGGTGGGTTGCGAGTCAGTCATGCTCCATTAGTACCACGCCCGACCGGACGTGTCAGAGGAACGAGGCGATTGCCGCCACGGTGGACGCCCCAGCAATGAGCAGAGCGATGCCCACGAGAACCCGATGCACGGTGAGAAAGGGTGTGGCCGTGCCCGCGGCATTCCGTGCGCGACTGTCTGCCGCGACGCGACGGTAGAAGGTTGGCCACACGACGGCGGAGAAGGCGGCGTTGACGAGGAGAAGGATGGCGAGGGCGACGGTCACGCCGTCCAGCCTACGGTCGCGGTGGGTGGGTCGGCGGCCGGGTCCGCGGCGGGCGGGCCGGTCCCGCGCAACCGGCCCGGCGAACCCTGCGTCTGACTGCGGAGATCCCCGTCGGGATGCGGCGTGTCGTGACACTTCTTCGGCGTGTCGCCGCGCGATCCGCTGCGAGCCCGCCGGGCATGGGAGCAAAGCATAGCCAATCTATATAGAGCTGCTATACACTTAGGGGATGCCGAATACCAAACGCCCCCTCGTCGAAAGACTCATCGTCGAATCGAACCGCCTCACCCGGGTTGCCGCGCAGGCGACGGGCAGCACGACCCCCGCCGCCGTCTGGCGCACTCTCTCGATCCTCGCGAGCGACGGCTCATACCGCATCGGAGACCTCGCTAGGGCAAGCCGGGTGACGCAGCCCACGATGACCAAACTCGTTCAGAACCTGGCCGAAGACGAATTGATCTACCGCATCGCGGATGTCGCGGACTCCCGCGCCTGGCTGATCGCGATCACCGACAAGGGCACTAAAGCCCTGGATGCGTGGCGCATCACCCTCGGCGCGGCACTGCAGCCGATGTTCGCCGACCTCACCGCCGACGAAACCGACATCCTCGAGCGCGCCGTCGCCATTCTCGAATCCCGAACCAAAACCGCCGGAAAGGTGGCCTGACTTGGCCAACGAAACCGCCGCAAGGGCGAGCATCCTGACTCAGCCGAAAGAGGTGTGGGCGGTCGCATTCGCCTGCGTGGTCGCCTTTATGGGCATCGGCCTGGTCGACCCCATTCTTCCGGCCATCGCCCACGAACTCTCCGCCACCGCAACGCAGACCGAGCTTCTCTTCACCAGCTACCTGTTGATCACCGGCGTGATGATGTTCGTCACCAGCTGGATCTCGAGCCGAATCGGCGCGAAGAAGACGTTGATGATCGGTCTGGCCTTCATTGTCCTTTTCGCGCTTCTCGCGGCGTCGAGCGGCAGCGTGGAAGCGGTCATCGGATTTCGCGCCGGCTGGGGCCTCGGCAATGCCCTCTTCATCTCGACGGCGCTCGCAACCATCGTCGGGGCCGCGAGCGGCGGCACCTCGTCCGCGATCATCCTGTATGAGGCCGCGCTCGGCCTCGGCATCGCCATCGGTCCGCTGCTCGGCGGACTTCTCGGAAGTGTGAGCTGGCGCGGGCCGTTCTTCGGCACCGCGGCTCTCATGGCAATCGCCTTCGCCGCGATCCTGGTGCTGCTCGGACGGGATGACAAGTCCGCACGGGTGGCGACGAAGTTCTCGGCTCCGTTCCGGGCGCTCGGCAATCCGGCCCTCGCGATCCTCGCGGCGGCTGCGCTGTTCTACAACATCGGGTTCTTCACGCTCCTCGCCTGGACTCCCTTCGCGCTCGACCTGCCGAAGGGGAGCGCGGCCATCCAGCTCGGCCTCATCTTTTTCGGCTGGGGACTCTGCGTCGCGATCTCCTCGGTGTGGATCGCTCCCCTGCTCACCGCACGGTTCAGACGGACCACCGCACTTGCCATCGTGCTCCCCATGCTCACGGTCGACCTGGTGGCCGCGGGGGTCTCCTCAGGCAACCGGTTCGGCCTCATCGGCTGCGTCATCGCCGGTGGCCTCCTGCTCGGGATCCTCAACACGGTGCTCACCGAGTCCGTGATGGAGGCGACCGAGCTGCCGCGCTCGGTGGCGTCATCCGCCTATTCCGGTGTGCGGTTTCTCGGGGGCGCCGCCGCTCCGCCGCTCGCCGCGCAGCTCGCGCTCTGGTTCACCCCGTCCGTGCCGTACTTCGTGGCAGCCGGATCGGTGCTCATCGCCGCCATCCTCGTCGTCTCGGGCGTGCGCTTCCTCGGCCGCGTGAACAACGGTCCCGAGTCGCCGCTCGCCGAGGCCGAGTCCATCGGTGTCGGCGAACCCGCTTAGTCCTCGACACCCCACCGGTAGAATTCACGGATGCCTGCAAATACCGACCGTCTCGTCTGGATCGACTGTGAAATGACGGGCCTCGACATCACCATCGACGAACTCGTTGAGGTCGCGGTGGTCATCACCGATTTCGACCTCAACCTCATCGACCCGGGTTTCGAGATCGTGATCAAGCCCGACAAGGCGGCCTGGGACAACATGGGCGAATTCGTGCGCGAGATGCACACCTCCTCCGGCCTCCTCGAGGCGATCCCGGGCGGGGTGAACGTGGCCGATGCCGAATTCGCGGTGATCGAGTACATCCTGAGGTTCATCCCCGCCGAGCAGCACGCACCGCTCGCCGGGAACACCATCGGCACCGATCGCACCTTCCTGGCGAAGTACATGCCCCGGGTCGACAACCACCTGCATTACCGCAACGTGGATGTCTCGTCGATCAAGGAACTCGCGCGCCGGTGGTTTCCGCGGGTGTACTTCAACGCCCCGGCCAAGAATGGCGGGCACCGAGCCCTCGCGGACATCCTCGAATCGATTCGTGAGCTGGACTATTACCGCAAGGCCGCATTCGTCGCCGACCCCGGCCCCACCACCGAGGACGTGCAGGTGATCTCGGCCTCCGTGATCGAGAAGTTCCAGCAGCACCTGACCTGACCGCCAGTCGGTGGCTCGTGGTCCCGACCCGTGGCCATCGGGCACCGAATGGTCAACTTTCCCCGCCAAACCGGACGACGAAACTGCCAAGTTAACCACGGAAGCGGACGCGCCAGAAGCTACGACCCCCAAGGGAGACCATCCGAGCCGCGGCCGAAATTCGTGCGCGGGTGTAATAAGCTTGCGGAGTTGTGTCGCTCATGAATCATCGTGGACGGCACGCATGGTGGTCGTAGCTCAGTTGGTAGAGCGCTGGCTTGTGGAGCCGGATGTCGCGGGTTCGAGCCCCGTCGGTCACCCCGAGGCTGTGTCGTGCACAGCCGGATGGGCCCCGTGATCTCGCGGGGCCCATCCGTATGTGTGAGGGTTGACCTATGAGCGGTGTTCTCGAACGGACCGAGCCGGTCGAGTCGACCGTGCTCGACTCGCCCTGGATCACGCTCGTCTGGAACGATCCGGTCAACCTCATGAACTATGTGTCTTACGTGTTCCGTAGCTACTTCGGCTTCTCCGCGGCCGAGGCGGAGAGACTGATGCTGCAGGTGCACAACGACGGACGCGCGGTGGTCGCCACCGGGAGCCGAGAGGCGATGGAACGCCACGTGGAGGCGATGCACGACTTCGGGCTCTGGGCCACCCTCGCCAGGGCGGACGCATGAAGGCATTCCGGCCGTCCCGTCACAGGTTCGTCGCGGTGTTCGAGCCGGAAGAGGCCGGGACGCTCTCCCTTCTCGCCTCCCAGATCATCACCCTCCTCGATGAGCGTGCAGCCCGAGATTCCGATCCGGCGATGTTGCGGCTGCTTCCGGATGCCTACCCGGACGACGCCGCCGCCTCCCACGAATTCCGCCGGTTCACCGCCGACGAATTGGCCGCCCGGAAGGCATCCAACGCTCGCCGGATGATCGCCGACCTGGCCGGTGCCGCCAGGGCGGCCTCCCCCACGGCGGTGAAGGTCGACGCGCAGGGGGCGCAAGCGTGGCTACGGTCGCTCACGGACATCCGCCTCACGGTTGCCGCCCGGCTGGGGATCGAGTCGGACGGCGACCCCGGACTGGACGACCCGGTGCTGCACGACCTCTACAACTGGCTCGGTTTCGTGCAGGGATCCCTCGTCGACTGCCTGGACCGGTGATGGAGGGGATCGACAGCGAGGCCTTCGAGAAGCTCGTGATCGACGAGCTCGACCTGCTGCCGGACGAGTTGGTGGATGGCCTCGAAAACCTGGTCTTCGTCACCGAGGACCGGCCGGAAGACGGCTCGCTCGACCTGCTCGGACTCTACGACGGGGTGGATCTCACCCGCCGCGGAAACTATGGTTTCGGAGAGTTGCCGGATCGCATCGTTCTGTATCGGGAGCCGCTGCTTTCGGTTTCGCACGACCTCGAATCGCTCAGGAGCCAGATTCATGTGACTCTCGTGCACGAGATCGCGCACTTCTACGGAATCGACGACGACGAGTTGCACGAACTCGGCTGGGGCTGAATGGGCGGTCATCCCGCCTCCGATTCCCCTCGCTCAAAACGCAGGACATTCGCCACCGAACCGCGGGAAGTGTGTCATTTCGTGGCATCCGGAGGCGAATGTCCTGCGTTTTCGGTGATCGAACGGGATGCCTTCGGTGCGGGGAGGTCAGCCGATGGCGAGGGGAAGCGACTCGTCGGCCGACCACTCCTCGAGCGAGCCATCGTAGATGCGCACCGCGGTCACCCCAAGCTCGGCGAGCGTGAGCGCATTGGCGGATGCCGAGACGCCTCCACCGCAATACAGCAAAACCTCATCTGCTCCCGTGACGCCCTCGACGGCGTAGGCCTCCCGCAACTCGGCATCGTCGCGAACCGTGCCGTCGGAGTCGAAAAGGTCTCGGGATGACACGTTGACGCTCCCGGGGATCCTCCCGCGTCGCGCGTACCGGCTCGGATCGGCCCCGGTGAAGCTGCCGGCGGGTAGTCCGCAGACCAGGGGACGGGCATCGGACTCCGGTCGGGCACGCAACTCCTCCTTGGTGATCCACGCCTCACGTACCGCGGTGGCCGGCCATGCCGCGACCGGCTCTCTCACCGGCGACTCCCCCGACTCCGTCGGATTGCCTGCAGCGGTCCAGGCGCCGAGCCCCCCGTCGAGCACACGCGCGTCCACCCCGATCCAGGTGAGCAGGTACCAGAGGCGCGCCGCGAACAGCCCACCGGTCGAATCGTAGACGACCACCGCATCCGCCGATCCGACGCCGATGCGGGCGAGTTCATCCGCAATGGCCTGGGGGGTGGGATGGGTGTAGTGCAGCGCCGCGGCGGTGTCCGAAAACCCGCTCGGGACATCGACGTGCCGCGACCCGGGGATGTGCGCCTCGAGCCAGCGAGGGCGCCCGGACTCCCGGCGATAGTCGCCGTCGAACTTCGCCGGATGGAGCACGCAGCTGGCGTCGAGCACGATGGGCGGGGTGGCGCCGGCGAGGGAGTCGGTCAGTTCGGGCACGGTGATGAAGGGGGAGGTCATGCCTCCGACGTTAGCCCGTTCAGGATCGCGGCGACAGAATCGCCGCCGACGACGAGGTCGGCCAGGCGCCGCGGTCGTTCGCGCTCCGCGAAGATCCTCTCCTCGACCGCCCAGCGATCCCAGTGCGGGGAGTACGCCTCGCCGTCACGGGCGAGCGCCCGGCGCCTGCGCGTGCGGGCATCCAGTTCCACCCAGATTCCGAAGCTCGCGCGGGCGCGGTTGGCCCGGCTGAGCGCACCGGAGCCCTCGACGACGAGAGGCCGGGAGGCATCGATGCTGTGCCACTCCGCGGCCGCGCCGGCCACCCAGTCCCAGCGGCGCCATCCGGGGGTCGTCGGACGGAGCATGTCGTCCCGCACCGCGGCGCTCGCGGCCTCGAGACCGTCCCAACCGGGATAGATGTCGTCGAGCCGCACGAGCTGGGCGCCGAGGGCCGGCGCGAGTCCCGCGGCAAGCGTGGTCTTGCCGGAACCCGATCCGCCGTCGACCAGCACGACCGGCCGCGCCGCGAGCCGAATGAGCCGGAGGATCCCCGATGCCTCGAGCGGCAACACCTCAGGCTCCGGCAAGGAAGTTCCAGTGTCCGGTGACGACGGAGACCCCGACCGCGACGGCGGCGATCGACGCGGCGATGGCCACAAGCAACCACTCACGCCACCCGAAACGGGATTGCCGCGCCCAGCTTCGCAGGATCGGCGAGCCGAACCCACGCGCCTCCATCGCCGTTGCGAGCTTGCTTCCCCGGCGAATCGAGAGCACGAGCAGCGCGAATGCCTGGCCGGCGAATCGGCGGAGCCGACCGCGATCGGCGATCCCCCGAGCCCGGCGGGCGAGCTCGAGCGACTTCCAGTCCTCGGCGAACAGTCCGACGAGGCGCATTCCCCCGAGAGCCCCGAGCACGAACCGCGAGGGGAGCCGCAGTACCTGGGCGAGCCCGTCCGCCAGATCGGTCGGATCGACGGTCACGAAGAGCACGATCGCGGGAAGCCCGATCGCGAGCACTCGCAACAGCGTCGCGATCGAGAGCTCAATCGAGCCGTCGGTCACGTTGACGAGCAGGAATCGCCAATGGCTGACGCCCGAGGCCCGGCCGTACAACAGGATGGTGGCCGCGGCGAACATCGCCGCGATGGCTATCGGAAGCGTGCGTCGCGCGAACTGCCGAAAATTCAGCCCGGCGAACGGAAACAGCAGTGCCTCGAAGCCGAGAGCCACCGACGCAGACACCCAGTCGATCGAGAGCACGAGCGCGATACCGAGAACGGCCGTCGCCGCGAGCTTCGCCACCGGGTTGATGCGAAAAATGACCCGCCCGCCGACCGGCGGAGTGAGGATGTCGGAGGGCCGCATCAGTGCACTCTCGACTCGAGCGCGTAACCGTTTGTCGACATCCGCAGCTCGGTGTCGGCGAGGGCCGCCACCAGCTCGGTATCGTGCGTGGCCGCGATCAGGCTGCTCCCGGCGTCCATCAGTTCGGCGAGGAAGGCGACGAGTTCGGCCCAGGTGCGCGAATCTTGCCCAAAGGTTGGCTCGTCGAGCACCAGCAGCGGCGGTCGGGTGACCAGGGCGGTGGCCACCGAGAGTCGGCGCTTCTCCCCCCCGGAGAGGGTGAACGGATTCGCCGTGGCGAGATGACTGAGCCGCAGCCGTTCGAGCAGCGGCCCGATGCGGCGGGATGTCTCCCTCTCGTCGAGCCCGATCGCTCTGGCCCCCACAGCGAGTTCCCCGGCTACCGTGCCGCTCACGAACTGGTGTTCCGGGTCCTGGAAGACGCTGCCGATGCGGGTGACCAGCTCGCGGGACTTCCAGCGAAGCGGATCCGCCCCGAGTCCGGCCGCGAGCCCGTCGGCACGGACCCGGCCACCGATCGCCGGCAGCAGCCCCCCGATGGTGAGGGCGAGGGTGGTCTTTCCCACGCCGTTCGGGCCGGTGATGGCGATGCATTCGCCGGCTCGCACCGGGAACTCGATGCCGGTCTGCACGCTCGAACCCCGGCCGATCGACAGCTGCTCGTTGCGGAGGAGCGTCTCGCCGGGCCGACCCCGGCGATCCGGATGCTTAGGCGGATGCCCGGGCACCCACACTCCCGAGGCGGCGAGCGCCGCACCCTCGCGCCGAAGCACGTCGTCCGGTGCACCGTCGGCGAGAACTCCCCCACCGGGAGCAAGCACGACGACCCGATCCACGAGGGACCACCACACGTCCACCCGGTGCTCCACCACGATGAGGGTGCTGCTCGACACCTCGAGAACGCGGGCCACCGCGTCTCGCACCTCGATTACGCCGCCCGGATCGAGGTTCGCCGTCGGCTCGTCGAGCAACAGCAGGCCCGGCCGCATGGCAAGCACCCCGGCGAGGGCGAGCCGTTGCTTCTGACCGCCGGAGAGACCGCTGGTGGGATGGCGAAGGGGGAGGTCGAGGCCCACCGCACGGAGCGCCTGCTCCACCCTCGCCCAGATCTCGTGGCGCGGGATCCCCATGTTCTCGCAACCGAACGCCACATCGTCGCCGACCCGGGCGAGCACGACCTGCGAGTCCGGGTCCTGCAGCACGAGTCCCACCCGGCCGCGTGCGCGAGAAGCATCCCCCTCACCGACAGCGAGTCGGCCGTCGGATTCGCCTTCCTCACCGCCGCCGAGCACCCCCGCCAGCGCATGGACGAGGGTGGACTTTCCCGCCCCGGACGCCCCGAGGAGCAACACCCGTTCGCCCGCCTCGATGCGCAGGTCGAGACCGCGCAACGCCCAGTCCGAACGCCCGGCATGCCGCCATCCCCACCCGCGCGCGTCCACGGACAGCGGCGCCACGCGGGAGAGGGAGGCAGGCGACACGAATCGACTCAGCGGGGGGTCAGCTGGCCGGAGGAGAACCGGCTGAGCACGCCGGTTCGGGCGAGGCCGCGCACGATGAACCACGAACCGAGTCCCGCTATCACCGCACCGGAAATGATTCCCGAGACGGTGTAGATCGCCTGGAAGGCGGGACCGGAGGCCAGGTAGTAGCCCACGATGTCGTTGGCGGCCATGGCGAGTCCGGCCGTTGCGCCGGCGAGCATCGCCACGGTGAGGCTCCAACGGTGGTAGAGGAAGACCAGGAAGATGAGCTCAACGCCGAGGCCCTGAACGAGCCCGGCCTCGATGACCGCGAATCCGCCCCACTGCGCGCCGAGCAGAGCGGAGACGATGGCGGCGACGAGTTCGGTGAAGAGTGCGGCTCCGGGCTTGCGGATGACGAGCCCGCCGAGAACCCCAGCGAAGAGCCAGACCCCGTAGAGCAGCGCCTGCGAGCCGGGCAGTACCGCTTCGAGCGGGGCGGTCACCGGCGCGTAGATCTGATTCCAGGCGAAGAAGACGAGGGCGCTGGCGACACCGAGCACACTCGCGACCACGATGTCCACCACCCGCCATCGGGTGGTGATGCGGCGTGGGCCCGGGCGGAGGGATGTGGTTGTTGCATTCATTGACGTGCCCAATCTTTTCGGGAGGGCACGGGTGTGGATCGGCGCGGATGCGACGGCCCCGGAGAGAATAGCTGCCTCCCTGCGCTGGCATGATCCAGATCAGGTTCGACGGTCGGAGCTTGGAGAAGCTCCCTCTCAGCCCGGCATCACCGGACTCCCGTGTTCGACACCAGCATAGCGAGTGTTTCGAGCGGCGCATCCTGCCACTTCCCGGGCACGGTATCCGGCACCGCGCCTGCCCACCTTCCCGCACCCTTGTCAAGGCTTCCCCCCGGTTCGCCCTGAATCGCGCCCGCAGGATACGGTGAAAGCCCCCGCAGAATGAAAGAGACCCATGGAAACCTGGCCCGGAACCGCCTACCCCCTCGGCGCGACCTTCGACGGGAGCGGCACGAACTTCGCGCTCTTCAGCGAGGTCGCCGACAAGATCGAGCTCTGCCTGTTCGACGACGACGGTGGGGAGACCCGGGTGGAATTGTTCGAGATCGACGCCTACGTGTGGCACGCCTACCTTCCCCAGGTGCAGCCGGGCCAACGCTACGGCTACCGCGTCTACGGCGAGTACGACCCGAAATCGGGCAAGCGGTGCAATCCCAACAAGCTGCTGCTCGACCCCTACGCCAAGGCCACCTGCCACGACTTCGACTGGGATCCGTCGCTCTTCGCCTACAACTTCGGCGATCCGCTCTCCCGGAACAATGACGACTCGGCGAGCCACACCATGATGGGCATCGTCATCAACCCGTTCTTCGATTGGGCCGGCGACCGTCATCCGCGAGTGCCCTACAACGACACCGTGATCTACGAGGCTCACGTGAAGGGTCTCACCGAACTGCACCCCGATGTCCCGGCGGAGCAGCGCGGCACCTATTCGGGTCTCTCGCATCCGGCCGTGATCGAACACCTGCAGAAGCTCGGCGTGACGACTCTCGAACTCATGCCCGTGCACCAGTTCGTGCAGGATTCCACCCTGCTCGACAAGGGCCTCCGCAACTACTGGGGCTACAACACCATCGGCTTCTTCGCGCCCCACAACGGATACTCATCAACCGGCGAGCGGGGACAGCAGGTGCAGGAGTTCAAGGGCATGGTTCGCTCGATGCACGACGCCGGCATCGAGGTGGTGCTCGATGTGGTCTATAACCACACCGCGGAAGGCAATCACCTCGGCCCCACGATCTCGTTCAGAGGGATCGACAATCAGGCCTACTACCGCCTCGTCGAGGACGACGAACAGTTCTATATGGACTACACCGGCACCGGCAATTCCTTCAACGTGCGGCACCCGCACTCGCTCCAACTCATCATGGACAGCCTTCGCTACTGGGTCACCGAGATGCACGTGGACGGCTTTCGCTTCGACCTCGCCTCGACGCTCGCTCGGGAGTTCTACGACGTCGACAAGCTCTCGACCTTCTTCGAGCTCGTTCAGCAGGACCCGATCGTGTCGCAGGTGAAGCTCATCGCCGAGCCCTGGGATGTCGGTCCCGGCGGCTACCAGGTGGGGAATTTCCCGCCGCAGTGGACGGAATGGAACGGCAAGTACCGCGACACGGTGCGGGACTTTTGGCGCGGCGAGCCCGCGACGCTCGGCGAGTTCGCCGCGCGTCTGACCGGATCGGCAGACCTCTACGAGGGCGACGGACGACGCCCCGTTGCATCCATCAACTTCGTGACGGCGCACGACGGGTTCACCCTCGCCGACCTGGTTTCCTACAACGAGAAACACAATGCCGCGAACGGAGAGGACAACAAGGACGGCGAGTCGGAGAACCGATCATGGAACTCCGGTGCCGAGGGGCCGACCGACGACCCCGCGGTGCTCGGTCTTCGCGCCCGGCAGCAGCGCAACTTCTTCGCCACCCTGCTTCTCTCCCAAGGCGTGCCGATGATCCTGCACGGAGACGAACTCGGGCGCACCCAACAGGGCAACAACAACACCTACGCTCAGGACTCCGAAATCTCCTGGGTGCACTGGGATGCGGCCGACCAGCCGCTCACCGAGTTCGTGGCGGCCGTGACACGATTGCGCAAAGACCACCCGACCTTTCGTCGCAAGACCTTCTTCGACGGGCGTCCGGTCAGGCGGGGTGCGGGTGAGCCGCTCGCCGACATCGTCTGGCTGACTCCGGGCGGCAGCGAGATGGAACCGGAGAACTGGGACTCCGGTTTTGGTCGCGCGATCGGCGTGTTCCTCAACGGCAACGGAATCCAGGGTCGCGATCTGCGCGGTCAACCGCTCACCGACCTCAACTTCGCCATCTTCTTCAACGCCGGCGACGAGAACGTCGACTTCACCCTTCCCTCCGAAGAGTTCTCCGGCTTCTGGGAGATCGTGATCGACAGCTCGGGCGAGCTCGCCGACAGCGGGCCGCGCAAGGCGGGCGATGTTCTGTCGCTGGTTGCGAAATCCTTGGTCGTGCTTCGTGCCTGGGTGGCTCCGGAGGTCGAGATCGACCACTCGGTGGCCGCCTCGCTCAGTGCCCAGGCCGGCACCCAGTCGGCGGCCCCCCGCATCCCGGAGTCCCGCTGATGCGCATCCCCACCTCGACCTATCGACTGCAGGTCCGCGAGTCCTTCGATCTGCGTGCCGCGGCGAACGTCGCGGGCTACGTGCACGAGCTCGGGGCGGACTGGCTCTACCTCTCGCCGCTCCTAAGAGCCGAGCCGGGCTCCGACCACGGGTATGACGTGGTCGACCACTCCCTGATCGATCCGGCCCGCGGAGGACGCGACGGGCTGGATGTCCTCTCCGCCGTGGCACGAAAACTGGGGCTCGGGGTTCTTGTGGACATCGTGCCGAATCACGTGGGCGTCGCCACCCCGAACCAGAACCACTGGTGGTGGGACCTGCTCACTCACGGTCGCGACTCCCGCTATGCGGACGCCTTCGACGTGGACTGGGAGTTCGGGGCGGGTAAGGTGCGAATCCCCATCCTCGGAGACGAACCAGAGCCGGAATTCGAGATCGTCGACGGCGAACTCACCTACTTCGACCACCGTTTCCCGATCGCCCCCGGAACCGCCGGGGACGGGGCCTCGGCCGGCGAGGTGCATTCCCGCCAGCACTACGAGCTGATGAATTGGCGTCGGGCGGATGCCGAGCTCAACTACCGCCGATTCTTCGCCGTGAATTCTCTGGCGGGCATCCGGGTGGAGATCGCCTGGGTGTTCGAGGAATCCCACCGGGAAATCATCCGCTGGGTCACCGAGGGTCTCGTCGACGGCCTGCGGGTGGACCATCCCGACGGCCTCGCCGACCCGGCCGCCTACCTCGACTCCCTCGCCGCAGCAACCGGCGGTGCCTATGTGCTGGTCGAGAAGATCCTCGAGGGGGCCGAGCCATTGCCCACCTTCTGGGCGGCCGCCGGCACGACCGGCTACGACGCCCTCGCCGATGTCGACCGGGTTCTCGTGGATCCGGACGGCCGGGCCTCGCTCGATGCCCTCGACACCTCCCTGCGCGGCTCCACCGAACCGGTCTCGTGGACACAACTCATCCACGACACCAAGCGCTCCATCGCCGACGGCATCCTGCGCTCCGAGGTGCTTCGCCTCGAACGGGACCTCGGCGTCGCGGACCTCGACGGGAAGACGTCGGATGCTCTCGCCGAACTTCTCGCCTGCTTCCCGGTGTACCGCTCCTACCTCCCCCACGGTTTCGATCACCTGCACGAAGCGGTGAGACTCGCCAAGGAACACCGTCCGGAGCTCTCCGCCGTCATCGACGATCTCCTCCCGACGCTCAGCGACGCGAGTCATCCGGCTGCCATCCGGTTCCAGCAGACCAGCGGGATGGTGATGGCGAAGGGAGTCGAAGACACCGCCTTCTATCGCTACACGCGCCTCGGATCGCTCACCGAGGTGGGCGCGGACCCCTCGGAGTTCTCGATCGGGGTCGGGGAGTTCCACCGCCGCCAGCAGCTGCGGCAGGCCGGGTTTCCCGCGTCGCTCACCACCCTTTCCACCCACGACACCAAGCGCGGCGAAGACGTGCGCGCGCGCATCAGTGTGTTCGCCGAGATTCCCGAGGAATGGGAGGCGGCGCTCGGGGAGCTGCGCGCCGCGGCGCCGCTCGGCGACGGCCCGCTCGAGTCGTTGCTGTGGGAGGCGATCGTCGGAGCCTGGCCGGCCAGCCGGGAGCGATTGCACGCCTATGCGGAGAAGGCGGCGCGCGAGGCCGGGAACTCGACCGAGTGGACGGCGCCCCTCGAGGAATTCGAGACCCGGATGCACGCGCTCGTCGACTCCGCATTCGACGACGATCGCGTCGTCGGCATCCTCGACCGCGTGATCGAGGCCGTCCGCGAGCCCGGCTGGTCCAATTCGCTGTCGGCCAAGGTCATCCAGCTCACGGCGCCCGGCGTACCCGACGTCTACCAGGGAAGCGAACTCTGGGAGACCTCCCTCGTCGATCCGGACAACCGTCGGTCGGTCGACTTCGACGAACGACGCCTGTACCTGGCCGCGATCGATGCCGGGGCACACCCGCCGATCGACGAGACGGGCGCCGCGAAACTTCTCGTGACCTCTCGCGCCCTGCGGTTGCGCCGGGATCGACCGGACTTCTTCACCCGCTATGTCGCGATCGAGGCCTACGGCTCGGCCGCACGGCACCTGGTCGCCTTCGACCGCGGAGAGGCGATCACCGTCGCCACCCGGCTGCCGGTGGGATTGGCGCGCGCGGGCGGCTGGGGGGACACCACGGTGATCCTGGCGGGCCGGCGGGTGATCGATGTCTTCACCGGCCGGGTGTTCGAGGGGGGAATCGTGCGTGTCTCCGAACTGCTCGAGCGTTATCCCGTGGCGCTGCTGATCCCGAAAGAGTCCGGAGAATGACGATGAATTTCGACGTGTGGGCTCCCGCGGCCAGGACTCTGACCCTGCTGCTCGACGGTGAGCGCCACGGGATGATTCCGCGGATCGACGGATGGTGGACGGCGCCCACTGGCACGTCCGGCACCGACTACGGGTACCTGATCGACGACGGCGACACTCCGCTGCCCGACCCGCGTAGCCGGTGCCAACCCGATTCCGTGCACGGTCTGTCCCGGGTGTTCGAGAGCAACTTCGAGTGGTCCGACTCCGCGTGGACCGGACGCCAACTGGCAGGTGGCGTGGTCTACGAGCTTCACGTCGGTACCTTCACCCCGCGCGGAAACCTCGACTCGGCCATCGACCGGCTCGACCACCTGGTGTCGATCGGCGTCGATTTCGTTGAACTCCTGCCGGTCAACGGGTTCAACGGCGATCGCAACTGGGGCTACGACGGGGTGCTCTGGTACACCGTCGACGAGACCTACGGTGGTCCCGCCGCCTACGAGCGGTTCGTGGATGCCGCGCACGCGCGTGGTCTCGGAGTGATCCAGGACGTGGTGTACAACCATCTCGG
>JANMBI010000179.1:0-37362 GCA_031360325.1 Frigoribacterium sp. | reverse complement strand
AGGAACCCCGATGGTGAAGGCGGTCTCCCAGTCGACGAACGGCTTGTCGTAGACGAGCGTGATCGACCGGTTGTTGTCCGAGATCTTCGGCACCTTCGTCACGAGGTCGAGGCCGCCACCGGCGGCAGCGGAGGTGAAGTTCACCGTCTTGCCGTTGTACTTGGAAATGTTGGCTGCCCAGCCGAGCAGCATGTCCGCGGCATCCACCGCGGTGCCATCCGACCACTTGACGCCGTCGGCGATGGTGTACTTCACCGTCAGCGGGCTCTTGGACACCACCGTGTAGGTGCCGAACTTGGTGTTCTTCACCAGTTTCGGCGACGAGTCGTAGTAGTTGAACGCGGAGTTCGTCATGTACGCGATGTTGGCGTTGTAGGTGGAGTTGTTCGCCGCTGTCCCGTTGTTGTAGGACGTGAACGGCGAGTTCTGCGCGATGCTGAGCGCCGTTCCCGACACGATCTCCGATGTGGGTGCCGAGCATCCGGCGAGTGCAAGTGCCGCAGCGCTCGCGATGGCAACGACGGCAATGGCGTTGCGCGCCAATCGTACTCTGATTTTCAATTTTCCTCCTGTGCAAGATGAGCGAACGGCAGCACGAAACCTCGCCTGCTGCCGCGCTGGTTAGAAGAACCCTAAGTAGGGTGCGCTCCCCTCGCCAAACTGTAGGGCCAAACGTTACACAGTGGTAACAGTCCCAACAGATTATTGCGCCCCGCGGAGAATCGTTGCGCAATGTTGGGAAGTTTTGCACGAATGCTGCGAGTTCGGGGTACCTCAAAGTGTGAAGCGGCCTAATCCAGGGCGTAACATCGAATCCGTGACATTGCAGCCCGGGTCGAATTCCCCCCATTTCGACCCGGTGGATGCCTCTGCCAGACGACGAATCCGGGTCGAGATCGCTCTCGTTCTCGGGTTGTCGCTCGGCGCATCGGCCGTCTACTCGATCGTGTCCCTCGCGGACAGCCTCACCAGAGCGAAACCGCTGTCCCGTCAGGTCCAGTCCCTGAACACCGCACTCAGCAATCGCGAGATCTTCGACTTCGTCTACCAGTTCCTGGCGCTGTTCTTCGACCTGGTGCCCGTGGCTCTCGTCTGCTTCCTCCTCTGGCGGAGCGCGCGGCCGCACCTCGGGCGACTCGGGCTCGGCTTCGACCGGCCGGGTCGCGACGCGGTGGTGGGCCTCGGGCTCGCCCTCCTCATCGGAATCCCCGGAATCTTCCTTTACCTGTCCGGCAAGGCGATCGGGATCAATGTGACCGTGTCGCCATCGCCGATCGACACGTACTGGTGGACCATTCCGATTCTCGTCCTGTCCGCCCTCCGTGCCGGCCTGCAGGAAGAACTGATCGTCATCGGCTACCTCTTCGCCCGACTCCGCGACCTCGGATGGCGCACCTGGCCGATCATCCTCTCGACGGCGCTCCTGCGCGGCACCTACCACCTCTACCAGGGCTTCGGGGCCTTCCTCGGCAACGTCGCCATGGGGCTGCTCTTCGGCTGGCTCTACGCACGCTTCGGGCGGGTGCTTCCCCTGGTGATCGCCCACGTGGTGATCGACGTCGCGATCTTCGTGGGGTACCCGTGGGCGGCATCCGCGTTCCCGGGGCTGTTCGGAGTCCCCAAGTAGCGGCACGCGGGGCGCCGTGCCTCGCAGACCGGGCGACCGCGGACTGGGCGGGCCGGCGTGCCGGCCCGCAAAGTCCGCACACGCCCGCCTGGGTCACGGCACGCCCGCCGGCGCTCGCTCCTCGACCGGACGAGGGTCCCCGGATCAGTCGGCGAAGGCCTCCGGCGGTGGGCAGGCGCACACCAGATTGCGATCGCCATACGCGTTGTCGATCCGGCGTACCGGCGGCCAGTACTTGGAGCGGATGAGGCTCCGCACCGGATACACCGCCGTCTCACGGCTGTAGGAATGCGTCCACTCCCCCTCCACCACGGATTGGGCCGTGTGCGGGGCGTTGTGCAGCGGGCTGTCGGCGAGCGACCAGGTGCCGGCGGCCACGGCATCCGCCTCGGCGCGGATCGCGATCATCGCGTCGATGAAGCGATCGATCTCGGCGAGGTCCTCGCTCTCGGTCGGCTCCACCATGAGAGTTCCCGCGACCGGAAACGACATGGTGGGCGCGTGAAAGCCATAGTCGATGAGCCTCTTCGCCACGTCGTCCACCGTCACGCCGGTGGTCTCGGTCAGCGGCCGCAGGTCGAGGATGCACTCGTGCGCCACGAGGCCGTTGTCCCCCGCATACAGCACCGGGAAATGGTCCCGAAGTCGCACCGCAACGTAATTGGCCGCGAGGACGGCCGCTCCGGTGGCCTCCTTGAGCCCGGCGGCGCCCATCATCCGCACGTAGGCCCAGCTGATCGGCAGGATGCTCGGGGAACCGTACGGCGCGGCAGACACGGGAGGACCGCTGTGCAACTCGCGCTGCGCCATCGGATGCCCGGGAAGGAACGGCGCGAGGTGCGCCTTCGCCGCCACCGGTCCGACTCCGGGCCCACCGCCGCCGTGCGGGATGCAGAACGTCTTGTGCAGGTTGAGGTGCGACACGTCACCGCCGAAGTCGCCGAAGCGGGCGAAACCGAGCACGGCGTTGAGATTCGCACCGTCGACGTAGACCTGTCCGCCCGCATCGTGCACGGCCTTGCAGATCGCCCCGACCTCGTGTTCGTAGACGCCGTGTGTGGACGGATAGGTGATCATGAGGGCGGCGAGAGACTCGGCATGCTCGGCGATCTTGGAACGGAGGTCGTCGACATCCACATTGCCGAGTTCGTCACAGGCCACCACGACGACCCGCATTCCGGCGAGCACCGCCGAAGCGGCATTGGTCCCGTGGGCGCTCTGCGGAATGAGGCAGACGACGCGGTCGGGATTGCCGCGGTCTCGGTGGTAGCCGCGGATGGCGAGAAGACCGGCCAGTTCGCCCTGACTTCCGGCATTCGGCTGCAACGACACGGAGTCGTAGCCGGTGACATCCGCGAGCCACGACTGCAATTGGCCGATCAACTCGAGGTAGCCCTCGACGTCCGCCTCGGGCGCGAAGGGATGCAGGCCCGCGAATTCGGGCCAGGTCACCGCCTCCATCTCGGAGGCCGCGTTGAGCTTCATCGTGCAGGATCCGAGCGGAATCATGCCACGATCGAGCGCATAGTCGTAGTCGGCGAGGTGCTTGAGATAGCGCATCATCGAGGTCTCGGAGCGGTGCGTGTTGAACACCGGATGGGAGAGATAGTCGCTCGTGCGGAGGAGCTCCGACGGGATCCATTCCACCTCGCGCGGCGCGCTGTCGTCGACGAGCTCCTCACCGAGGACGCGGGCGAGAGCGCGAACATCGTCAAGGGTGGTGGTCTCGTCCACCGAGAGCTGCACCCGATCCTCGTCGACGAGGTGGATGAGGTAGCCGGCCGAATGGGCGCGCTCCACCAGTCTCGCGGCATCGGTCTTCGTGTGCAGCGTGAGCGTGTCGAAATAGTTGGCAAACTCGACCGTGTGCCCGGCCTCCGACGCCGCCCGCGCCAACACCCGGGCAAGCCGGGTGACCCGCGTCGCGATCTGCTTGAGACCCTGCGGGCCGTGATACACGGCATACATCGACGCCATGACCGCAAGCAACACCTGGGCGGTACAGATGTTCGAGGTCGCCTTGTCCCGACGGATGTGCTGCTCCCGCACCTGGAGCGAGAGCCGGTAGGCGGGATGCCCGGCCGCGTCCTGAGACACGCCGACCAGCCGCCCGGGCAGCTGCCGTTCGAGGCCGGAGCGCACCGCCAGGTAGCCGGCGTGCGGGCCGCCGAAGCCCATCGGCACGCCGAAGCGCTGGCTTGTGCCGACCGCGACATCCGCTCCTAGTTCGCCGGGAGAAGCGATGAGCGTGAGGGCGAGGAGGTCTGCGGCGACGATCGCCAGGGTGCCGTTGGCCTTCGCCGCGACGATCACGCGGCTCGGATCCCAGAGGCGACCGGAGCGGGCCGGGTACTGCACGAAAACCCCGAACGCCTCCGGTAGCTCGATAACGGCGCGTGTGGAGAGCTCCGCGAGGTCGAGATGCAACAGGGTGATTCCCACCGCTGCGGCGCGATTCTCCAGCAGCGCGAGGGTCTGCGGCAGGGTGTCCGAGTCGACGATGAACGAGGTGGTCGGAAGCTTCGATGCACGCCGGGCGAGCATCATGCCCTCGACAACGGCCGTGCCCTCATCGAGCATCGAGGCGTTGGCTGTGGAGAGCCCGGTGAGGTCGGTGACCATCGTCTGGAAGTTGATAAGCGCCTCGAGGCGCCCCTGAGATATCTCCGGCTGGTAGGGGGTGTAGGCGGTGTACCAGCTGGGGTTCTCCAGCACGTTGCGTTTGATCACTGCCGGGGTGATCGTGTCGTAGTAGCCCAGCCCGATCATTGAGCGGTTTACCGTGTTCTTGCGAGCGAGCACCCGCAGTTCGGCGAGCGCCTCCCGCTCGGTGGCCGCGGGGGGGAGCACCGAATCGGCCGCGGCGCGGAAGCCGTCGACATGGATGGAGGCCGGCACCGCCGCCCCGACGAGGGCGTCCACGGAGTCGTAACCGAGCGCTTCGAGCATCGTGGCCTGGGCCGCGGAGTCCGTGCCGATGTGGCGTTCCGCAAAGCCGCCCGTCGCCAGCGGGGACGGCCGACTCCGGTCCGTCGCCGGTTCCGAGGCGAGTTGGTCCATCCCGGCCACTACTCTCCCACCAGAGCGTTGTACTCGTCGTAGCTCAGCAGGCTCGGAAGCTCGGTGAAGTTCACCCGGATGAGCCACCCCTCCCCGAAGGGATCGCTGTTGACCAGCTCCGGAGCAGCGACGACGGCATCGTTCACCTCGGTGACCGTGCCGTCGACCGGCGCGAAGAGCTCGCCGACCGACTTGGTCGATTCGATCTCTCCGACGACCTTGCCGCTGGCGACGCGGGAGCCCACGGAGGGCAGATCGACGAACACGACATCGCCGAGCTTCTCCGCCGCGTAGGCGGTGATGCCCACCGTGGCGATGTCGCCCTGGACATCCAGCCACTCGTGCTCGGAGGTGTACTTGAGGGTCGACCGGTCAGCCATGGTTAGTTGGCCTTTCTCGTGTAGAAGGGAAGTGCGGTGACGGATGCCGGCACGCGCGTGCCGCGCACATCCATGAACAACTCGGTGCCGATCTCGCTCGCGGCGGGATCGACGTAGGCCATGGCGATCGGGTAGCCGAGGGTCGGGCTGAGTGCCCCGCTGGTGATGACGCCGACCTCTGTGCCGTCGGCGTCGAGAACCGGGTAGTCGGCCCGGCCGGCGCGCTTGCCGGCGGCCCGGAGTCCGACGAGAACGCGGGCGCCCTCCCCCGGTCCGGCCTCGACGGCGGCCCGCCCGACGAAATCGCCCTCCTTTTTCAGATTGACGACGCGACCGAGGCCCGCCTGTACCGCGAAGGTGGTAAGGCCGAGCTCGTGGCCGTAGAGCGGCATCCCGGCCTCGAGCCGCAGGGTGTCCCGGCTCGCGAGTCCCGCCGGCACCAGCCCACTGCCGACACCGGTCTCCGCGATCGCCCGCCAGAGTGCCGGGGCCGCATCGGGAGCCACGTATAGCTCGAATCCGTCTTCTCCGGTGTAGCCGGTGCGGGCGACGAGAATTTCGTGGCCGTCGAATTGGCCGGGGGTCGACCAGTAGTACTTCAGTTCGGCGAGGCCGACGACGACGATACCGGGCACCTGACTCAGGATCTCGAACGACTTCGGACCCTGGATGGCGATGAGCGCGATGTCGTCGCTCTCGTCGAACACCTCGCAGTCGAACGGCGCCGTGCGCTCGACCAGCTGGGCGGCCACCGCCGCACGATTCGAAGCGTTGGCGACGACGATAAACCGGTCCTCCCCGGTGCGGTAGACGACAACGTCGTCGATGATCCCCCCCTCGCGCCCGAGCAGGAGACTGTACTTCGCCTGCCCGATCGCCACCGCAGAGAGCTTGCCGGCGAAGGCGTAGTCGAGGGCATCCGGGGCTTCCGGACCGAGTACCACGATCTCCCCCATGTGAGAGAGGTCGAACATTCCGGCGGCGGTGCGCACGGCGTGATGTTCGGCGAGATCGCTGGAATATCGCACAGGCATCTGCCAACCGGCGAAGTCGGTGAAACTCGCTCCCGCATCCAGATGCTCGCGATGAAGCGGCGAGAGCCGTTCGGGGCTCACCCCGCTTACTGGGCTGTGGGTGTTATCGGTCACGAGTTCTCCAGGCGCGATGTTGGCTGTTAGAACTCCCCCTCTGTCACGCAGTGCCGCGCGTCGACTGTGCTACAGAAAGGCTGCCGGGCAGCCGGGTGCAACAGCACGCAGATCGTTCCAGAGTGGCCTGTTCGATGCGGTACACGTACCTGAGAGATTGGCGGGGAGGCTTGCTCCTTCGGTGCCGGCGTGCGCGGTCACTCGCGTGACCGACGTCCGGCTCTCCCGCATCGCGTTGATGGGCCCGATATTCGGTTGTGCTGGCAGCTTATCAACTCGCGGGCACGTTCACGCCGTGCGGCTCTGCGACCGTCCGAGCGGTGCATCCTGACGGGGTGATTCGCGTGGAGTGAGGCGCGGGGGATGTTGCGCGGCACGCCCTCCGCAGGGGATGCTGCGCAGAGGAGGTTGCGCGGGGCATGGTGCGCGGCACGCCCTCCGCAGGGGATGCTGCGCAGAGGAGGTTGCGCGGGGCATGTTGCGCGGCGGGCCCTGCGCAGGGGATGTTGCGCAGAGCGGGGTTCCGCGCAACGCACCGCACCACAGACGGCTCGGGCCGTGTGTCGTCCGCATGATCCCGCTATCGGACGCAGACGCGGACACCGGTGGCGCGCGGGCGCTGGCGCGCGCGGGAGTAACGCGTGCGAAACGCGCGGCCGGACGCTGGCCGGACGCTGGAGGTGGCAGGCGGGCGCCGGCACGCGCGGCGGGACGCGGGCCGGACGCGGGAGGTGACACGCGCGGGCGGTCCCGCCCGCGGGGCCCGCCAGCGCGGCCCGCCCGCGCCCCCTGCCAGCGGCGCCCGCCGGCGGGGCCCGCCCGTCCCTGGTCTAGGCTTCCCTGGTCTTCGGCGAGCTCTCGAGCGTCTTCGCCGGGTCACGTTCGACCACGCCGCCGAGCACGTCGTCGATGCGCGCGAGGAGTTCGGCCGGGATCGTGACGCCCGCGGCCTTGACGTTCTCGTGGACCTGCTCCGGGCGCGATGCACCGATGATGGCCGACGCCACGTTTTCGTTCTGAAGGACCCACGCGACCGCCAGTTGAGCGAGAGTGAGATCCAGTTCGGCGGCGATCGGTGCGAGTCCCTGCACCCGGGTGAGCACATCGTCGTTGAGGAAGCGCTTGATCATGTTCGCGCCACCCTTTTCATCCGTCGCGCGGCTGCCCGCGGGCCGCGCGGCGCCGGGCAGGTACTTTCCGGTGAGGACACCCTGGGCAATCGGCGACCAGACGATTTGGGAGATTCCGAGTTGCCGAGACGTCGGCACGACCTCTGCCTCGATCACCCGCCAGAGTTCCGAATACTGCGGCTGATTCGAAATGAGCTGGATGCCCAACTGCTTAGCGAGTTCCGCCCCGGCTCGCAACTGATCGGCCGTCCACTCGCTCACGCCGATATAGAGCGCCTTGCCCTGTCGCACCACGTCGGCGAAGGCTTGGAAGGTCTCTTCGAGGGGGGTCTCGTAGTCGAACCGGTGAGCCTGGTAGAGGTCGACGTAGTCGGTCTGGAGCCGCTGAAGCGAGCCATCAATCGACTCGAGAATGTGCTTCCGGGACAGCCCGACATCGTTGTGCCGCTTCGGTCCGGTCGGGCCGAAGACCTTCGTGAAGATCTCGATCGACTGGCGGCGTTCGCCCTTCAGAGCCGCGCCGAGCACGGTCTCGGCCGCGGTGTTCGCATACACGTCCGCGGTGTCGAAGGTGGAGATGCCGGCGTCGAGGGCGGCAGCGACACAGGCCTTCGCCGTGTCGTTTTCCACCTGCGAACCGTGCGTGAGCCAGTTTCCGTAGGTGATCTCCGAGATCTTGAGGCCTGAGTTTCCGAGGTATCTGAATTCCATGGCTTTCACCCTACGCCGCGTCCCTGGGCACTACGCCTAGTCCTCCGTCCAGCGCGCCCTCAAGGACTCCTCCGTCGTGGCCATCATCCCGACGAGGGTCGTCAACAGCGACTCCGTGGACGCGGATCGGAGGAGCGTCATCTGGTCGAGGGGGCCGAGCGGGGCGATCGCGGCCAGTTGCCACACCGCCTCCGCAGGCTCGTCCGAGAGTTCGACATCCGGCGACCACACCGGATCCGCGAACTCGCTCGCAACCCGAAGAGTCCGGCGCACGGCAGCGTCGGCGGTCCCCCGAAGCGACAGAAGGTCTTTCGTCCAGACGAGTGCCGGCAGTTCGCGGATTCGCGCGGCGGGATGAGGATCTTCCTCCAGCCACTCGACCACTTCGAAGCGCCGTGCCCCCGTGGCCACGAGCACAACGAACTCCTCCGTGGCGTCGAGCTGCTCGATCTGGGCGATCGTTCCGACCGGGAGGCGCCTCTCGCCGCCACCCACCTCCTCGCCCCGTTCGATCAGCACGACGCCGAACTCGGACGGCTCATCGGGAAGGATGCGCGAGAGCATGACGAGGTAGCGCTCCTCGAACACCCGCAGCGCCAGCGGCATGTGGGGGAACAACACGGCCCCCAAAGGGAACACCGGAATTTCGGTCACCACTACAGGCAACCACGACCCGGCCCGATCACCAAGGGTTCCCGGCTCGGGGGTTCGCCGTGAACGCCGCCGAGCGCGAGGACTCATTCCCACGACGGGGCCACGGCGCTGTTCGCCGGTCCGGGAGAGGGCGGCTCGGGAGAATCGGCCACTCCGGATGCGGGCGGCGATCGGGCCGAACCCGTCAGCACGATCTTTTTCATCCTGACCCGCGTTTGGGGGGGTCAGGTGCCTTAGGATCGGGAGCAATGGATACCCCGACCCATTACGAAGTGCTGTGTGTGACCCCCGACGCCACGGCCGATGAGATTCGTAACTCCTACCGCCGACTCATCCGGCTCCATCACCCCGACGTCTGCGGCGTCGCGGGCGAAGCGATGACGCATCGACTGAACGATGCCAAGCACGAGCTGCTCGACCCTCAACTCCGCGCGCGCTACGATCGAGCGCATTCCCCCGCACGCGTCGGCGCGCACGTCGGCGCACATGCCTCCTCGGAGCGCGAGCAGCCCACCGGGCGGAGCGCCGGGTACCCGTCCCCCCGACCGGGGGCCGCGCGAACGCCTCCGGTCGCCGTTCCCTCATCCGGGAATCGTGTGTGGAGGGCAGTCGCCGGCACCTCGATCGCCGCCATCCTCGGCATCACGCTCGTCGTCTTCGCGTGGAGCTACTCGGGTCCACTCGACCTCACCACCCCGCGTGCCGTCCCGCCGCTCGTCATCGCGTTGGGATGGTTGGTCGGTGGGATCGCTCGGCCGCCCCGACTCGTCATCGCACTTCTCGCCCTCGGTAGCGCGCTCGGACCGCTCGTCGCATTCGGAGTCGCCCCATTCGCCGGGCTCTCCCCGGAGGTGCCGCCGATGATCCTCGGCCTGCTGACGGTGCTTGGCTTCGCCGTGCTCACGCTGCGGGTCAGCGCAATCAGGGTCAGCGCAATCAGGATCCACGCGTCCCGGGTCCGCTCGTCCCGGGCGGGAGGGGCCGCCGCCTACCGTGCCTCCTCGGGCTGAGCGGGCGCGTCATCCGCGGTCATCGCGCTCGGATCAGAACCTGACCACGTAGCTCGGCACGCCGACCGCGGCCGAGTTCACCGGTGCCCCGGTGTCGTTGACCACGTGGTCGAGAGTGCCGGCCCCAAGCTGCACGGTCAGCAGGTCGTGCAATTGCACGCCCGGCGTCACCGGCACCTCGAAGCCCCGGGTGGCGTGGATGGTGGGGTCAACATTCGTGTAGATATAACTGCCGCCGCCCCACAGCGTGTGTGTCTTCACCGAGTCCGCGACCTTGTACCCGGCCCAGCCGAGCACACCATCGTGCTGCCAGGCCGCCTGGTTCGGGGCATCGTAGGGCAATTCGTTCTGGAAGAAGACTGTCCTACCGCCCTCGCCATTCCAGATCACGTTGTACTTCTGGAAATGCTCGGAGAAGAGTCCCGTCGCGGTGACATTGCGCCCGTTGATCACGACGCCGGTCTCGGAGGGGTTGACCGTCCAACCGACCCCGGTGCCATGATCTGCCCGCCAGGCCCAGATGTTATCGAGCAGCACGTTGTTGCTGTTGACCTCGAGCGCAACGGTGGCCGCACCCACGTGCGGTCCGCCGATCCGGAAGTAGACATCCTGCAGGGCGGTGGGGTTCTTAGACAGACCACGCTTCAGATAACCGGTCGATTTCGCGTCCTCACCGTGCCCTCGTTCGGTACGGCTCGGTCCGACTCGAAGCAGCACCGGTGAGTTCTCGGCTCCCGCGTCGATCATGAGGCCGGCGATGTCCACCCCGGTGACGTCCGCCACCGTGAGGGGCACCGATCCGTTCACCGCCGTGAGCGTTGCGACCCCGAGACCGAGCACGATCGTGTCGGCTCGTTTGACCTCGATGGAGCGCTCGACGTCATAGACCCCGGGCGTCAACAGTAGGTTCCTGCCGCGCGCGAGCTGCTGATTGATGGTCCGCACCGAGTCCGACGGCTTTGCGACGAAGAAGTCGGACAGCGCGATGGCGTGACCCGCAGTCGGGCCGTTCTCCCAGGTCGTTCCCGTGGAGTTGGCCCGGGCATCCGGCACGAAGACGCTGTAACGGGTTGTCGCCGAATCGAAGAACAGGTACGGCTTCTCTCGACTCGCCGGGTTGGTCGCCAGGGTCGTGTAGGGCGGATTGGGGAAGGACTGGCTCGGCGCTCCGGTGACCCCGGCGAATACCTGGTTCCACACCCCGTTGGACCACGAACCGATGGAACTGTCGCGCACGAGGAACTGCTGCTGGGATCCGTTGACGATCGTGCCGGCCTTCGAGTCGGCCATGAATCCGCCACTGGCGTACTGCGGTCCAGCGGTGCAATAGTCCATGAAGGTGAGGGTGCCACCCGTGACGTTGACGCGACGCATCGGTGCCGCCTGCGACACGGCCCAGAATTCTCCGGAGGAACGGCAGCCGGAGCCGCCCGCGACGTTGATGGTGAGATTGGAGACCGAGCGCCAGAAATTGTTGAGCGCGGTGCAGTTGTCGGCCGTGATGCAGCGGTTGTAGACATCCACGTGCCCGTTGATGGTGACGTCGCCGGGCGACACTCCGAGGCCGGCGACCTCCGTGTAGTAGCCGACCTGGAACACCAGGGGGTTGGCGACGGTGCCGTAGGTGCCCGGCTTGAACAGGAGGGCGTAGCGAGCGGTGCCCATCTCGTTGTCCACCTGTTGGGTCGCGATCGCGTCGACCGTCGCCTGGATTTCTGCCTGCGGCATGCTCGGGTCGAAGATCTTCACGTTCGGACCGAAGTCGACGACCGTCGAGGGAGCGGAGCTCGCGGCATCGGCTGAACCGCGCGGGTCGGCCGATGCGGCGGGGGCCAGAGAAACTGCGGGCACCGCGAGGGCTACGGCGGTGAGGAGGGCGACAAACACCTTCGCGAGCCGATACGGAGACCGGCCTCCGCGCTGAGCCCGCCGTGCCGCGAAACTGATCGTTGACATGGATTCTTCTCCTGCTCTCATCATCGAGGCCGACCACAAGGAACAACTTCTCGGTTCGCACGTCGCGTGTTCACATCGTCACTTGTTCACACCGTCGCGTGTTCACACCGTCACTTGTTCACACCGTCACTTGGGAAGCGTACGGTCGCACGCGCACCCGGTCAAGGCCTCGAAACGCCTCAACAGTTGGGCCGACAGGTGCGCTGGGAGAGCGCATCGACGAGCACGAGCCCGAGATCTTCGGGCTTGTTCGCGGAATAGGCGGCCCCCCCGGTCGCTCGGGCGATCTGGGTCATCGACGCCTGATCGGTGTCGGGTCCGAAGCCGATCATGATGACCGGGACTCTCTTGAGAGGGTCGTCCATCTTCTTCAGCCCGGCAAGAAGGGTGGCGAGGTCGATGCCGCCCGGGTTGTCGTTTCGGCCGTCGGTGATCAGCAGCACCGAATTCACCTTCGACGGGTCGTAACTTTCTCGCACTCGCGTGACGGCGGCGAGGATGGTGTCGTAAAGCCCCGTATCGCCGCGAACCTGCGCGGGCAACGACGAGATGATCCCGCCGATCTGTTGGAGGTGTGCCGCATCTCCGAGGGGAGCTATCGGTGAAAGATCCTCCCACGGCTGGGTGCCCACACGATTCGTCGAGAAGATCCAGACGCCAAGTTCGACCTCACCGGAGAACTTCTGCATGGCGCCGACCGCCGCCTTCTGAAAGATGTCGATTCGCCGGAGACCCGACCCAGCCTGATCGAGCATGGAACCGGACACGTCGATGACGGTCAGTATTCGCGAACGAAGGGTGAGCACTCCCCACGATCTGAGAATCTCGATCTGCACCGCCGGATCCGCGGCGACCGCGCTCGCCGGCGGGGTCGCGATCACGCCGGCGAACGAGAGCGTGCCGCGCCCGCTCCCATTGCGAAAGCCTTCGCCCGCGAAGATGTCTTCTGCCGTGGAGAGCGCGGCGGAGAACGAGTCGATCAGACGAGCCTTGGCCGACGAATCGGTCGGCGCTGTCGAGGGGCTCGGTGCGACGGACGAACTGGGCGCGGCGCCCTGTGGCTTCGCGGCGCCCCGCAGCCAGACAAACGGATAACCAAGGGAGGTGGTGCCGTCGGTCGGGTACAGGGCGACGAGGGGATGAGCGGGGTCGGCCGCATTGTGGGCCACGACCGCGCGTTCTGTCGTGATGACGACGGTCGGCTTCTCCGCCGCCAACGCCGACGCGAACGCCGTCTCGGGAGACCGGGGAATGGTCTTTCCGAGCGCGATGACCGCTCCGGCGAATTGCCTCGGGTCCGTCGTCGATGCGCGAGACCGCAGTGCGAACAGGCCGGCGAGACTCGCCGAGGACGCCTCGGGATCGGGCAGGAGCGCATCGAGTGTGCCGCCGAGAACCGCGGCCCAACTGATCGGCTGAAGTCCGAAGGCTGCCGCGCGAGTGGCCGGTGCGGCAAACACGACCGGTGTGCTGGCGATGGACTTCCCGGCCTCGATCGACGGGGGCACCCGTCCGAGGGACCCTGCGGTTGCCGCCATGCGGTCGAGCCACACCGATGAATCGGGAATCCAGACGTCCGCATTCGCGTCCGCACCCGATGCCAAGATCGTCGCCGTGTCCGCCGACTGCTGGCTACGCACCTGCGTCGTCACACACTTCGTACTCGCCGCATCGAATTTCCTTGCCACCGCCGACACCCCCGAGGCGATCGAGGAATCCGCGATCACGACGAGTTTGGTCAACCTCACACACGGCCCGGCGACGTCGAGCAAGGGCGCCAAATAGCCGCCGAACCAGGCCGCACCGGACACGGCCACGACCGCCAGCATCGCCAATAGCGAGGCCAGCGCGACGAATGAACCTCGTCGAGGCCTCGGGTCCGGCGACACAACGCTGTGCCGCCCTTCGGCGTGATGGGGCATCCACACTCCTCGGTGGCTGGTCGATCGGGCACGATCACCGCAGCCTTCGGCGGTCCCCCATCCGGGGGACCTTCCGGATCAGTGTAGGGTATCGACTCTCGCGGTCGTCGATCGGTATTCGGCCCTTGGCCGACTCCGTGAGTGGACGTCGCGCGGGCCCCGCTCCGTGATCCGACCGGCCGGTCGGATCCTGCTCGGCGTGTTTCTCGCGTTCTCGGGAACGGGCCACCTCGCCGTCGGCCGTTCGGCCTTCCGCCCGGGTGCCGCCCTCGCTTTGGATGCTCTCGCGCCCCGGTGCCCGGAGTGCCCTGCAGGAGTGGCATCGGTCACTTCGGCATCCGCTGCGAGATGCGCGGTGATGCCCACAACCGCGGCTGGCCGAACGCGAAGTTGCTCGTGACGGCCACCCAGACGAGCCACCGAGGCGCGGCGAACACTGCTCCACCACACCGGTCGACCGACGAGAGGCTGCGGATGTCGGTTCCGCGCCAGGCCGCGATCCCGGCGATGAGGAGGGCCGACCGGAGCGGCCGGCGTGAGGCCACGCATGCCCCCATTCTCGCGGCGGTCCGCCCGATCAGCGGATCTGGGCGAGCCGCACCGAAATGAGTTTCTTCACGAGGTTTGGCGGCAGCGGGGTGTCGATCTCGAAACGCAGGACGCTCTTCGAATGCGAGTAGCCGGCCAGGTCATCCTCCACGACGGCGAGCACCGAGCCGCTGTGGGGCACATAGCTGAGGTGACGGGTAAAGGCGGCGAATCCCGCGACGACCTTACCTTCCACGCGAAATGCCGGTATGGCGTAGGAGATGCCCTGCTCGGATTCGGGGATGATCTCGAGGATCGTGGTGCGAAGCATCTCGAGGGTGCCGCGTTTGGGTTCCGGCAGCCCGGCGAGGTAGGCGTCGATTTCTGCGGCGGTCATCGGCGGGGGCCTTCCTGCGGAGCGCTGACGTGCGCGATGTGCCCGAGACTACCGCGGCCGGTGTCGGCACGAATTCACCGGAGGCAGTTCGTGCCCGAGCCGATCTCGCGGAATGATCATCGATCCACAGCGACGCGTGGTCATCTTCGTCTCATCGACCACGCTCGATCCCAACCGAGGTCTTCCCTCTCGACGGATGCGATTGAACCGGAAGGGGGAACGCATTTCCGGTGAGACATCTCTGGAAATCGTCACGCTCATTGGAGCGCACGTCGATGGGAGCGAATGAGATCGTCACGCCGCACGCACCTCCAACTCACCCGGTTCCGCGCCATCCGCGCCGAACAGGATCCGGCGGTTCGCGACCTTCTCGCTGAAGAATCGGTCGTGACTCACCACCACGATCGCTCCCGGGAAGTGAAGCAGCGCCCGCTCCATCACCTGGGTGCTGGCCAGGTCGAGGTGGTTGGTCGGCTCGTCGAGGAGCAGGACGGATGCGCCGGAGAGCAGACACTGCGCCATGGCGACCCTGGCACGCTGGCCACCCGAGAGATTGCCGACCCGCTTGGTGAGGTCCGCCTGTGAGAACTGGAACATCCCGAGAAAACGGCCGAC
Source organism: Frigoribacterium sp. (assembly GCA_031360325.1). Lineage (GTDB taxonomy): Bacteria > Actinomycetota > Actinomycetes > Actinomycetales > Microbacteriaceae > Lacisediminihabitans. The sequence continues at coordinate 22,224 of JANMBI010000179.1, read as the reverse complement.
CGACTTCCGGGTCGCCGTGAGGGCGAGACTGTCGGGAGAGGCGTTCACCGCGTGGGTGACCGTGTCCGTGTCGTCGAGTGCGGCGAGCACCTCATTGTAGGAGACCACCTTCGCGCCCGCGGCCCAGGCGACCTCGCCGGCATCCGCCTTCTCCTCCCCGGTGAGTACGCGCAGCAGTGTCGTTTTGCCGCTACCGTTCGCGCCGCTCACCACGATGCGGTTGCCCCGCCGGATCTCGAGGGACAAGCCTTCGAAGAGCATTCTCCCGTCGAACGCCTTGCCGAGTCCCTCGATGCGGCACAGCACGTCCTTCACGTGCAGGCCGCCGTAGATCTCGGTGATGATCTGGTCGACAGGGCGCGGGGCGCGCGCCTTCTTGACGGCCGCGAGCCGCTTGTCGAGCCCGGTCTTGTTTGGCCCGCGGCTTTCGGCCTTCGCCGCCTCCCGGCGGTCGGCGATCCCCTCCGCCTCGAACGCCAACAGTTCCGACTCGTGTTGGAACTGCGCCTCGAGCGTCTTCAAGCGGAACTGCTTCTGGATGATGTACTCGCCGAAATTGCCCGGGTACTCGTGCAGGTGGTGGTTCTCGATCTCGATGATGCGGGTCGCCACCGCGTCGAGGAATTTCCGATCGTGCGAGACGATGACCGCCGCACCGTGGAAGCCGCGGAACCAGGTTTCGAGCCATTCGACGCCCGCGACATCGAGGAAGTTCGTCGGTTCGTCGAGCAGCAGCACGTCCGGGTCTTCGAGCAGGATCTTGGCGAGGGCCGCACGGTTGCGCCAGCCGCCGGAGAGCTCGTCGATCGCGCACACCCGGTGCGCCGCGGTGAAGCCGAGGATCGTGAGCGCGGTGTCGATGCGGCGGCGGTAGTCCCAGCCATCCAGTCGGTCCATCTCGCCGAACAGGTCGGATTGACGGTGGATGAGGGGATCGAGGTCGGCCGCGGAGCCGTGGGCGATCTGCGCGTCGATCGACGCGAGTTCGGCCTCGATGCCGGCGATCTCGCCGAACAGTCCATCGAGCACCTCGACGATCGTGGCAGCCCCGTCGAGCTCGGAGAACTGCGAGAAGTAGCCCAGCTTCAGGCCCGGCTCGAGGGCGACGGTTCCCGTATCCGGCGCCACCTGGTCGAGCATCAGTTTGAGCAGCGTCGATTTACCCGACCCGTTGCGACCGATCAGCCCTACCCGGTCCTTCGTTTCGAGGCGGAAGAACGCCTCCCGCAGGACTGGGGCGTTCTCGAATTGCACGCTGACATCGTTCAGTCTGACCAGGCTCATGCCAACCATTTCGTTGAGGGGTGCGTGCGGCCAGGATCGGCGAGCGGCTTCCCCATCATCCACCCTCAACTTTTGCGACCACCGTTGTACTTGGACACGATGGCGGTGAGAAAAAGGGAAGGTGGTTGTGGCAAGCAGGGTCGACATGGCCAGTGTTTGGCAGAAGCTGCCCCTCGGGCAACACACCCACCTTGCCGCGGGCGATTTCGACGCGACGAGGAGAACCAAGCGTCTTAGGCGCAACCTGCCCGACGATAGTCGGTTGCCGCTCCGGCACGCCCGCAATGCCGGGGCCGATCAGGCGACGATGGACCCCGGGTTCTCGATGAGTCGGGTGAGCGTCTGCAGGAACCGGGCGGCCAACGCACCGTCGATGATCCGATGGTCGGCCGAGAGCGTGTAGCGCATGCGGTACCGGGGAACGATCTCATCGCCGAGGACAACGGGTTCACGCACCGTGCCACCCACCGCGAGAATCGCCCCTTCCGGCGGGTTGATGATCGCGGTGAAGCCCTCGACTCCGAACATCCCGAGGTTGCTGATCGTGAACGTGCCGCCGGACATCTGCTCGGTGGTGAGCTTCTTCGCATTGGCGAGGGCGACAAGGCCCCTGGTCTCCGAGCCGAGCTGGCTGACCGATTTCTGGTCCGCGTTCTCGATCACCGGAACGACGAGGCCGTTTTCGGAGGCGACGGCGACCCCGACGTTGATCCGGTGGTGCACGAGCATGGTAGTGCTCGCGTCATCCAGATACGAGGCGTTGACCTGCGGATGCTCGCGGAGCGCGAGCGCGCTCGCCCGGATGAGCAGATCGTTGACACTCACCTTCGGCCGTCCGGCCGCCGTCAGCTGTTCGTTCAGCTCGGTGCGCAGTCGCACGAGCGCTTCGGCATCGGCCACGGCGGTGACATAGAAATGAGGGATGCTACGGGCACTGTCGCCCAGCCGCCGGGCGATCACGCGACGCGTGTTGCTGATCGGAACGGCCTCGGATGCACGCTTTTCGTCGATCTGCTTGGTGGGGGCGGTCGCGGTGCCAGACTCGGTGCTCAGCGCCGGAGCGCCCGCGGAGACCTCCACGGGGGCTTCCGCGGAGTCTTCCGCGGCCGACGGGCTCGCCCCGCCCGCATGCGAGAGCGCCTCGCCAAGGTCCGTGCGGATGATGCGCCCTCCCGGGCCGCTTCCACGCACCTCCCTGAGGTCGATCCGGGCCTCGCGCGCGAGCTTTCGGGCGAGCGGGGAGGCGAACAGGCGATCCCCGTCCCCGCGCTCGGCGGTGGCGCGGGAACCGTCGCCTGGCTCGGTGGCGGCCGACGGGGCGGAGTCCGCCACGAAACTCTCAGCGCGTTCGCGGGGTGGGACAGCGGGTGCGCTCGACTCGCTCGGCGTGCCGTCGTCGAGCAATGCGATCGGCGCTCCGATCGGCACGAGCTCCCCCTCCGGCACCAGGATCGTGGCGAGGGTGCCCGCTTCGTAGGCTTCCAGCTCCATGATGGCCTTGTCCGTCTCGATTTCGACGAGCACCTCGCCGACCTCGACCCGATCCCCCGGCTGCTTGCGCCAGGCGCTGATCGCGCCCTCTTCCATCGTGTCGGATAGACGCGGCATGGTGATTTCGATCATGATTCTTCGCCCATCATCTAACGGCGGCGGCCGACGGCGTCGAGGGTCTGGCGGATGGCGCCGATGACGTCATCCGCAGACGGCAACGCTGCGGTCTCCAGTGGTTTCGAGTACGGCAGCGGCACTTCGGCCATCGCCACACGGCGTACGGGTGCATCCAGGTAGTCGAATGCGCCGTCGGAGATCGTGGCGGCCAACTCGGCACCGATTCCGTAGGTCAGCCAGTCGTCCTCGAGGATGACGGCCGAGTGCGTCTTCTTCACCGACTCGACCAGGGTCTCGCGGTCCAGCGGGCGCAGGCTACGGAGGTCGATGACCTCGATGTCGAGGCCATCGGAGGCTGCGAGCTGTTCCGCCACCTGCGACGCGACGTGGGCCATCCGGGAGTACCCGATGAGCGTGATGTCACTGCCAGTGCGCGTGACCGCGGCCCGCCCGATCTCGGCGGGGGTGTCGTCATCCGGAACCTCGCCCTTGGTGTTGTACAGGGCAAGATTCTCGAGGAACAGCACGGGGTCGTCGTCTCTGATAGCCGCGAGCAGGAGCGCCTTGGCATCCGCAGGCGTGCTCGGCGCGACGACTTTCATTCCCGGGACGAATGCGTAGTAGAGCTCGATGTTCTGCGAGTGCGTCGCGCCGAGCTGCTGGCCGCCTCCGCCGGGCGTGCGGATGACGAGAGGCACCCTGGCTTGGCCTCCGAACATGCCGTAGACCTTGGCCGCGTGGTTGACGATCTGGTCGAGCGCGAGGAGGGAGAAGTTGATGGTCATGATTTCGACCACGGGACGCAGGCCGAGCATCGCCGCTCCGATGGCCGCGCCGGTGAAACCCTCCTCGGCGATCGGCGTGTCCCGAACGCGTTTCTCACCGAACTCGGCCAGCAGACCGGCCGTGATCTTGTAGGAGCCTTCGAAAACGCCGATCTCTTCGCCCATCAGGAACACGTTCTCGTCGCGCAGCATCTCGGCTCTGAGCGTGTCATGCAGCGCCTGCCGGTAGGTCATGACGCTCATCGCACGGCTCCGTACTCTGGGATCGGTGCCGGCGCGAACAGCGGCTGTCCGGGAAGGCGACGGGAATCATTGGGTACCGGCGTCGCGTAGGTGTAGTCGAACAGCGTCGAGACGTCGGGGAACGCGCTGGCTTCCGCGAAGGCGGCGGCCTCGGCGACCCGAGCCATGGCGTCGTCGTCTATCGTCGCCAGACCGGCCGCGTCGAGCAGGCCGTCATCGACCAGCCGCGCCGCGAAAGTGTGGACCGGGTCATTCTCCTTGAGCGCGGCCATCTCCTCCGCCGAACGGTACTTGGCCGGGTCGACGACGGAATGACCGCGCAGCCGCTCGGTGACGACCTCCAGCAGGAACGGCTTGCCGGCACGCGCCGATGCCGTCGCTCGCCCTGCAGCATCCGCGACGGCGATCGGATCGAGCCCGTCGACGCGCTCGGATGCCATTCGATAGGCGGCTCCGCGCCGGTATAGTTCGGGTTCGGCGGATGACTTTTCCACGGTCGTGCCCATCCCCAGCTTGTTGTTGATGATGACGTAGACGATTGGCAGGTTCCACAGAGCCGCGATGTTCAACGACTCGTGGAACGCCCCGATGTTGGTCGTTCCGTCGCCCATCGTGCACAGGACGACGTCGTCCTCGCCGCGGTAGTCGATCGCGAGGGCGACCCCCGTTGCGAGCGGGATCTGTCCGCCGACGATGCCGTACCCGCCGAGCATCCGCTTGTCGATGTCGAACATGTGCATCGAGCCTCCCCACCCCTTGGAGACACCGTCGACACGGCCGTAGAGCTCGGCCATCACGCGATTCGGGTCGATGCCGCGGGTGATCGCGTAGCCGTGTTCGCGGTAGTTCGTGAACAGGTAGTCGCTCGGCCGGAGCGCCGACATCAGACCGACGACCGCGGCCTCCTCGCCGAGGTTCAGGTGGCAGTAGCCGCCGATCAGCGCTTGCGTGTATCCCCGCGCCGCTCGCTCCTCGAACCGGCGGATGAACACCATCCGACGGTAGAAGTCGATCAGCCGCTCGCCCTCTTCGACGGTGTGCCCCACAGCTGTGGTTGGCGAGCCGTGAGCTGGCGTGGTCTTGTGGCTCGTCGTCTTCCTCGGCGTCCGCGTCTGAGCGGTCATCGGGAAACTCCCTTTCGTCGGCCCGTCCGAGGCAGAACACTCTCCGCACCTGGGCAATAATGACACTAACAAGTATCATTGTATACCTGCGGATACGGCGATCGCGTTCCGCCGGAGAGGGCCTCGAATGTCAGCACGCGAAGCAGCGCGTCCGGTGCGTAAGCGCGGCCGGCCCACCGCGATCGAACGGGTTGAACGCCGCGCGCAGATCCTGGAGGCCGCCCTGCCCGTCTTCCTCGATCACGGCTACGGCAATGCCACGGTCGACCAGCTCGCGACGGCCGCCCGCGTGACCAAACGCACCATCTACAGCTACTTCGACGACAAAGCGGGTGTCTTCACCGCGATGGTGCGCACTCTGGCCACGACCGTCAGCAGCGACGCCCCGGATGCGGACACCCTCGAATCACTGGCCACACGCATCGTCTACCGGCTGAACTCGGCAGAACTGATCGGACTGCACCGGCTGGTGATTGGCGAGTCGACACGATTCCCCGAACTCGCACGGACACTTCACGACAGCGGCGACTCGAGGCACATCGCGCGGCTGGCCGACCACATCCGCTCGGAGCGCGGGCAGGACGCCGCCCCCCGCGCCCAGCCGCTGTTCTCGCTGCTGCTCGGCGAGGAGCACCGGAAACGGCTGCTGGGGCTGAGCCCGCCGGCAACCGCCGCGGAGGCGGCCGCGCACGCAGACCGGGCACTCGCCCTGCTCGGGCTCTTGGCGGAATCCGAGTGATCACCCCCGCCGGGGATTCACGCGATGCCGGTGAGAGCACGCGAACGGCCGCAACCAGGGCGTTGCGTGGGGTTGCCCGGACGGTCGCCAGGGTACCGATCGGGATCGCGAAGCGCGGTGTTCGTCACCTCCGAGACATCATGCCGCTTCGCCACTGTCGAACAGCCGCTGCCGAACAGCCACTCCCGCACAGCCACTCCCGCACAGCCACTGTCGAACAGCCACTCCCGCACAGCCACCGTCGAACAGCCACGGTCGCACAGCCACGGTCGCACAGCCACGGTGATCACGGTCTCCGTGGGCACCCGGACAGCGGCACACGCTCACAGCCACCGCTGACCGAGGGAGATGGGGGGGCGACTCCGAACGGTCATTCGGGGCGTGCCGAGGGGGTTCGAATTCGCGGACATCGCGCGGGCGCAGTGCGGTGCAGGATTCGGTTGGTGCCGCACCCCTTGGCATCCGAACCGGCGTTGGGTCGCCGGCGGGAGAAAGATGGTCGCCGCGGTCTCCCGCGTACCGGCTCCGCCTCCCGCGGGGTCGAGCAGGAGCGCCACGACTCGGCTCTGCGAACGCGGCCCTGTTGGCATAGCGGTCGTTCCTTCCGCAGGCCTCCGTGCGCTGGCTCGTTTGTTCCGACGGCAAGCGCTGCCGAGCTCGCGCCGTACGACGAACTCTCCGCCCCGTGGTGCGGGGGCCGACGATTGTCGGCCGCGTTCCCGGGCGGCGGGATGAGGCGAGACTTTCGAGGACGATCTTCAACACATATACCGGGCGGCTGCCGTGCGCGGGTTCGACCCTCTACCGGTGCCGACCCATCCAAAGACCATGGGCCACCGTCCGGATTTCCAGCCACCGTTGTGTTCGGACAGGGAAGTGGTGAGAAAAAGGGGAGGTGGTCAAGGGGAGGTGGATGTTTCGGGGACTGGACGGTGCGGGGACGGACCGGGGCCGAGGCTCAGTTGTTGAAGCGGAACTCCACCACGTCGCCGTCCTGCATGACGTAGTCCTTGCCTTCGATGCGGGCCTTGCCCTTGGCACGGGCCTCGGCGATCGAACCGGTGTCCACGAGATCCTGGAAGCCGATGACCTCTGCCTTGATGAAGCCCTTCTCGAAGTCGGTGTGGATGACGCCGGCCGCCTGCGGTGCCTTGGCGCCCTTGGGGATGGTCCACGCCCGAGTCTCCTTCGGACCGGCGGTCAAATAGGTCTGCAACCCGAGGGTGTCGAAGCCGATGCGAGCGAGCTGGGTCAACCCGCTCTCCTCCTGTCCGGTCGAGGCGAGCAGTTCCGCGGCATCCTCCGGAGACAGGTCGATGAGCTCCGACTCGAGTTTCGCGTCGAGGAAGATCGCCCTGGCTGGGGCGACCAGTGCGGCGAGCGCGGCGAGGGCCGCGTCATCCTGCAGCACCTCCTCATCCACGTTGAAGACGTAGATGAACGGCTTGGTGGTGAGTAGCCCGAGTTCATGGAGGAGCGCGACGTCGATGGTGGAGGAGGAGAGCGGCCCACCCCCGTCGAGGTACTTCTGCGCCTCGAGCGCGGCCGTGAGCACGGTGGGCTCGGTGCGCTTGGTCTTGACTTCCTTCTCGTAGCGCGGGATCGCCTTCTCGAGCGTCTGCAGGTCGGCGAGGATCAGCTCCGTGTTGATGGTCTCCATGTCGGAGGCCGCGTCGACAGTGCCCTCGACGTGCACCACATCCGGGTCCGCGAAACCGCGGATCACCTGGGCGATGGCATCCGCCTCCCGGATGTTGGCGAGAAACTTGTTGCCGAGGCCTTCGCCCACCGATGCGCCCTTGACGATGCCGGCGATGTCGACGAACGACACGGGGGCGGCCAGGATGCGTTCGCTTCCGAACAGCTCGGCGAGCGCGACGAGGCGCGGATCCGGCAGGCTGACGACGCCGACGTTGGGCTCGATCGTGGCGAAGGGGTAGTTCGCCGCGAGCACCTGGTTCTTGGTGAGCGCGTTGAAGAGGGTGGACTTGCCGACATTGGGCAGTCCGACGATTGCAATAGTGAGAGCCACGGGGGCCAAGTCTAGCGAGAGCGTCGCATCCGGCCGATGAGGCCGCTACTCCCTCGCCCGAAGCTGGCCGAGGAACACGCCGAGGCCCTCGGGAGAGAGCTCGAAGCCGATCGATCGAGACGGGTTGACCACCAGACCGGCTCCGGGGGGAATCGAGATGAGCAGGGAGCGCCCGTCGATGGTGAGGGCGAACGCGGCCAGGGCGCCGAATTCGGCGACCTGGTCGGCGTGGGTGAAGACGGCGAGCATCGATGCGCCCTTCACCTCGAAAAGCACCGGCTGGAGCTGCGCAAGATTGTCGGTGACCGGGGTGCCGCTCGGCACGATCACCCGGCTGACGGCGAAGAGGTCGAGCACGTCGAGGGTGGTGGCACGACCCGCCTCGGCGAGCACGATCATCCGTTCGAGCTCGGTCGGGTCACGCACCGCATTGGCCGTCATCGTTCGACCCTAACGGCCCCCACTCGGCGCGCTCACCTCGCACGGTCGGACGCGCGTGAGACGATGCGGGGATGGCCCTCAACTTCACCGCGATCGACTTCGAGACCGCCAATTCCTCCCCCGCCTCCGCCTGTTCGGTGGGGTTGGTGAGGGTGCGCGACGGCGCGGTCGTCGACACGGCTGCCTGGTTCATCCGCCCGCCCGCCGGGTTCGATCACTTCACCGAGTGGAACACGCGCATCCACGGCATCATGGCGCCGGATGTCGCTGGGGCGAAACTCTGGAGCGAACAGTTGCCCGATCTCGTGGCCTTCGCCGGCGACGACTACCTCGTCGCCCACAATGCGGGCTTCGACATGGGCGTGATCTCCGCGGCCTGCCGGGCCAGCTTCATCGGCATCCCCGATTTCGGGTACCTGTGCAGCCTCCAGGTCGCCCGCAAGACCTACACCCTCGACTCCTACCGGCTGCCCGTCGCTGCCTTGGCGGCGGGTTTCGAGGACTTCGCGCATCACGACGCTCTCGCCGACTCCGAAGCCTGCGCCGCGATCATCGTGCATGCCGCTCGTCGGCACGATGCGTCGTCGATCGAAGAGCTCGCACGCGTCACGGGGTCTCGTCTCGGAGCGATCGGGCCGCGCGCCGTCGATACGGCGCCGATGTTCCACAGCTGAACCGTGGTTGGTTCCGTGACGTGGGCACGCCGATACACCCTCGGTTTCCGGGCGCCGCTTCGGTTGGCGATCCGGCGGTGATCGTGTCGTGGATGCCTCGAGCGACCTGCCCGGTCGGGGCAGGCCGCTTGAGCGTCGACTGCGCCACGATCACGCCCGCGATGCCCCCACCTCCCCGTTGCCGACTCCGCCAGAACCAGGTCGGGCCGGCCTCATGCATGGCGATCCGCGAACCCGGCAACCCACCAACCACGATTTCCGGAGTGTAGGCGGGCAGCTTCTGATCGGCGATCTCGTCTGCATCGGGGGCGGCTCGGCTCGGTATCGGTATCGGTATCGGTATCGGCATGTGCCTCTGCATCGGCATCGGCATCGATCCCCCACCCCTTCATCGCATGGGTGGGCACATCCGGCCCACCGTGGCTGTTACTTTCGTTGACCTTGGGCGTCGAGGGGTTCGTGTGACCGGCTCCGGTGGGAGGAGGTCCCCGGATGCCGCGCAGAGCGGAGATCCACGCGTCACGCCGCACCTCGGCTGGCCAGCGCGGCGTGTCATCCGCCTGATCCGCTGTCCGGCGCAGCGGGCCACCGATCGACCGTGAGGCGAACGCGAGACGACGGGGAGGGGAGACCCGATCTCGTCTCTCTTCGCCGCCCGCGAGTTCTGCGCTAGAGGGGAGCCCGTCGGCCGCAACCCCGGAACGCCAGACCTCGAGCCAGTGCGGGTACCCGGCGCACGCCCGCGCATGCCCCGCGTATGCCCCGCGGGTACCGGCGCATGCCCGGCGCAGGTCCGCGCATACCCGGCGCATGCCCGCGCATGCCCCGCGCAGCCCCAAGCGCCGCGTGATCGAGCAGACGTCCGCTCGGCCCGGATCCGGACCCCGATCGGGCCGCCCACGGGGGTGTACGCCGGAGCGTTGTCCGAGCTCGATGTCACACTGGACCAATGGATCCCCTCACCGCCCTCATCGTTGGCCTCGTCCTCGGAGTCGTCCTCGGAGTCGTGCTCGGTGCTGTCATCGGAATGTCCGTCGCCGCCGCTCGACGTTCCCGCATGCCGGTTCCCATCGATCCGGCTCTTGCCGCCTCACAGCACGAGCTCGCCCTCGGCACGGTTCGCGCCGAAGAGGCCTCGGCGAGAGCCCTGCTCGGTTCGGAGCTTGCCGCCATCCAGGCGACGGCGATGGCCCTGAAGGAACAGGTCGCCGCGCAGCAGGAGCAGTATCGGGAACTGGTGGACCGGCACCGCCGGGAACAGGCCACCGAGGCGGACCGGCAGCAGCGGGAAAGCAGGGTACTACAGGCGCTGACACCCGTGCAGGAATCCCTTCGCACGATGCAGGCGAAGGTGACGGAGCTCGAAACCCAGCGCAGCCTTCAACACGGGCAACTGACGCAGCAGCTGCGCAACGCCACAGAATCGGAAGAGCGCCTGCGGAGCACTGCCGAGTCCCTCGCGTCCGCGCTGCGCAACAACGCGACGAGGGGCGTCTGGGGCGAAACCCAGCTGCGCAACGTTGTGCAGGCCGCTGGCCTCATCGAGAGGGTCGACTTCGACGTGCAGTCGAGCATCGCCTCGGATGCCGGCGCCGGCCGACCCGACATGGTCATCCACCTGCCCGGAGGCAAGAACATCGCGGTGGACGCCAAGGTGCCGTTCACCGCCTATCTCGAGGCGAGTCAGATCGCGGTGACCGCGACCGGCGAGGAGGGTGCGCGGCGCGAGGCATTCATCAAGCAGCATGTACGCGCGGTCCGCGCGCACATCGACACCCTTGGCGGCAAGGCCTACTGGTCCGGCCTCGAGGCCTCGCCGGAGCTGGTGATCGCGTTCATTCCGAGCGAGTCGCTCGTGGCATCCGCGATGGAGGCCGATCCCGGCATCATGGACTACGCCTTCTCGAAGCGAGTCGCCCTCTCCTCCCCGGTGACCCTCTGGTCGGTGCTCAAGACCGTTGCCTTCAGCTGGCAGCAGGATGTCGTCACTCAGGAGGCGAAGATGCTGTTCGAGACCAGCCGCGAGCTCTACGGTCGTCTCGCCACCCTTGCCGGCCACATCGAGAAACTCGGTCGCTCGATCGAGAGCACGGTGAAGAACTACAATGGATTCGTCGGCTCGCTCGAGCGCCAGGTGCTGCCCTCGGCGCGGAAACTCAACGTGCTCGACGAGTCCAAGGTACTCGGGAGCCACGCCGAGATCGAGGAACTGCCGCGCGACCTCACCGCCTTCGAACTCGTTGCCGAGCTCGAGGCGAAGCCGGGCTCAGCCGTCTGATCGAGCGCTACAGCCACTTCTCCGCGAGGTGGTCGGCGACGACCCGCCGGATCGTGCCAGAGCGGCCGCGAAGCACGATGCTCTCGGTGCGGATGATCGGGCCCTTCTTGCGTACCCCGCCGACGAGCTGGCCATCGGTGACGCCGGTCGCGACGAAGTAGGTGTTGTCGCTCGTGACCAGGTCGTCGATCTCGAGGATGCGCTCCAGGTCGTGCCCCGCGTCGATCGCCTTCTGCCGCTCCTCATCGCTCTGCGGCGCAAGCCTCGCCTGGATGAACCCGCCGAGCCCCTTAAGCGCACAGGCGGTGATGATGCCCTCCGGGGTGCCTCCCCGTCCGACGCACATATCGATGCGGGCGTCGTAGCGCGCGGCGTTGATCCCGCCGGCCACGTCCCCGTCCAGGAGAAGTCGCGTGCCGGCGCCCGCTTCGCGGATCTCCTCGATCAGTTGCACATGCCGCGGACGGTCGAGCACGGCGACGACGAGATCCGCGACATCCTTCCTCATCGCCTTGGCGAGTGCGCGGATGTTCTCGCCGATCGGTTTCCGGAGGTCGACGACACCGTGCCCCTCGTAACCGGTGACGATCTTGTCCATATAGAAGACGGCGGACGGGTCGTACATGCTGCCCCGATCGGCCACCGCGATCATCGAAAGCGCATTCTGTCGACCCGCGGCGGTGAGGGAGGTGCCATCGATCGGGTCGACGGCGATGTCGCAGGACTGGCCGCGACCGGTTCCGACGTGTTCTCCGTTGAAGAGCATGGGTGCCGCGTCCTTCTCCCCCTCTCCGATCACGACGAGGCCGTCGAAGTCGACGGTTCCGAGGAACTTGCGCATCGCATCCACCGCGGCGCCGTCGGCCGCGTTCTTGTCACCACGACCGATGAAGGGAACCGCCCGGATGGCCGCCGCCTCCGTCGCCCGAACCAACTCCATTCCGAGGTTTCGGTCGGGGTTCTGGAAGAGGGATCCGGTGTCAGTGTTCACGACTCAAGGCTAGCGACCGGCGGAATCGAGCGGGGCGCGTGGGGGCTCGAAAGATCGCGTCTTCTTTAGTTCAATAGACTCGAAGTTTTAGTTCAATAGACTCGAAGTCGATCGAACCGCGGACGGTTCGACCAGTCCGGCCCCAGAGGAGATTTCATGCCCATTGCGACCCCAGAGCAGTACTCCGACATGCTCGATAAGGCCAAGGCCCGCGGCTTCGCCTACCCCGCATTCAACGTCTCCTCATCCCAGACGATCAACGCCGTGCTTCAGGGGCTGACCGAGGCCGGCTCCGATGGCATCATCCAAGTGACGACCGGGGGGGCGGACTACTTCGCCGGTCACACCGTCAAGAATCGTGCGGCCGGAGCGCTCGCGTTCGCCGCCTTCGCCACCGAGGTGGCGAAGAACTACCCGATCACCGTGGCGCTTCACACCGACCACTGCCCGAAGGATGCCATCGCCGGCTTCGTTCTGCCCCTGATAGAGGCATCCGAGGCCGAGGTGAGGGCCGGGCGCAACCCGATCTTCCAGTCGCACATGTGGGACGGCTCCGCTGTGCCACTTGGGGAGAACCTCGCCATCGCGAAGGACCTCCTTCCCCGCCTGAGGGCCATCCACGCGATTCTCGAGGTGGAGATCGGCGTCGTCGGCGGGGAGGAGGATGGCGTGAGCCACGACATCAACGAGCACCTGTACACGACGATCGATGACGCCGTCGCGACCGTCGAGGCCCTCGGATTCGGCGAGAACGGCCGATACCTGGCGGCGCTCACCTTCGGAAACGTGCACGGGGTCTACAAGCCCGGCAACGTGAAGCTGCGCCCGGAGCTGCTCGGCGAGATCCAGGCCGGTCTCGCCCAGCGTTACAACACGGGCGACAAGCCGCTCGACCTGGTCTTCCACGGCGGATCGGGATCCACCGATGAAGAGATCTCCACCGCGGTGGCGAACGGGGTGGTGAAGATGAACATCGACACCGACACCCAATACGCCTTCAGCCGGTCGATCGCCGACACCGTGCTGAAGAACTACGACGGCTTCCTCAAAGTGGATGGCGAAGTCGGCAACAAGAAGATCTACGACCCGCGGGCCTGGGGCAAGATCGCCGAAACCGCGATGGCCGCGCGCGTGGTGCAGGCCACTCGGCAACTCGGGTCGGCCGGCCACTCGGCGCACTGACCGCGCTGCTCGCTCGGCCCCGTGGAACACGGTGAGCCGGGTGGGCGGCACCCTCCGCGACCTACTTTCGGAGACCGTTCATGTAGGCCAGGAACGCGGGGTCGCCCTGAAGAAGCACGGCGACGAACACCACGGCGACCACCGCAGCGACCACACCCCCGACGATCGGAATCCAGAAGGCGATGCGTCCTCGTCGCAGCATCCAGGCCGTGAGAGCCGCGGTGGCGACGAACAGTGCGAGCGTGACCACGTTGAGCACATTGCCGAGAGCGGTGGTGAGTGCCGTCGGGGTGTAGGTGCCGATGCCCTGGGTGAGGAAGAATTGCGTGATCACGGTGGCCAGGGTGTCACGCGAGACGAGTTGGGCGATCACGTTGACGGTGGCGTAGCCCAGCAGCACGGCGCTGACGATCAGATCCCAGCGGCGGGGTCGGCCGCGGGGTAGCCGGCGCGCAGCGCGGAAACCGGGTCCGCTCGCGGTGCCGAGGGACGCGACCGGAACGGCCGGGCCGGCGCCGGAAGAGGGTGCGAGTAGCGGCGAAACCGGCGGGAGCGATTCGGCGATGATCTTCGCCTGCTCCTGCGGGGTGGCGTACTCCCCGTACTGCGGGCGCGGACGATCCCGGTCGTTTGCCGCACCCTCCGTCGACGGGTCGCCGGTCATGTCTTCTGCCAGTCGAGCTGACGGATGCGACCGCCGGGTCCCCTGGCGTCATCCCGGCCGTCGGCGCCTTTGCGCAGTTCCTTCGGCAGGGAGAACATGAGATCCTCTTCCGCCGTGACGACCTGCCGCACATCGCCGTAACCGGCGTCCGCGAGATCGTCGAGCACCTCCTGCACGAGAACTTCGGGAACGGACGCCCCGGAGGTGACGCCCACGGTGCTCACGCCGTCGAGCCAGTCCTGCTTGATTTCGCTCGCGTAGTCGACGCGATAGGCGGCTCGCGCTCCGCTCTCAAGCGCCACGTCGACGAGTCGAACGGTATTCGAACTATTGGCGGAGCCCACCACGATCACGAGCTCCGCCGATTCGGCCACCTTCTTGATGGCGACCTGCCGATTCTGAGTGGCGTAACAGATGTCGTCACTTGGCGGGTTGTGGAGCCGGGGAAAGCGCTCGCGGAGGAGGCGAACCGTCTCCATCGTCTCGTCGACGCTCAGGGTGGTCTGCGACAGCCAGACCAGACGGTCGGGATCGGCGACCTCCACCGTCGCGACATCCGCTGGCCCGTTGACCAGGGTGGTGCGTCCCGGGGCATGGCCCATCGTTCCCTCGACCTCTTCGTGACCGGCATGGCCGATCAGCAGGATCTCGAAGTCATCCCGAGCGAATCGCACGGCTTCGCGATGCACCTTGGTCACGAGGGGGCAGGTCGCGTCGATCGCCTCGAGGTTGCGATCGGCGGCGGCGGCGACCACCGCGGGAGACACGCCGTGGGCGGAGAATACGATGTGAGCGCCCTCCGGCACCTCGGAGACCTCGTCGACGAAGACGGCGCCCTTCCTCTCGAGGGTCGACACCACGTGGATGTTGTGCACGATCTGCTTGCGAACGTAGACGGGAGACCCGTAGTGCTCGAGCGCCTTTTCGACGGCGATGACCGCCCGGTCCACTCCTGCACAATAGCCTCGCGGGGCGGCGAGCAGCACCCTCTTCGGTCCGCTGACGGGGTTGTCCCGTAGCCTGGTACGTACCGCGGGGACCCGCGGCGTATCAAGGCTCACGGCCCGTCCGTTGGTAATCGCGCTCACAGCCCGATTCTACGTGGCCCTCGATACCGCCACGCTGGGAGACAGGCTCATGACCATCGTCGACGCTCCTTCCACCGTCGACGCCCCGTGGCCGGTCGGTGTGCTCTCCACCAAGATCAAGGGCTGGATCGATCGCCTCGGTGCCGTCTGGGTCGAGGGTGAGATCACCCAGTGGGGGATCTCGGGAGGCAATGTCTACGGCAAACTCAAGGACCTCGAAGCCGACGCGACCGTCGGGTTCACCGTGTGGTCGTCGGTCAAGGCGAAACTTGCCGAAGACCTCGGGCAGGGCGACCGGGTGGTCGCCCTGGTCAAGCCCAACTACTGGGTGAAGGGGGGCACCCTCACGATGCAGGTCTACGAGATGCGCCACGTGGGTCTCGGCGACCTGCTCGAGCGACTCGAACGCCTTCGCCAGAAGCTTCGCGCCGAGGGTCTCTTCGAGATCGACCGAAAGAGGCCGTTGCCGTTCCTCCCCGGCTGCGTCGGACTGATCACCGGAAAGGATTCGGATGCGGAAAAGGACGTTTTGCGCAATGCCCAGTTGCGCTGGCCTGCCGTCGAGTTCCGGGTGATCCACACCGCCGTCCAGGGTGACCGGGCGGCGGGAGAGGTGACGGCGGCCCTGATGAGCCTGGATGCGGATCCCGACGTCGATGTGATAATCGTCGCGCGCGGTGGCGGCGACTTTCAGAATCTGCTCGTGTTCAGCGACGAGACCCTGGTGCGCACGGCCGCAGCCTGCACGACCCCGGTGGTGAGCGCGATCGGGCATGAGGCCGACCGTCCGCTGCTCGACGACGTCGCCGACCTGAGGGCATCCACCCCCACGGATGCCGCAAAGCGCGTCGTGCCCGATGTCGCCGAGGAGCTCGCTCATGTGCAGCAGGCTCGGGCGCGCATCGGGAATCGCATGACCGGTGTGGTGCGGATCGAGATCGACCGACTGGAGCAGTTGCGGTCGCGCCCCGCACTCGCCGGAGCGGCCTGGATCGTCGATTCCCGCGCCGAAGAGCTCGGGAGGTATGTCGGTCGCAGCACGGAACTCATCGAGCGGCTCCTGGAGCTGTCGCACAGCCGAGTGCACGATTTGCGCTCGCAACTTCGCGCACTGTCGCCCCAACGAACCCTCGATCGCGGCTATGCCATCGCCCAGCTGCCCGGTGGCGCGGTGTTGAGGAGCGCCGCGGACGCCATCCCCGGCACTCTTCTCCTTCTCACCCTTGCGGATGGTTCGACCTCGGCGATGGTGTCGCCTCTGCCGTCGCGGCGCGAAGAGGCTGGGTAGAATCGTCCCGTGGCATCCTCCTCCTCCACTCCCCCGCCCTCGTCGGCGGCGTCCTCCCTTGCGTCCTCCGCGACGGCACAGGCCACCGCCGGTGTCGCCGACCTGTCGTACGAGCAGGCCCGCGACGAACTCGTTCGGGTTGTCAACGAACTCGAGCAGGGGTCGTCAACCCTCGAACAATCGCTCGCACTGTGGGAGCGCGGCGAAGCGCTTGCCCGGCGGTGTGAAGAGTGGTTGGTGGGTGCGAAGGCGCGCCTCGACGCCGCGCGCGCCGCAGCCGCTCCCGTGGCCGATTAGGGCGTGAACGTCTCCGCGAATCGCCCACCCCGTATCGTTGCGGAGCTCGGTCGGCCGGAGACCGCGGCGGAGACCGCGGCGCGCAAGGCGGAGAATTCTCGCCGGCACCGGGCCAATCAGTCGCTTCGCAACCTCGTGCTCGCCCTTCTCGCTTCACTCGCCGTCGTGCTGGTCCTCGTGCTCGTCGTCGTGCGCCCCGACGGCGCGCCGCGCGCCGCGGTGGACTATCGCAGCGATGCGGCGGCCTCACAGCCACAGGCGGGCCAGACCCTCGCCGGGCCCTCCCTCCCCGCCGGGTGGCGCGCCAACCACGACGGCCTCACCACCGGCTCCGACTCGGTCGTGGCCTGGCGGGTCGGATTCATCACCCCGTCCGAGCAGTACATCGGGCTCGTGCAGGGGATCACGGCGAACCCCACCTGGGTCGCCAACAGCCTGGAGAACAAGAAATCCACCGGTACGACCTCGATCGCCGGTCGAGACTGGACGGTCTACGACCACCGTTCCGACCAGGTTCCGGGCAACTTCGCGTACTCGATCGGTACCGTGATCGGTACGAGCAGCATCGTGCTTCACGGCACGGCCTCGGTGGCCGAATTCGAGACCCTCGCGGTCGCGGTCGCCTCCCAACTCACGAAGGGCACCGGATGACCACACCACCTCGCACCCCCGCCACCGCCTGGGCCGAGATGCAGCGGGGTAACCGCCGATTCGTCGCCGGCGAGCCGAGACATCCGCGGCAGGACGTCGAACGGCGCGAGCAGGTCCTTGACAAACAGACGCCGCACGCGGCACTCTTCGGCTGCAGCGACTCGCGTCTCGCGGCAGAGATCATCTTCGACAAGGGGCTCGGAGACCTCTTCGTCGTGCGAAATGCGGGCCAGGTCATCTCGGATTCGGTGATCGGCTCCCTGGAATACGCGGTCGCCGTTCTGCACGTCCCGCTCATCGTCGTGCTCGGACACGACTCCTGCGGAGCGGTAGCCGCCGCGATCGACTCGCAGTCGCCCGATGCCGTGGCCCTCCCCCCGCACATCCACCGGCTGATCGAGAAGATCATTCCGGCGGTGAAACGCGTCGGCGCCCGAGAGGTCGGCCCGAGTCCGGACAGCTCGGGCTCGCCGGACGCGGGCTCGCCGGACGCGGGCGAGGTGGACGCGAGCGAGGTGGACGCGAGCGAGGTGGGACGCGAGCACCTGCGGGATACCGTCGCGGAACTGCTTCAGACCTCCGAGTTGATCAGCGAAGCGATCGCCGCAGGTACGCTGGCTATCGTCGGTGCGAACTACCGACTGCTCGAGGGAACCGCGGTTCCGGACATCATCGTCGGCGCCGTGTAGCGCAACCGATCACCCGGCCGAATGGCCGACATCGAACGACAAGTAAAGGACGCCCACCGCCGTGACCGAATCCTCCCAGACCGAAACGTCGTATCGCATCGAGCACGACACCATGGGCGAGGTGCGAGTGCCCGTTCTGGCTCTGTACGGGGCACAGACCCAACGCGCTGTGGAGAACTTCCCGATCTCCGGATCCGGCCTCGAGCCCGCCCAGATCGTGGCTCTCGCCCGCATCAAACGGGCTGCGGCCCGAGCCAACCTCGAGCTCGGCATTCTCGAGGCGTCGGTCGCGGATGCCGTGGTTCGCGCGGCCGACGAGCTGATCGCGGGTCTCCACCACGACCAGTTCCCCGTCGACACCTATCAGACCGGAAGCGGCACGTCGTCGAACATGAACATCAACGAGGTCCTGGCAACCCTCGCCACCGGTTTCGCCGGTTCCCCGGTGCACCCGAACGACCACGTCAACGCGTCGCAGTCGTCCAACGATGTCTTCCCCACCTCGGTGCATGTCGCCGTGACCGGCGCACTTCTCGGCGATCTGGTGCCGGCGCTCGACCACCTCGCTGTCGCCCTCGAGTCGAAGGCCGAGCTCTGGAAGGCCGTGGTGAAGTCCGGGCGCACCCACCTGATGGATGCCACGCCAGTGACCCTCGGGCAGGAGTTCGCCGGGTACGCCGCCCAGGTGCGGTACGGCATCGAGCGAGTGCGGTCCACCATCGTGCGGGTCGCTGAGGTGCCCCTCGGCGGCACCGCCGTCGGCACGGGAATCAACACACCGGCCGGCTTCTCGTCGAGAGTCATCGCGCTTCTCGCGGCCGACTCGGGGTTGCCGCTCACCGAGGCGCGCGACCACTTCGAAGCCCAGGGTGCCCGCGACGGCCTGGTCGAGGCATCCGGAGCCCTGCGCGTGACCGCGGTGAGTCTCACCAAGATCTGTAACGACCTGCGCTGGATGGGCTCCGGGCCGAACACGGGCCTCGGCGAACTGCGGATTCCCGACCTGCAGCCGGGGTCGTCGATCATGCCGGGCAAAGTGAACCCGGTGATCCCGGAAGCCGTTCTCATGGTGGCCGCACGGGTGATCGGCAATGATGCGACGATCGCCTGGGCCGGAGCATCCGGATCCTTCGAGCTCAACGTGGCGATCCCGGTGATGGGGACTTCCCTGCTCGAGTCGATCCGCCTGCTCTCCAACTCGAGTCTCGCCCTCGCCGACAAGACCATCGACGGACTCGAAGCCAACGCGGAACGTGCACGCGCCCTGGCCGAATCCTCGCCGGCGATCGTCACTCCGCTCAACCGGGTGATCGGCTACGAAGCGGCCGCGAGGGTCGCGAAGAACGCTGTCGCCAAGGCGATCACCATTCGCGAATCGGTGATCGATCTCGGTTTCGTCGAGCGCGGTGAGGTCTCGCTCGAACTCCTCGACGGGGCGCTCGACGTGCTCGCGATGACCCGCCCGCCCGCCGCCCGCGGCTGATCCGGGGCGGGTTCGCGGCTACTGCCCCGCCGTCGCCTGCGGGATCGGTGTCCCGTCAAGGTCGAGAACGGCGCGAGCGCCCACCGCCCCACCGAGATCGATGGGGATGAGCACCGACGATGACTTGGTTCCCGCCGCTCGGGCGTCGCAGGGGGATGCGAGAGCCTTCGCATCCAGGGGTTCTCCCGCCGGACGTCCGTAATAGACGGCGATCCCCACGGTCGTCGCCGACTCCACCACGAGCACCTGGTGCGGCGTGCAGCGGCGGTCGGCGCGCACCTGCACCACGAGATCGGCGGTATCGAGGGCGGTCAACCCGACGGGCGGCAGGGCTCCGAGGTAGCCATCGGTGGCGCTGGCATGGGGTCTGCTGTAGGTCGAAAGCCCGAACAGGTAGCCCGGGCTCCGAGTCTTGGCATTCACGATCTGGAACCGAAGGATGGGCTCGCGCACGAGTCCGTTCGGCGGGCGAGTCACCGGCACGAAGACTCGATTGACCACCGTCGGGTCAGGGCTGCCCCACTGGAGCCTCACCGGATCGACGATGCTCCGCTCACCGGCTCGACCGCTCGGCTGGAACACCCCTCGCACTACCGACATCCCCCCGACCGCGAGACTGACGAGCGCAACAGTCGCAACGGCACGGTGGATCCCCGCGACGGCCGGGCCAGGGTCCCCGCCGGAGGAATCGCTGCGACTCCAGCCGGTGAGTGCCCGCCACTGGGATCGAGGTGCCGCGACGCCCCAGACGGTGAGAATCGTGAGACCGCCGAGGATGACGACGAGGGGCAGGTTCACCCTTAGAGCCTAAGCCGAGCGACCGGCACCGGGCCGCACGACGGGCGCCCGGTGCCGGCTCGAGGTCAGGCCAGTTCGTTGGATTCGAGCATCTCGGTGACCAGTGCGGCGATGGCGGAACGCTCGGAGCGGGTGAGGGTGATGTGCCCGAACAGCGAGTGACCCTTGAGGGTTTCGATCACGGAGGCGACCCCATCATGCCGACCGACGCGGAGGTTGTCCCGCTGGGCGACATCGTGGGTGAGCACGACCCGTGAGTTCTGACCGATCCGGCTGAGAACGGTGAGCAGCACGTTGCGCTCGAGAGACTGGGCTTCGTCAACGATGACGAATGCGTCGTGGAGCGAACGCCCTCGGATGTGGGTGAGCGGAAGCACCTCGAGTAGACCGCGCTCCACCACCTCGTCGAGCACGTTCTGCGACACGACCGAGCCCAGCGTGTCGAAGACGGCTTGCGCCCACGGGTTCATCTTCTCCGAGGCATCCCCCGGAAGAAAACCGAGCTCCTGGCCGCCGACCGCATACAGGGGACGGAAGACCATGATCTTCTTGTGCTGCTGCTTCTCGAGCACCGCCTCCAGCCCCGCGCACAGGGCGAGGGCGGACTTCCCCGTGCCGGCGCGACCGCCGAGGGACACGATCCCGATCTCCGGGTCGAGCAGCATGTCGATGGCGAGTCGCTGCTCGGCCGATCGCCCGTGGAGTCCGAAGATATCGCGGTCGCCGCGAACCAGTCTCATCTCTCCTCGTGCGGTGACGCGACCAAGTGCCGATCCTCGGTCCGAGTGGATGACGAGTCCCGTGTTGATCGGGGTGTCACCGACGAGTCGGGTCGTCAATTTCTCGCTGTCGTAGAGCCTGGCCATCTGGTCGGAGCCGAGAGTGACATCCTCAAGGCCGGTCCAGCCGGAGTCGACCGCGAGTTCGGCACGATACTCCTCCGCAGCCAGCCCGAGCGACGCCGCCTTCACCCGCAGCGGGAGATCCTTGGAGACGACAGTGACGTCCAGGCCGTCATTTGCGAGATTGAGTGCCACGGCAAGGATGCGCGAGTCGTTGTCATTGAGCTGCAGCCCCGAGGGCAGGACCGACATGTTCGAGTGGTTGAGTTCCACGCGGAGCGAGCCGCCCTCCCCGACCGCGATGGGAAAGTCGAGACGCTCGTGCTGCACCCGCAGCTCGTCGAGGTTTCGCAGAGCCTGGCGTGCGAAGTAGCCGATCTCCGGATCGTTGCGTTTGCCCTCGAGCTCTGAGATCACCACCACCGGCAGCACCACGGCATGTTCCGAGAAACGGAAGATCGCCTTCGGGTCCGACAGCAGTACAGACGTGTCGAGCACATAGGTGCGTTCGCTTTGCCTGACTGTCGCGTCGGACCGGGATGCCGGGCTGGTCTTGTCCAATGCGGCCACGTGAACTCCATCCCCGGGTGGATGACACCCGGATCCAGTCGCGTGACGGCCGGTCAGTTCCTTTAGGCACTGTCTTTCAACGAAACGAACTTACGTGGCCGTCTCGATCAGGCTCCATACCTGATGGGTTCGACGCTACGGCGATCGCGGGTCGAGTCGGGGATAGACACGCCCGGCCGAGTGTTGCGTCGAGGTGAATTCGAGATCACGGATGCGGTTTCGCCCCTCTCGAAACGCCCGGGGTCGCAGGCTCGGTCGTCAGACCCTGATGGCGGTGGCGTAACTCGTGAACGCTGCCCGAAGCATGTCGAACGAGTCGTCATCCGTCGACACGTGCGGGCTCACGCGCACCGTATTCTGGCGTGTCGTCACCGTGACGCCGTGGTTGAACAGCGATGCCGACAGCACGGTGAGCTGGTCGACGGCTGGCTCGAGCACGACGATTCCCGCCCGCTCGTGCTCGGCCCTCGATG
>JANMBI010000131.1:0-10118 GCA_031360325.1 Frigoribacterium sp. | reverse complement strand
CGCAGTTATCCGGGGGTTAGTGGTCTGGTAATACCAGACCAGTCCCATCGCTTGTTGGAGTGCCCATGCCGCACCACGACGCCATTCGAGCGTGTCACAGTCAAGATCGGTGCGGAGTTTTTCGCGTGCATCACGGTCGAGGAGGTGCCACGCCGCGACGAGGTCAAGGGCCGGGTCCGCTGCTGCGAAGCTTCCGCCGTCGAGGACCCCACGGAGCCGCTCCCCTTCCACGAGAAGGTTCGCGGGAATCAGATCGCCGTGGGTCATGACGTCCGTTCCGGAAGGGGGAAGTTCACGAAACCGGACCCATAGTGAGCGGAGCCGGACCACATCCAGGAGGCCTTCGCTCTTGTAGAAGCAGACGCTCATCCATTCGTCGTGATCAGTCAGCTGGCCCCCTCGTCCGCCGCCTGTGAAATGGCGACCCCGCGTGTCCGCCTCCCGCAGTGCCCGGATTAGTGTGGCGAGGTCCCCTGCAAACGCAAGGGACGCCGCTAGTCCGCTAGGAGTTGCGATCTCCCCGGGGAGCCAACTCTGCACCGACCACGGCAGTGGGTAGCCGTCACCAGGTCGTCCGATCGCGACCGGTTGCGGTGTACGGAATGGGCAGCAGCCGGACAATTCTGTCATCGCTGCGGCTTCAAAACGCAAGAGGACCAATGCCTCGGCGGGGTCTGCGGCGCGAAGTGGAAACCGTGCTGCCAAATGCGACCCGATCCGGTAGATCGCGTTGACGGTGCCCTCAGTTTGGACGGGGCTGACCGGTTCGTTCTCCCACTGGGGAAACTGCCTGCCGATCAAGGCGCGGACAAGGTCCGCGTCGATGGAGAGTTGGTCAACGTGCATCATCGAGTCTCATCTTCAGACACATGCGCAACCGCCCGCAAGTCGAACGCTCAGCGGGACTGTCTCCATCAGACCACGGGTGTCGCGTTGCGAGGCTTCATGTCGTAGGTCACCCAGGGTGTCGCGGCCGCGCATGCGTCGTAGACGCTGCGGGCTTTCACGTTGTCGCTCGCTGTGATCCACAGAACAACATTGGCACCCTCATCAGCCGCTATTTCTGCCGCACGCGCAAGAAGAGCAGTCGCGGAGCCCGATCCGCGCGAACTGGGGATGGCGAAAAGATCGTCCAAGTACAGGCCCATCTTGCCGATCGAGGGCCGCGCGAAGAGTCGTAGGTTGGCGAGGGCTACAACCTCGCCACCGGGAGCGACAGCGACAATCCCACGCAGGTCGTGCTCGCGGCCGAGCATCCATCCCCAGGTGATGGCAACCGCGGAGTCATCCGCTGGCACCTCGTAGAACGACCGGTAGCCGCTGTGCAGGCGAGCCCAGGATTCAGCGTCTCCCCGTTGGATGTCTCGGATCAGGTACGCCGCCGTGTTTGTCATGGAGCAGCCGTATTGGAAGATCCCAACCGCTCCGTTGCCGGTCCCTCAAACGGGACCGGTAACGGCACAGATCCGCCCCGCCGTCAAGCTGATTCAACCCCAACAGTCCAGTGTCAAATGGCAACGGCGTACGAACGCGAGTCCTGCCAGCGCTGCTGCGCTGTCTGGCGCGGACGTTAGTCTTCCTTCATGTGGTCACCAAAGAGCGAGTCGGATATTCGCTCCGCGATCGCGAACGAAACACTGGCCGAGTCATCGACATTCGACTGCAAGCAGGAACCAGGTGGAACTGACGGGGCGCGGAAAGAGACCGCGCGCGACCTGGCTAGTTTCGCCGTGGACGGCGGTCAACTGTTGATCGGCGTCGCTGAAGACAAGGCGAACCGAACATGGCACCTGCATCCGATCGAGTTGGCTGGCCAGGGTGAGAAGATCAATTAGATCGCGCAGTTGCGTGTTGACCCGCCGCTGAACGTCGCTGCGCGCGATATTCCAAGTCAGGCTGATCCGCGCTGCGGCTACCTATTGGTTGAGATACCCCCGAGCCCGCAGGCACCTCACATGGTCGAGGGCGACTACTTCGCGCGAGGCGATCGCACAAAGCGCCGGTTGAGCGATGCTGAGGTGCTGCGGCTTCATGCGGCACGACGCGCGCAATCTGAATGGGCGCAGCAACTGCTGAAGGCTCTGATGGAGCGCGACCCGGTGTCGATCGCTGATCAGGTCACCGGTCACCTCTACATGATTGCCGAACCTGTTTTAGAGCGAGCAGAATCTGCAATCGACCTCGTCAGGGGCGACGTGTCCGTGTTGCGGGCCATCATCGACAAAGTCGAAGGAACACTCCACATTCCTTGGCGACAAGCCACGCCGAATCCCTACAGTGCGTCGCACCCGGTTGTACGAAGCAGCGGTTGTGCATTCAGTTCGTTGGTCGACGGCAACTTACCCTCGGATGACAACGTCGACGAGCAATCGCTGACCGACATTGAGTTCCTTGAGTCCGGTGCTGTGCACGTCATATCGGGAGGATTTCGTCGTGGCGACCGCATCGTGGACTCGATCGCAGTTGTCTACGCACAGCGGCTGGTCGGTTGGGTGGCGGCGATCGCTGACGCCACCGGATACAGGGGTGCGTGGACGTTCGGTCTTGCCGGTACCAACCTGGCCGGAGCACGTTCATCAAGAGATCTTGACAACGCCGCCTTCGCTGGCTCGTTGCCAAAGTTCGACCGAGACGCCTATGAGTCCAGTACCACAGCTCACCTCACCGAGATTAAAGAGACTCCCTGGGTCATTGTGAGCGCCCTTACTGCACGATTGTGTCGAGGCCTGGGAACCGCTGACGACTTTAGCCGGGCATTCGCACCACCTTCCTCGGAATGATGCCACGCCGGCCCCACCCGATCTGGAGGGCTCGCCAATCGAGGAACCTTCACCCCGACAGGTCCTTGTTCACACAAAATCTGTACGCGGGTCGCGTTTAGGACGCCCACAGCTGGGACTGACTCCAGTTCTCTGGAGCACCGAGATGACTTATCGGCAAGGCGGGCACGTTCGGGTAAGTCCGGACGACGGCTGGCAACAATCGCTGGTTCCCAATCGCCTGTGCCTTTAGCAGGTGCTGGATCATGCTGAGTTGTCCGAACGTTCGAGTGAACGGTCCGCCAGTATCGAGGTCGGGATACTTGCCGGGGATCGGAAGTTTCGGTGCAATCGCAAACACTCGGTTGAAGAGACGGCCGTGATGAGCCGAGACGTTGCGCACGATGTTGAGCGACTTCAACCACGACTCCATCTGCGGTGCCGTCAACCCGAAGGCCGCAGCGACCTTGTCCTGCGCGCCTCTCGGAGTGAATCCGAAGAGGCGGGTGAGTCCGCCCCAATCCAGGAGCTCAACGGCCGCCCACACTGGCAGTGTTCCGCCATACTTCGCGTGGTGGTGCTCTACGAAGTCCTCGCGCGACTCGCGAACCGCCCTTTCATACTGTGCGAGCCATCGAGAGTATTCGCCGCCACGCGCTCGCGCGTTGAGCATTTCCGGCTTCAGGTGCGCGCACTCGTGCACTTCGCCCAAGGTATGTCCGACCAAGGCTCGGACGTTGAGCTCGATGGCGGAAAGCGCGGTAAAAGAGGCCGCTCGGAGATTGGCATCGAATCGATAGAGCCTCGTGACTTCATCTAGGGAAGTGGATGGATAGAACGAATCGCTCCGGCCTCCGCCGCTGCGGACGCGAAACGAGTACCAGTACCCGCTCAAGCGGTAGTAGTTGACCTTGCGGAGTTGTTCAACAGCGGCGCCGTGATCACCGATGTTCATTCCGCGCGAAGAGAGCAGGTTCACCTGCTCTTCATACGACTTGAACTGCTTGATCTCTGCAGGCAACTGCGCCCCCGGAAAAGTGAAGACCGGCCCTGGACCTACAAATAGGCGGAACCGGTCGTGATATTCAAACTATAGCTCGACCTGACGACATCGGCGCAACCCAGAGCCCGCTGGGGAATGTGGTGCGGGCTCCTTGTGTCACGATGAGGCGGTGACTGAAGAATTCGAACCTGCGCTCGTGCCCGAGTTGCTGGTGACTGATATTGATCGGAGCATCGAGTTCTGGTGTGGAATCTGTGGATTCGAGCTCCGCTATTCGCGACCAGAAGAGCGATTCGCCTACATCGCCCTCGGTGCAGCACACGTGATGCTCGAACAGGTCGGCGTCGGCCGGAACTGGGTCACTTCTGAACTTGAAGCACCTCTCGGTCGCGGTATCAACTTTCAGATCTCCGTTCCCGACACTGACGCAATTGTGAAGTCACTGGAGCATGCCGGGGTGGGACTCTTTATGGAGCCAGAAATCAGGTGGTACCAATTGGCCGACGATGACGCCGGCGTAAGCCAGTTTCTCGTGACGGACCCGGACGGCTATCTAATCCGATTCCAGTCATCGCTCGGACGACGCCCAATGGTCCGGTAGTGGAACCTCTAGCGGGCGCTCGACTCCGCCGTTGTGGTCTCGGGCCCTGCGCTTTTCAGTTGTAGTTTGCCGTGATTGTTTGTGCCCGGCCGTCGAGCCGAATTCGTCCACCGTACGGCACGATCCACTGCGGGCGGGTGTGGCCGAATGGCACTCCAACGCAGACCACGGCCTCCTTGTTGTAGCGAGCGACCTCGCTGATGACCGCATCGCGTTGAGCTGCGCGAAGACGCCTACGTTCTTCCGGGGGCGGTACCGCGTCGTGGCTGCTCACGGGAGGCCTCGCGACGATGACGCCGTCTACTGCGGCGAGGATGCCCCGCTCTCCAAGGGATCGAACCCACCGCATCACCCACACTGCGGGCGGCACTTCTTCGCTGGATTCGAGGATGAGAATCGTTCCTTCGAGATCCTTCAGCGGCGGCAACCGGTCAGCCATCGCCAACTGGTCGACAACCTCGATGCAACCGCCCCAGGTGCGACCATCGACCTCTCGTGGCGGGCCGGCCCATGTCCACGGCTCTGTGGCTTCTCTCTCACCGAACTCGGTCAGGGCGCGCGGTGACAACCAATCGGGGCCGAAATCCTCCGACTCGCCTGGCTCCACGATCTCCAGTTCTCCGCCGGTAAACAGCGCCGCCCTCAGCGATGCGAGATGGACATCATCGATCCGCGGACCCGGCCCGAGGTGGATCTGACTTGATCCGCCGTAGTAACCGGCGATCCCGAGTGACCAGAGCCAGTTCAAGAGGTTGGTGTTGTCGCTGTAGCCAAGGAAGATCTTGGGGTCTGCCGCGGCAAGATCCGCATCAAGGTGAGGGATGACCGTGAGTTGGTCGTCGCCGCCGATAGTCGCCAGGATCGCCCGGATCGTCGGGTCCCCGAACGCCGCATTCATGTCACCCGCGCGATCCTCCGGCGTGGCGCCGAGCCTGCGAGTCGTGGCGTACTCCACAGGAACAAGCCCCGTTGCCGCGGCGAGACGGCGCATCGCCTGCTCGTGCACCGCTGGCGCGAATCCGGGAGCGGCGAAGGAAGGCGACAGGATCGCGACCCTGTCGCCGGGCGCGAGCTTACGGGCGGATGACAACCAGTGATCCTTGGACATTTGCTCATTCAACCAGAAGTGACCTCCCGCCCAGTCTGCCCGTTAGACGGACCCTGAATGCGACGGTCGTTGACCATCCGGCGTCGAAGCGAGATCGTCTCGGCATGGATGGATTACTGATTGGGTACGCACACGTATCCACAAATGAACACGATCTCACCGCTCAACAAAACGCTCTCGAACGATTAGGCGTTAGACCCACTCTGATCTACACCGATCACGGGTTGACCGGCACCAACCGGGCACGTCCCGGGCTTCGCGAAGCACTCGCCGCCTGCCGCGCGGGAGACACTCTCGTCGTTGCGAAACTCGACAGACTGGCGCGGTCACTCAGGGATGTTAAGGACATCATCGATGAGCTCACCGCCAAAGACGTCAAACTGAGTATCGGCGGATCGGTACACGATCCGAATGACCCGGTGGGTCGTCTCCGCTTCAACGTTCTGGCTATGGTCGCCGAGTTCGAGTCGGATCCTATCCGAGCCAGAACGCGGGAAGGAATGCAAGTAGCCAAAGCAAAGGGACGACTGCTCGGCAAGCAACCGAAGCTGTCGATGACGCAGCAGAAACATCTGGCCGAGGTGCACGATGCCGGCACTCACTCCAGCGCAGAACTGGCCGAACTCTTCAACGTCGCCAGATCAACGGTGTATCGGACAATTCAACGTCAACTCGAACCGAAACGGTGAAAGGACCACACCCCGGAACCTCGTGGCCGGATCATCCGGTCCGGCAACCAGAACAATAAACGCGCGCCGATCAAGTGGCTAGCGCAGGTTCGGACCGTTGTCTTCGTTGGTGCACGAGCGTCAGGACCAATTTTTTGGACTCGACGATGCGGCGGAGAGTTCGTTCCACGGATCGGGCAGTTAGTCGAGATCGATGTGACAATGGCACGGTGCCTGCACCTGCGGATAGTCACGTGCACAGCCAGTGGTCCTGGGATGCCCGCCACGGTTCGATGAATCTGTCGTGCGCCAGAGCGGTGGAGCTGGGATTGCCCGCGGTGGCATTCACCGAGCATGTCGACTTCACCCCGTTCCGCGCGGGGTACCTTCGTGAAGCGTTTCCGCAGTTAGTGAACGACGACGGAATACTTGTCGCTCCTGAATTTGATGCAGAAGGATACTTCGACAGCATTGAAGAGTGCCGTTCGAACTACCCAGACTTGACCATCCTGACGGGGCTTGAGGTGGGAGAACCGCATCGCCATCGTGAACAGCTTGCGGAGCTCCTCGGCCGGGGCGAGTTTCAGCGCGTGCTTGGCTCCCTTCATTGCCTCCGCGACGACGACACGTTCGCCGAGCCTTTCGAGTTGTTCCCTCGCTACCAGGCATCCAAGATCCTTCGGGATTATCTGGAGGAGATTCCACGGATGGTCGCTGGCGACACGCTCTTCGAAATTGTCAGCCATATCGACTATGCAGTTCGGCTTTGGCCCGACGATGCCGAGCCGTTCTCGGCCGCCGACTTCGAAGAAGAGTTTCGACACGCGCTCCGCGCGATCGTTGTGGCCGACCGAATTCTGGAGGTTAGTGCGAAACTCCCTCTCGATCCGACCGTCCTGGGCTGGTGGTGCGATGAAGGGGGAAACCGCATAACTTTTGGTAGCGACGGTCATGAGCCCTGGACCGTTGGGCGGGGGCTTGCGGGAGTCGCCACAATGGCGGAATCATTCGGGTTCGAACCGGCTAGGAAACCTCACGAGCCCTGGCACCTGAGAGCGTAGCTCGTCATAGGATTCGCCTGCGCGTTCACCGAAGGGTCACCGCGAAGCCCTACGCCGCGCGAGTATCGCTCCGTGAGGCCGGTGCCGTGGCCCTGTTCTCGTGTGCGTCTCGATCACATCGAAGTCCACCGCGCGCAGCCTGTCGCACAGCTCGCCTACAGGCCACCGGTACGCCGCGACGACGGTGTGCTCGAACTTCTCGACTGTTGGACCCGCGAAGAAGCCGAGTAGCAGGTCACTGCCGGGTCTGAGCACACGGGCGAACTCTTGGAGGGGTGCCTGTATCTCGTCCGGTTCGCAATGGATGAGCGAGTACCAGGCGAGCACGCCGCCCACCGCGCCGGTTTCGGCATGGAGTTCATCGACGGCGCCGATGTGAAAAGGGATGCCGGGATAGGTCGCTTGAGCGTGTGCGATGAATTCGGGCACAAGGTCGATGCCGCGCACGGCGACTCCACGCTCTGCAAGGTAGTTCGTCCAGTGTCCTGGACCGCATCCGGCGTCGATCGTCGGACCCTTGATCTGATCCGCCCACGTGGTCACGAGCTGACGATCCGCAGAGTGCACCGCCTCCATCGACCCGAGACGCGCTGCGTACTCTGCTGCGCGGCGCGAGTAAGCGTCGCGAACCTCGCTTCTCATGTCTTCGACCATAGGCGAGCTGCCCCACTAACGCGCGCAAGCCGGACTTCTTGCGCGACAGATCCGTCCAAGCTCGAGCCTGAACAAATATCATTATGTCTTGGGGGGTAAAAATGGTGTCTCGCGATTCGGTGGTGCCGGTCTTATGGCGGGTCGACCAATACGTCGGTCAGACATCCGTTGGCGTTGCAGCGACTCAACTCGACCACCTGGGCGTGGGGGCCGTCGAAAGACGCAAGATTTTGGCAGAGTGGATCACTTTCCTCGCGAACGCGCCGACGAACATTCAGCATCTAGATCTGGTTTCCCGCGTACCGCAAGAACTTCTGGACGCGGTAGCAGGGCAGAGCGGCCTCCGCTCCATCGGTGTGAACTGGGGACCGTATCACGACATCGCCCCGCTAGCGGAGCTCCGACAATTGGAGCAAGTTTCACTGGGAGGAGCCAGTCGACTTACGTCTCTTTCACCGCTGAGCGGTCTGCCAGCTTTATCCGCACTGACCGTTTCGCAGGCGCACCGCGTCGATGACATCACGACCCTCAGCGAACTGAAGTCGCTACGCGCGCTGTTTTTTGGCAATTCCTCCCTGGGTTCGGACAAAAGCGTTGTGATGGCGGACTTGTCATGGGTCATACCGCTGGCTCAGTTAACGACTCTCGAATTGCCTGGGACACGCATCCTCAGCGCGAATCTGTCGCCCATTCTCGCCCTCGAAAAGCTGGTCACCCTCGGCCTGCCGTTGCGGCGCAGCTACCGAAAACAGGTATTCGAGTTCGCAACGCGCAGCGCAGTATTCGCGAAGCTCGCTGCGGAATACGAAGGGTTCGAGGCAATGAAATCAGATTGGGCAAAGAGACGATCTCGAAGCGAACGAAGGTAACTCGAGAGCGGGACCTCCTGCGCGACAGATCTGAGGCGAATCCACCAAGCGGCCAAGCATGTCGGCCCTGTGTCATTTGGGAGCGCCTTCTGCGATATATGCTCAGGTGAATATCGAGCCCTCGCGATGGGAAACGACGACGATGCCTGAAGGATCCATGCCCCTGCCCGACGAGACCAGTGCTATTGGCGCTAGCGGTTGGGAGCAACCGGCCGACCCTTACCTGATCGGGGAGCTTCCGACACGGTATGTCCCGCTGCGCTCGACGAAGTTGGGACGCACCGCCATGACAATGGCCATTTGTGTGATTGCGCTGTCTGTCGCCGCCTCGGTGCTGATCGGCTTTTTCGGCACGACGATCTACCGCTATGGTGGCGTCACATCGAACGGGGGATCAGTGGGTTTCAACGCCCAACCTAATCTGGTGGCGTTTGGAGTCCAAGCGCTGATTGGCTCGACGTTCGGTATCTGGTCCCTCGTCCAGGGGATCGTGGCCGCTGCACAGAATCGTGGCCGAAAGTTCGGTATCGTCGCGATCGTTGTTGCCGGCGCTGCGCCGCTAGTGAGCGTGGTGATCTGGACGGTAGTCGGTCTGGTCGCCGGTCACAGTATCTCGCAGTAGCCGCGCTGGCCAAAACGACTGCGGCCAAGCCAAACGATGAGCGCGACAAATCCAGCGCTACTCCATCTCGCTGCCATGCGGGCTGATGCGGTGCCCCTTGCGGACCACTACCGGGCGATGGGTGAGTCGGTCAAGGGTACGTTGGGCAACGTGAATAGTCGTACCGGGCGCATCGCCTTGATCACCGTCGGCGTGATCGCTCTGATTCTTGGTGGAGTGTGGGTCGGGCAGGGCATGAATCTGATCCCGGGAAGTTTCATGACAGGTAGCCGCATGTGGCTTTCCATCGGGCTCATCGTCGCCATTGTCGGCATCATTCTGATTGTGCTTGGCCTACGCCGGCCAGGGCACGGCCGCACGAGTAGGTGAGACTCCAACTGTCGCGAGTCTAGATGGCGCTCCGACGCACGCTAGACGAACGGCCAACGCGACAATCCCGGGGCGAATCCGCTGAGCGGCCTCGTCGTGCTGTTCGACGAGGACCGCGCCGGCCAGGCGCAGGAGCGCGGCGGGATATGGCAGGTTCTGACCAAGAGTTGTGTTGAGGTCCAAGACCAATCGAAACGGGAACGAATAGCCGGACCTCGCCGCGCACCCCGCGTCCAGCGGCGATGCCACACTTTCGCGGTCGCGCCCGTACAGGGTGCAGAATTCAGTGCATGGAGATGGCTGCGGGGCGTCGGGTTGCGCGAGCGCAGAAGCGGTGGGGCGCCCGCACACGATCGGCGTCGACGGACACGATGACTGCGGAGGGCAGCGCGTACGGCGAGGCA
>JANMBI010000118.1:0-17950 GCA_031360325.1 Frigoribacterium sp. | reverse complement strand
GGCGGCTTCGATCACCGCACGAACGGCGAGGTCGAAGACGCTCAATCCGACCTCGGTGATGATCAGGCCGATGGTTTGCGTCTTGCCTGCCCTCATCGACCGGGCAAGAACGTTGGGCACATACCCGAGCGACTCGGCCGAGTGACGTACCTTTTCTCGGGTCTGGGAGCTCACGACACCGTAGTCCGAGAGGGCGCGAGACGCGGTGGCGCGGGAAACGCCCGCGTGCACGGCGACATCCCGGATCGTCAGTGGGGCATCGTTACCCGATTGTTTCATGAATGGATTCCTGTGCGTTTGACAGCGGCGTTGAACGGTGTGATGATCATACCCACATCAGCGAGATCGATCTCACAACTTTTTGTGAGAACGATCTCACTACAGTCGCCGAACCTCACTGCCCGGCCTCGTGCCTGACGAACTGATGCCACGGGACGTCAACAGCGTGCCAAGACCGTGCACTCAAAGGAGAGAAACCAACAATGAATCGAATCGTTAAGACGGCGGGCGTGGTCGGGGTCGCGACGACCCTTCTGCTCGGAACCGCAGCCTGCACCTCCGCCGGTTCTCCGGGCACGACGGGTGCATCCAAGCCCCTCACCATCGCGTTCGTGATGGGTGCGGAGGCCGACCCGTTCTTCAAGGCGATGAAGGTCGGCGCCGAAGCGGAAACGACCGCCAAGAAGGCCAAGCTGGTCTGGCAGGGCGACCCCTCGGTCTACTCTCCGGCCACCCAGATTCCGATCGTGGACCAGGTTCTCGCGCAGAAGCCGAGCTGTCTCGTGCTCATCCCCACCGACCCGAAGGCGCTTCAGGCCTCGGTGACGAAGGCCAAGGCGGCGGGCATCCCCGTCGTGAACGTCGACACCCATGTCGCCGACCTCACCGACGTGATCTCCTTTATCACCGGTGACAACAAGCAGGGCGGCCAGGCCGCTGCCGACGCGATGGCGAAGGCGATCAATTACACCGCCGGGAAGACCTACCAGGTCGTCGCGGGCCTCACCTCGGCCACCGCGACCACCAACGTGGATCGCCTCGCCGGATTCAAGGCGCAACTCGCCGCCAAGTACCCGGGCATCGAGCTGGTCGACACCGCCTACTCCCAGTCGCAGGCCGCCACCGCGAACAGCAACGTGAGCAACTGGCTGACGAAGTACCCGAACCTCAGCGGAATCTTCGCAATCGATGGCACGAACGCCACCGGCGCGGCATCCGCGCTGCAGGCCAAGGGTCTCGTCGGCAAGGTCGCGCTCATCGGCTATGACGCCTACCAGACCAACGTCGACCTGATCGGCAAGGGCGTATTCACCGCGCTCATCGCCCAGGACCCGGCCGAGGAAGCTCGCCAGGCCGTCGACACCTGCGTCAAATACATCGAAACCAAGTCGAAGGCCGGAATCACCCCGGAGGTGACGCTGCCGAACATCCTGCTCGACAAGTCCACCTCCGCGGCTGATCTCAAGAAGTACACGTACGTACAGTAGGAAACACGAGCCTCGCCCGGTGCCACGAGACTCCACGTCCGCGGCACCGGGCGAATCTCCCACAACGCTCCACCGAATGCAGTCAAACCGCACCGACGCGAAGGGCCCATCGTGCCAACAAATCAAGAGACGCACAGTCCCGAGACAGAGCACTCCGGCTCACCTGGTCACAAGTCCCCGCCCTCGGTGACTGCTCGACTCGCCCCGATCTTCTCCAACCAACAGACCATCCTCTTGCTGGTGCTTGTTGGCATGGTCATCCTGTTCTCCGTGTTGAACCCGGTGTTCTTCAGCACGGACGTCTTCGGCAACATCCTTCTCGACTGGGGGCCCATCGCCCTCATCGCCGTGGCGGAGACCTTCGTCGTGATTTCGGGTGGAATCGACCTGTCGGTGGGTGCGACTCTCGGGTTCTCCGGCGTGATGGCCGCCTATGCGATGCAGGCGATGACCGGGGCGGGACTTCCCGACGCCTTGACGATCCTGCTCGGAACCCTCGCCGCCTCCGCCGTGGGAATCGGTGTCGGGCTGATCAACTCGCTGCTGATCAACCGGGCGCACCTGGTGCCGTTCATCGCCACCCTCGCCACCCTCGGGGCAGCGGGCGGCATGTCCATCGTGCTCACCGGTGGTGCACCCATCGGCAACGGGCCGCCGTCGGCCATCGCTCTCAGCGTTCCGTGGCTCGGTCCGCTCTCCTGGCCGGGCATCGTCGTGGTCGTTATCGTGGTGATCACCGGCCTCTACCTCCACAAGTCGCGCTTCGGCCGCTACACCTACGCCATCGGATCCAATCCCTTCGCGGCTCTCGCCGCTGGCATCAACGTGAAGCGTCAGATCACCAAGATCTACGCACTCTCCGGTTTCCTGTCCGGGCTCGCCGGCATGTTCCTCTACCTCCGTCTGGCCTCGGGAGCACCGACCTCCGGTGCCGGTAACGAGCTCGATGCGATCGCCGCGGTCGTCATCGGCGGCGTCGCCCTCTCCGGCGGGGTCGGCCGCATGTCGGGCACGGTGCTCGGCTCGCTCATCCTCGCCACGGTGACCAGCGGGCTCATCATCATCGGCGTCGAGCCGAACTGGAAACAGGTGGTCGTCGCCATCCTCATCGCCGCGGCCGTCTCGCTTCAGGCGCTTCGTTCGAAGGGAAGAACATCATGACCGACAGCCCGCTGTACGAGGTTCGCAATATTTCGAAGAGCTACGGAAGCGTCATCGCGCTCGACAACGTGAGTCTGCAGGTTCACGCCGGAGAAGTGCTCGGTCTTGTCGGTGACAACGGCGCCGGAAAGTCGACCCTCGTCAAGGCGCTCTCCGGAGCCCACCTTCCGGACAGCGGAGAGATCTTGCTCGACGGCGTCCCCCGTCGCTGGAAGAGCCCGCACGATGCCCTCGAGTCCGGAATCGAGACACTGTATCAGGACTCGAGTCTGGCCTCTCACCTCTCCGTCGCGTCCAATGTCTTCCTCGGTCGCGAAGTGCTGATGCCGGGAATTCTCGGAAGACTGGGCTTTCTGGCCCAGAAGAAGATGGACGTCGAGGCCCACGCCGACCTGGAACGCGTGGGAATTGCGGTGCCGGCATCCAATCGGCCGGTGGCTCAACTCTCGGGTGGTCAGCGCCAGGCGGTCGCCATCGGGCGCGCCGTCTCCTGGGCGCGCAAGGTGATCATTCTCGACGAACCGACCAACCACCTCGGGGCCCGCCAGGCGAAAGAGGTGCTGCAGGTGATCCGTGCGGCCAAAGCTAAGGGCCTCGGCGTAATCTTCATCTCCCACACCCTTCCGCACATCCTCGAGGTCACGGATCGCGTTGTCGTGCTGCGTCTCGGACAGGTGGTGCAGGACGCCCCCACCTCGAGCTTCACCGTCGACACCCTGCTCGGCACGATCACCGGATTGATCGTCGCTCCCCCGCCGCCCGGCGCCTGAGAGCCGTGGGCCTCCCGGCGTGAATTCTCGGGCCGGAACTCCCGGGCGCGAATCGTCAGGCCGTCATGCCGAGAGCCCGATGACACGCTCGAGGTGTTCGTTGCGAAACTGGCGGGCGGGATCAAGGCGATCGGCCAGGACGGCGAAGTCGGGCAGCCGCTCATACAGCGGTGCGACCTCCGCCGCCGTCATGCCGTTCACCTTTCCCCAGTGCGGGCGCGCATCAAACGGCCGCAGGGCATCCTCCAGAAGCGGGATGACCGAAGCTACGGCATCCGGTGTGTTCTCCCAGGTGAAGTGGATGGCCAGGCTCGCGCGTCGGTAGGCCGGGCTCAACCAGAGCTCGTCCGCCGCCACCGTGCGCAGCTCGGTCACCAGGAGGTGCGGCGCGATCCGTTCGCCCAGCACTCGGACGGCGGCCAGAGCCGAGGCGGCGTCTGCGCGGCTCACAAAGAATTCGGTCTGGATCTCGTCTCCATTGCTCGGTGTGGAATCGACGCGGAAGTGCGGCAGGCGTTCCGACCACGGCCCGGGAACACCGCCGCGCACGGTCAGGTTGTCGGGACCCTCCACGATCAGCGGTCCACCCCCGATCGCCGCCGATGCCCCGAACAGACTCGACGGCATCGAGCCGGAATCACCGTCCGACAGCCGAGTCTTGAACCAGGCCTGCTCCAGGTCGTCACCGAGCCAGTCGGTGAACAGACTCACGCTGTAGGCAGACGACGTGAGAGCATCGAACTCGGAGAGCACGACCTCCCACGGCATTCCGAGATACACATCCTGCCGCACCGTGAAGGTCGGCTGGATGTCAAGAGTCACTCGCGTGACGACGCCCAGTGCGCCGAGCGAGACCACCATGCCGTCGAAGTCCAGAGAGTGGCGGTCGACCTCGAGGAGCTCGCCGTCCCCGGTCACCAGCTGAAGTCCCGACACGGCCGTCGACAGGTTGCCGTTGGTGTCGCCGGAGCCGTGGGTGCCGGTCGCGATGGCACCGGCCACCGAGATGTGGGGAAGGGACCCCATGTTCTGCAGTGCGAACCCCTGCGCCTGCAACCAACTCGCGAGAACCCCGTAGCGAGTGCCTGCGGCAACGGAGACGGTCATCCGCTCGGTATCGAGACGCGGTTCCGGGTCGAGATGGATGAGGGAGACCAGCTCTCCCGCCGTGTCGGCGAGGTCGTTGAAGGAGTGCCGCGTGCCGAGCGCGCGGAGGCGTCGGCTGCCCCGCACCAGCTCCTGCAGATCATCGAGGTTGGACGGAGTTCGAATACCGGCGGCCCGGTACTCGTAGTTACCCGCCCAGTTGCGCCCCGCCGGAGGTGTGGTCACGCGGGGACCACCGGACGATCCACCGCGGCGAGGATGGCCTCGCCGAGTTCCGCCGGGCGGGTGAATTGCGGCCAATGGCCGGTCGGCAGATCGACCATTTCGACGTCATGAATCGACGCAAGTTCCGCGACATTTGGAAGGCCAGCCTCGACCCAGGCGAGCAACATGCTCGACGAGAACTCACAGGCGATCACC
This sequence comes from Frigoribacterium sp., assembly GCA_031360325.1. Taxonomy (GTDB): domain Bacteria; phylum Actinomycetota; class Actinomycetes; order Actinomycetales; family Microbacteriaceae; genus Lacisediminihabitans. The sequence continues at coordinate 13,005 of JANMBI010000118.1, read as the reverse complement.
GTCGCTGGCACATCGAAGCGCCGCTCATCGTGAAGCTGCAGCTTCTCCGTCGCGACACCCACCGGCTGTGGCACGGCGCGCGCGCGGAACGCCGCACGCAGCTCGTCACTCAGATCGACGAGGTCCTCGTCGTCGAACCGGTCCCAGTCGGGAAGCGGGATACCGTCGCCCTCGGTCGGCAGCGCGTCGTTGATGACTCCCCCCTCGCCGAGCGGTCCACTATCGACATACACGACCCGGGAGATGCGATCGGGTCGCGCGTCGGCAACCGCGTAGGCGATGGCGCCGCCCCCGGAATGCCCGACCAAAACGATCGGGCCGTCGAGGGCATCGACCACCTCGACCACGGCGTCGATATGTGTGCGCAGCCCGATGCCGGCACGAGGGGCGTCGACAGATTCGAGGCCGGGCAGGGTCAGCGGATGCACCCGATGGCCGGCTGCCACCAGCACCGGGCTCACCTCCGACCATGACGACGCATCCAGCCAGAAGCCGGGAACGAGGATGATGTCCATGCCCGCAGACTACGCCAGGCCGCCGACGCTGCCGGATGCGCGACGGGGATCGTAAGCGGGACAGGGGTCACCCTCGCATCGCGGATTGATTTCGGTGTCCGTTGGCGCGCGGCCGTAGATCGCTGCCGCGTAGGCTTCGAGGATGCTCGTGGTGGGGTCAATAGTCATACGCGTCGATGACCTCGACGCGCAGATCCAGTTCTGGACGCGTGCGCTCGATTACCTACCGCGCGAACCCGTGGGCGTCGACTTTGCATTGCTCCACCCCCGTGCCGGCCAGGGACCAAACGTGTCTCTCGACGCACATCCCTCTGAGCGTGTGCTTCCGCCCCGCATCCATCTCGATCTCTACGCGGAGCAGCGGAGCGCCGAGGTCCACCGACTGAAGTCGCTCGGGGCGCGCGAGGTCCCCTGGGATCGCCGGCCGGCCGACGCCGACTACGTCATCCTGGAGGACCCGGAGGGCAATCGATTCTGCATAGTCGACGCTTCCGCTTGGCCGGGCTGGCACGACCGCCGCGCCGACTGACCTGCGCAGCATCGCGGATCCATTCGTCCTGGTTCCCCGGTACCGATCGTCCGAGACGGGCGAAGTTCTGTCCCGCAATCGGAATTTTCGGCTCACGTCCGACGGGACTGGCCGCTTGTCTTTGACCCCGGCGAGGGTCAGACGTGCAGAACGTACTTCTTCAAGTCATTCATGGTCTGCGTCATGTGGCCGTCCATCGCGAGGCGCGCCTGCCCCGGGCTACCGGATTCCAACGCCTCGACGATGTGGGCGTGTTCCTTGATCGCGTGGACCTGAATCTCGACCACCCGTGATGTCTGTGTGCGCCGGGCAGCAAGCACACGCGAGAGCGGGTCGAAGAGGACAGCCAGAAACACGTTCCCCGAAGCACGAAGAATAACGTCGTGGAATGCGAGATCGGCTTCGACGAAGTCCCCAACCTGGTTCGCCTGATGGGAGGCGCGCATCGTTGCGAGGTGCGTACGCAGGGCCTCGAGTTCTTCAGCCGAAATCCGTGGGGCGGCGAGTTCCGCGGCTCCGGTTTCCAGCATCCGGCGCAGTTCGATCAATTGGATGGAGGCGGCGTCGTCGTTTTCGCCATCGGCGGCGGCGCGAAGTACGGCCTCCATCGATGTCCAGAGGTGGAGCGGGTTGACGAAGGTCCCACGACCGCGCTCGATGCGAACCACGGATTGCGCTTCCAGGGTCTTCACAGCCTCACGAACAGTCATCCGGCTTACTTCATGCTGTGTCGTCAGCTCCTGCTCCCCCGGGAGGGTGGATCCGGGAGGGAATTCACCGGACACAATGCGGTTGAGCAGATCATCCGACACCATACTGACCAAGGACTGACGCGCCAAGGTGACCTTCCTGACTATTTGCAGTTCATCATACGGTGACGGACCGCCGGAAATGGCCGGTCCGGTGTGGACGCCGGCGCGTCTAAATATAAGATGTCAGATGTGTTCACACGCTAGCGCGAACACCGACGGGCACCCACCTGGCCCCCGGACGCACTTCTCGAAAGACGAAACCATGTCAATGCAGACGGGAAACACCACGAGTCGTCCGATTGTCGCGGTGCTCGGGCTCGGAGCAATGGGCCTCCCCATTGCCGCGCGCCTGTCCACGGCGTTCACCGTGCACGGGTTCGATGTCCACGAAAGCCGCCGAAGTCTGGCCAGCGACGAGGGCGTCACGACCTACGAGTCTGCTGGCGCCGCGGCGGCCGGCGCGGGAGTGGTGCTTCTGGCGGTGCGCAACGCGGAACAACTCGCCGACGTGCTGTTCGGACCGAGCGGGGTGGCCGAGGTGATCGACCCCGACACCGTCGTGATTCTTACCAGCACGGTCGGCGCAGAGGCGATTCCCGCCATCGCGGCCGGCCTGGCCGGCCGTGGCATCGCGCTCGTGGACGCGCCGCTGTCCGGCGGTCCGCTGCGCGCCGCCGAGGGCGACCTGTTGATCGTGGTCGGCGCGGAGCCCGCGGCCCTGGCGCAGGCACGGCCGGTCCTTGAGCTGCTTGCGTCGACGATCACCATCGTCGGGGATGCGCCGGGAGACGGCCAAGCGATGAAGACCGTAAACCAATTGCTCTGCGGGGTGCACATTGCCGCGGCCGCCGAAGCGCTCGCGCTCGCGGATGCCCTCGGTTTGGATCGGGCCAAGACTCTCCGGGCGCTCGAAGCGGGCGCTGCCGGCTCATTCATGCTGTCCAACCGCGGCCCCCGTATGCTCCAGGCATACGAGACGGGGGGCGCCGAGGTGCTGAGCCGCCTCGATATTTTCGTTAAGGACATGGGAATCGTCGGGACGGCGACCCGGAGCCTCGGCCTTCCCTCCCCGCTGGCGGCGGCGGCCGAGCAGCTCTACCTGATTGGCCAGGCGCAGGGCCTCGGCACGGCGGATGATTCCGCGGTCATCACAGTCATTGCGCCGAACCGGCGCTCCTGACCAAGCAGAAGAGGAACTGCGCCATGAGAGCCCGACTCGATGTCATCGCCGCTGCGGCACTCGCCCGGAACGCAGCCGTTCCCGCGTTCACCTGTTACGACTTCACCACGGCGGACGCGGTGGTCGAAGCGGCGGAGGCGGCCGACGCGGCCGTGATCCTGCTCGTTGCCCCGAAGACGATGGTGTCCGCGTCGGGTCAGCGTCTCGTGCGAGCGCTGCGCGGACTGGCCGACTCGGCGACCGTTCCGGTGTCAATACAACTCGACCACTCGAGCGATCTGGGCCTCATCCTGACCGGCGTAGCGGTGGGCGTGGACTCCGTGCTCGTTGACGGCTCCGCGCTCGCCCGTGACGAGAACATCCGGCTGGTGCGATCCGCTCGGGACGCCATCGACGATCCCCGAATCGTGTTGGAGGCCGAATTGGGCGGTCTGGCAGGGGACGAAGACAAAGCCTTCTCCGTGGAGGCGGCCGAGCTGACCGATCCGGGTCTGGTCGCCGACTTCGTCGAGCGAAGCGGAGCACAGCTGCTTGCTGTCGCGGTCGGAAACGTGCACGGCAAATATGCGAGCGAGCCCAACCTGAGATGGGATGTTCTGCGGGACGTCGCGGCGCAGTCGACCGTTCCGCTGGTGCTGCATGGGGCATCCGGACTGTCGGCGACGGATCTGGCCACGGCGCCCTCCGTTGGCGTGGGCAAGATCAACTTCAACACCGAGTTGCGCACCGGGGTACTGTCGGCTGTTCAACGGGAGGTCGACGCGAGGCGCGCCGACGGAGAGGATCTGCTCGGGCTTCTCGTCGTCTGGCAGGAGGCGGCGCGGACTTTCGCCGGGGCATCGCTTGCGACACTTTCGGGGCAGGCTCGCGTCGGCTAGCCCTCCAGCGGCAGGTGGGCCACGCGGCGCGCGCGTCGGTCTAGATCTGCGGGTAGTCGAACGTAGCGGGGTCCGCACCGATCCGCGACCCGGCATCAAGCCTCGTGATCGAGGCCATTTCGTCATCGGCGAGAGAGAAATCGAAGATGTCGATGTTCTCCTTGATCCGTTCGGTGGTCGTCGACTTCGGGATCACCACAAACCCACGCTGGACGTGCCAGCGCAGAACGACTTGGGCCGGCGACGTGCCGTGCCTCTCCGCGAGATCGCGCACAACGGAACCGGTCAGGTCCCGACCCTGGCCGAGGGGGCTGTACGACTCGATCGCGATGCCGCGCTCCACCGAGTATGCGGTCAGGTCCGCCTGTTGGAAGCTGGGATGAAGTTCGATCTGGTTCACCGCGGGCACGATCTCGCACTCCGCCAGGATCCGATCGAGGTGGGGTTGGAGGAAATTGGAGACACCGATGGCCCGCACGGCGCCCTCCGAATAGAGCTTCTCGAGCGCGTTCCAGCTCTCGATGTACCTGTCGTGCATGGGGTACGGCCAGTGGATGAGATACAGGTCGATCACATCGACGCCCAGGTCTCTGCGGCTCTGCTCAAACGCGGCAAGCGTGCTCTCGTAGCCCTGGGCGGCGTTGCGCAGCTTGGTGGTGAGGAAGATCTCTTCCCGGGCGATTCCGCTGAACCGCACTGCCTCGCCTACTCCGACCTCGTTGCCGTATGCCGCAGCCGTATCGATGTGGCGGTACCCGGCCTCGAGGGCGCGCTCGGTGGCACCGCGCACCTCCCCCGGTTCTATCTGGTAGACGCCGAAACCCAGCTGTGGGATGGCTACGCCGTTGTTGAGGACGATGGAGGGACTGTGTGGCACCGGTGCTCGTTTCGTTCGTTGGGGTTTCGCGCCAGTGGACGCGACAGGCGTTCTGTTGCGGGACTACTTTGGTCTATCGGTTGTAGCTCGACATGGGACCCCGGAGTTCCCGGCCGACTTCGTCGCAGGCGGCGACGAGATCGGCAGGGAGGGCACCCGTAAGCGCGGCGAGGAGATTCGACTCGAGTTGCTCCATGCGGGATGCTCCGATCAGGATGGCGTCGACATCGGGGCTGCCCATCAGCCAGCGCAAGGACAGCTCGACGAGGGTCATGCCCGCACCGTCCGCGATCGCCTTGAGCGCTGCGACCGCGTCGAAAAGCCTCGGATCCCAGTACCGCTGCCGGTAGAGATCCGCGAGCCGTGAACCGCCGAACCGTCCTCCGGTCGGCACGTTCGCGAATTCGTATCTGCCCGTCAACAGGCCGCCGCCGAGGGGGTTGTACACCATTGTCTTCAGCCCGGTGGTGCGGGCGAATTCGAGATACTCGTCCTCGATCCGCCTGGCCACCAGACTGTAGAGCTGCTGCGCGATGACCGGCCGCGGGGTGCCGATGGCGTCGGCGACGTGGTTGAGTTCGCAGATCTGCCAGGCCGCGAAATTGGAGATTCCGAGCGCACCGATGGTCCCCTCCCTCATTAGCTCGGCGATCACGAGCATCGTCTCCTCGACCGGGGCCGCGCGGTCGGGCTGGTGCAGGTAGAAGAGGTCGATGCGGTCGACCCGCAGTCGGCGAAGGCTTCCGTGCACGGACTGCCGCAGGCCCTTCGCCGAGAGTGGCGAGTGTTTCCCGGAGTCGGAGTGCGGCATACCGGCCTTGGTGGCCAGGAGCACCGAATCGCGCCGTCGCTGCAATATCGACCCGAGAATCTCCTCGCTCGCGCCCCCGGCGTAGCCGTTCGCCGTGTCGATGACGGTGATGCCCGCGTCGATGGCGGCGTCGACCATGGAGGCCGCCACGGGGGCTTCCACGGTGTCCCCGAAGGTCATCGTGCCGAGGACGAGCCGCGACACAGGCAACCCGAGACCATCGACCTGCGTTCCGAGCATTCGGTACTCCCTGCGACGAATCGAGCCTTCGTGGAGTCATCACCCTGCCATGATTGCGCGAACCACGCAAACGGACCTGCGCGGTTTGCGCACTATGCTCGACTCGAACGAGCTCAGAGAGGGGGTCTCGGCATCAGACGCATCATCGCGGTAGCCGATGACCTTTCGGGCGCCGCCGAAACCGCCGCAGCCCTCGGGCGGGTGCCGGGGATGTCCCCGAACCGATCCGACGAGGCCGTCGCCTCCCGAGTCGTGCTGGTGCCGGACGATCCGGCTGGCACGGAGGTGGAGCATCCGGGCCGGCCTCACCTGGTGTTCGACACCGACAATCGCCGGTTGGATGCGAAGCGCTCGTCCGCGCGCCTGGAACACCTCTTGCTGCGCGTGGCCGAGGCGCATGGCGCCACCGTATCGGTGTTCCTCAAGGTCGACTCCCTGTTGAGGGGGCACCTGTCGAGCGAGGTCGGGGTTTTGCTCGACCGCGGCCCGGTGCTGTTCGCACCCGCACTGCCCGAACTGGGGCGCAGCACGATCGGCGGGGTCGTGCACGCCGCGGGCGTGCCGTTGCACCGGTCGTCTCTCTGGTCTGCCGAGGGCAGATCGTCGCCGCCGACGATCGCCGAGGCCCTGGCACCGCTTCCCTCCGGGCTGGTCGACCTCGACACCATCCGCGGCGACGGTGGCGAGCTGGATCGGGTTCTCGACGGACTGGCCAGGCGGCAGATGATCGCAATGTGCGATTCGGAGAGTGCCGCCGATCTGGACATCATCGCCGCAGCGGCGCTCCGGCGGGAGGGCGCCCAGCTCGCCGGGGCCTCGGCGCTCGGCGCGGCTCTTTCCCGGGCGATGGCTGCGGCCGAATCGGCCCCCGGGCGCGGCAGCCTAGGATCGCCGGCGGGCGCGTCCGACCTCACCCCGGCCGGCGAGGTGGAGGAGCCAACCACGGCCGGCCGGCCGGTGATGATCGTCGTCGGCACGGCCTCCGCGCAGAGCCGCGCGCAGCTCCAGATCCTCGCGGAATCCGGAGTCCCCATCGTCACCGTGGGTGCCGGTGACCTGCTGGACGGCACCGCCGACCGAACCGCACTTCGCGCGGCGCTGCAGTCCGGGCACGTGGCGGTGACCATCGGGGCGGCCGGGGTCGACCGCGGAACCTCTCGGGAGCTGACTTCCGCCCTGGCACTGTTCATCGACCCGGTAGCACGGGGGATCCCCCTGGTGCTCACCGGCGGCGACACGGCCCGCGCGGTGCTCGATCGGCGGGGAGTCCGGTGGATCGAGCCGCTGATCGAAATCGAACACGGCGCCGTTCTCTCACGCACCGACGCCGGCGGACTGATCGTCACCAGACCGGGATCGTTCGGCGGGTCCGACAGCCTGCGCTTCATCCTGGAGCGTTTCACCTCCCACCTGGCCGGCGACACCTCGCCGCCACGCTCGCACGGAAAGGCCCCTTCGTGAACACCATTGACTCGCACGACCTCCCCATCATCGCGGTCACGATGGGCGATGGCGCCGGTGTCGGGGCGGAGGTGGTGGTCGCCGCGCTCCTCGACCCGAAGACCATTGCGGAGTGCCGCCCCATCGTCATCGGCGACGCCCTCCGTCTGCGCCAGGCCGCCGCGATTCTCGGACTCGACCCCGAAATAGTGGCAATCGCCGGCGTCGGGGACGCCGTGTTCGGCGCGGGGCGGATCAATGTGATCGACCTGGCTCTGCTTCCGGAGGACCTTCCCTGGGGGCAGCTCTCCGCGGTGGCAGGAGACGCGGCGTACCGGTACATCGAGACGGCGGCGGCGTTGGCGGTCGCCGGCGAGGTGCAGGCGATCTGCACGGCTCCCCTCAACAAGGAGGCGCTGCATGCCGCCGGCTGGATCTACCCGGGCCACACCGAACTCCTCGCGAGTCTGACCGCGACCGAAGAGGTGTCGATGATGCTCTCGACGAGAACCCTCAAGGTCATCCATGTGACAACGCACATCGGGTTGGTCGATGCCGTGCGCATGATCAACCCCGGACTCGTGGAACGCACGATCCGTCGGGGGCATGAGGCGCTCGTGCGAGCCGGCATCCCCGCGCCGAAGATCGGGGTCTGTGCCATCAACCCCCACGCCGGAGAGGGCGGGCTATTCGGCCAGGGCGAAGAGGCGGAAAAGATAGAGCCGGGCGTTCGGGCGGCGCGCGAATCCGGCATCGACGCGCACGGTCCGCTGCCGGCGGACACTCTCTTCTTCCTGGCCGGTCGAGGCGACTACGACCTCGTCGTCGCCATGTACCACGACCAGGGGCACGGGCCGGTCAAGGTTCTCGGCATCGAGGCGGGAGTCAACATCACGGTCGGGATGCCGGTGATCCGCACCTCGGTGGACCACGGCACGGCGTTCGACATCGCCGGAAAGGGCATAGCGGATCCGCGGAGCATGGTCGAAGCGCTTCACCAGGCTGCCGAAATGGCGACTCGACCGGCGTCCTCGTGATGACCCTTGCCGTCGATGCGTTCGGCAGCGGTCTGCGCCGATGACATCTCCAGAGCTTCGCCGCGAGGAGATCGTGCGACTGGCACTGAGTCTCGGCACCGCCAACGTCGACGAGATGTCCGCCCATTTCGGTGTCACCGCGTCGACGATCCGCCGGGACCTCGCCGCTCTTGACGCCCGGGGAAGGCTCTCTCGAACCTATGGCGGCGCGCTCGGCCTGGTTGCACATCCGGAAACCTCCTTCGGCCAGCGTTTGGGAGAGGCGCAGGAGCAGAAGCGCGCAATCGCACGGTGGGCAGCGGCCCAGGTGAAGGCGGGAGAATCACTGTTGCTCGACGCGGGCTCCACGGTCGCGGCGCTCGCACGCGAGCTTCGGTCGGTCGGCGACCTCCGCGTTGCATCCGTTGGCCTGGCGGTGCTTGCGGAACTCGCCGATGCCGAGGGGATCCAGCTCGATTCCCTCGGCGGTCGAGTGCGAAAGTTGAGCCAGAGCCTCCTCGGCCCGCTCACCGAAGCGGCACTTGAGCGGATGACCTTCGACCGGCTATTTCTCGGCGCCGATGGCGTGAAAGCGGGAAGTGGCATCTGCGAAGCGGACCTGGAACAGACCAGGCTCAAGGAACTGATGGCCGACCGGGCGAACGCGGTATATGTGCTCGCGCACGGAGCGAAAGTGGGCACGAGTCCGTTCCACGCCTGGGCGCGCCTTCGCGTGCCGTGGACACTGGTGACCGATGATTCGGCGCCGAGCGACGCCGTCGAGGCCCTAGTCGACGAGGGCGCCCACGTGGTGATAGTCCCCGGCGTGAGCCGTCCGCTCTCGCGTCGATGATGCCGGCTGGTGGCGCGCTCTGACCGGTGCGCCGATTCACCCAGCCGCGTGACGGGTCGGCGGCGGCGATTTCGAATCGTTACCCTTTCGGATTGACAACCGCGAAGGATTGCCTAAAGATAAGTCATCAGACGTCTTGCGTCTGACCTCAAAGGAGATGATGACCGTGTCAAAGAAGATTGCGATTCTGCACACGAGCTTCGTGTTTGTTTCGGTGGAGCCGGTCATCAACGACCTCATTGCCGAGCTCATCCCCGACGCCGACGTGATCCACCTCGTCGACTCGGACGTGCTGGCCACGGTCGTACGCGAGGGCGTCATCTCGCCGCAGAGCGAGTCGAGGATGACCCACCTGGCCCAGGCGGCGGAAGCCGCAGGCGCCGACATCATCTTCTCCGCATGCTCGTCTCTCGGCCCGACACTCGACGTCGCCGCCCGCAGCGTTCACATCCCCGTCGTGAAGATCGACGAGGAGATGGCACGACGCGCCGCCCTCGGCGGACCGCGGATCGGGGTTCTCGCCACCGTCCCGACGACGCTCGGCCCGACCTCGGATCTGATCCGGGACAAAGCGAAAGAGCTCGGCCGCAACGTGACCATCGAGCAGCGGCTGTGCCCCGGCGCGTTCGACGAGCTCATGTCGGGCGACCGCGAAACGCACGACGCGATGGTCATCGAGCAGGCGGTTGGCCTCGCGAAGAACGTCGACGTGGTCGTCCTTGCGCAGGCCTCCATGTCCCGGCTTGTGGAGGTTCTGCGGGAAAAGACCGGTCTTCCGGTGTTGTCAAGTCCGCGCATGGGCGTCGAGTACCTCGCCGAACGCGTTTCGGAACTGTAATCGTGGCAGTTCAAACTCGCGCCAGCGGGGTGAGAGCCGCGCAGGAGTTGCTCTCCGCGGGCCCGCCGGTACTCCGGATCGCCGATTCCCGGTTGCGGATCCGCGAAGCGAATGACGCCGCAAACACCTGGGTGATCGTGCTCGACGACGATCCGACCGGCAGCCAATCGGTGCAGGGCGTCCCGGTGCTCACCCGCTGGAAGAGCGAGGATCTGCGCTGGGCCTTCGAGCAGTCGACCCAGTCGTTTTTCATCCTGACCAATACGAGGGGTCTCAACGACCTCGAGGCAAAGGCAACGCTCGAGGGCGTGGCGGGAAGCATCGATCGCGTGGCCTCTGAACTCGGCCTGAACTACGAACTCATTACGCGCAGCGACTCCACTCTTCGCGGACACTTCCCGCTCGAAACCGACGTGCTCAGTGACAGCGCTCGCGCGGCCGGAGCGCCGTACGACGCGTTGCTCATCGCTCCCGCGTACATCGAGGCCGGCCGGGTGACTGCGGGCGATGTGCACTACGTGCGCGAAGGCGACACCTTCGTTCCCGTCGGCCAGACCGACTACGCGCAGGACGCCACGTTCGGCTTCGCGAGCTCGGACCTGCGCGACTACGTGGAGGAGAAGACGAATTCCCGAATCAAGACGACGGATGTCGTGAGCCTGAGTCTCGAGGACATCCGGGTCGGCGGCGTAGAGAAAGTGCGCGACATCATCCTCGCCTGCTCAAACGAGACCCCGATCGTCGTGAATGCCACAGACGCAAGCGATTTCGACGTCGTCGTGCTCGGCTTGGTGGAGGCCGAAGAAGCCGACGCACGAGTGCTGTGCCGCACGGGCCCGTCATTCGTCGCGGCGAGACTCGGCCTCAATGGACGAGCTCCCCTGACACACGACGAGATCTTCGCTGCGGGAGAACGCAGCGGCAACGGCCTGGTGATCGTGGGTTCGCACGTGCAACTCACCACGCTCCAGGTGGCGCGGTTGAGGGAGGAGCTTCCGGACATCGAGGTCGTCGAAGTCGACGTTCCCAAACTGCTCGACCCGAGGAAGTCGGCTGGCGAGATGGCGCGCTGCGCCGATGCGCTCATCGACGCGCTCTCGCGGACCGACACGTTGCTGGTGTCCAGCCGGGAGCAGGTCACCGGCGACAGCGGGCACTCCAGCCTGGTAATCGCCCAGACCGTGTCCCACGCCCTCGTCACGCTGACCGCCCGCGCGGTCGACGAGGTCGCCATCGGATGGGTCATGGCGAAAGGTGGAATCACCTCCAGCGATATCGCAACGGGGGGGCTCAAGATACGCCGAGCCACCGTTGTCGGACAGCTGTTCCCCGGGATCGTCTCCGTCTGGGTTCACGAGGGCGGCGCCAGGCGGGGCCTCAAGGGTCTGCCATACGTCGTCTTCGCGGGAAACGTGGGGGACGACTCCACGTTGGCCGCCGCGGTCCGGATCATGCGGGGCAGCATCAAATCGGAGGTGGGCCTATAGGGCGCACCGAGTCTTGGCACGCTGGCAAAACGGAATTCGGCAGTCGACGGCCCGCCGGCACACATCAGAGGATTCACCACAGTCAAATGCACCGATTACAAAGGAGTAGTAATGCGAAAAGTCATCATCACCGTCGCCACAGTGGCCGTGGCCGCGTTGGCCCTCACCAGCTGCGCGAGCAATTCGGGCGGCTCGACAAACTCGGCGGCCCCGGCTGACAAGCCCGTCTACGTGTTCCTTCCCAAGTCCCTAAACAACCCGTACTGGGTCGATGCCCGCAAGGGAATGGAGTCCGAGGCCGCCAAGCTCGGCGTCTCGGCGAAGTTCCTCGGCCCCGACACGGATGACGCTGCCGCCCAGGTCGCGATCTTCGACTCGATCCTGGCCACCAAGCCGGCCGGCATCGCCATCTCCCCGAACGACCCAGCGAGCGTGCTCGACGACATTGCGAAGGCAACCGCCGCCGGTATCCCCGTGATCGCGTGGGACGGCCCGGTGCCGAACAGCCAGGTCCTCGGGTACATCGGAACCAACAACGTCGTTGCCGGCGAACAGGCCGGGGAGGCGCTCGCGAAGGCAGTTGGCCAGAAAGGCAAGGTTGCTGTGATCATCGGCAGCCTCAGCGCGGTCAATCTCAAGCAGCGCCTGGACGGTGTGCAGAAGGCTCTCGCCAAGTACCCGAACATGAAGCTTGTCGCCACCCAGGTCTCGAACGAATCAATCGCAACGGCACAGTCCAGCGCGGAGACGATCCTCCAGGCCAACCCGGACCTCGCCGGCTTCGTCGGCATCGGCGGATCTGACCTTCCTGGTATCGCCGGCGCATTGAAGTCGGGCAACAAGTGTGGGACCGTCAAAGCGGTTGGCTTCGACGTTGTTCCGCAGGGCATCGACGGCATGAAGGGAGGCTGCGTGGATGCACTCATCTCACAAAAGCCCTCCGGCATGACCGCCCAGGCTCTTCAGATCCTGGTGGACTTCCACAACAAGACCTCCAAGCTCCCGAAGAACTTCAACGTCGACACCGGAGTCGTGACGGTCACCCCCGACACGTTGACGGAATTCCTCAAGACCGCCCACTAGCAGTCCGGGGCCGTAATAGTGGGGTCGGCGGAGAGCCCGCCGGCCCCACTACACCCTTTCTAACCCAAGCACAAAGGAGTCGCTGTGGCTGACTATCCCCTCATTGGGATGCGCGGCATCGTCAAGAGATACCCGGGCGTCACCGCGCTTCGTGACGTCACCCTCACGGTCGAACCGGGCGAAGTCATGGCCCTCGTCGGGGAGAACGGTGCCGGTAAGAGCACCCTCCTCAAGATTCTTGCGGGAGCCGAACGGGCCGACGACGGGGTAATCGAAGTCTCCGGAGTGCCGATCCAGGCAAGTTCCCCCCGTGAGTCCCAAGCTCGCGGCATCGCCGTGATCTACCAGGAACTCAACCTCGCAAATGACCTGAGCGTCGCCGAAAACATCTATGCCGGCCGCGAGCCGAAGACGCGGTTCGGCACCATCGATTTCCGCGCCATGGAGCGTGGAGCGGGCGAGTTGCTTGTAACCCTTGGCATCAGTATCTCTCCCGCGGAGATCGT